>DATKMC010000023.1:0-22303 GCA_035542115.1 Methanomicrobiales archaeon | reverse complement strand
ACGCGTCGAGCTGCCGTTCCACGATCCCGAAGGAGGTCTCAAAGAACTTCTCCGCGGCATCGCCCCTGAGAGTCACCTTGCAGCCGATGGGGGAGTCCTTCCTGGTCCCGAAGGCCGGCTGGGTCTTCTTGGCGAGGGCCTTCACCGGCTTCTGGGAGGTGATGGTGGTGAGGACGTCCTCGGCCTTGGAGAGCTTCTCGCCGCTCTCCCCGACACCCATGTGGACGACGATCTTCTGGATCCGGAGATCCTGCATCGGGTTCATTCCTCAATCCCCCATGCCTTCACCGCGGACTCGGCCTTCCCCACCATGTAGACGTACTCCTCGATGGTGTCAAACCGTGCCTTGCTCGCCGGGTCCTCGAGGATGACCCGGTTCGGGACGGCGCCGACCTCCCGCCGGATCTCCACGATCCGGCCGACGAGGCCCGAGTGCCGCCCGCCGATGACCATGGCCGTGTTCCCCACGGCATAGGGGAAGTGGTCCAGGATCTGGAAACGCTTCTTCCCGTCCCCCTCCACGAGGGAGAGGACCACGGAGTCCTTGGGCTTGTAGCTGTTATCGGCGATGATGTTCGCCCCGAACCGGAGGTTCAGCTGGACCCTGCCACCGGAGATGATGGTCTTGTCCTCGATCTTCGCGAGCCGGGTCTTCGCGTCCTCGGCCGAGATCTCGATGGACTTGTACCGGCCCCGCCGATCCCTGAGGATCCGGTAGTGCTTCCCGATGCCGGGGACGCTCACGATGTCAAAGACGCCGATGCCCAGCCGGGGGTCCTTGCAGACCTTCCCGTTCACAATGATGGATCCGGCGTTCAGGACCTGCCGCGCCTCCCGCATGGTGCGGGCGAGGCCCATGTGGTCCCTGAGCCAGACGGCCGCGGGCATCGCCCCGCCGTCATGGGGCCCGGGGGCCGTCCGTACCGCGTAGGTGCTGGACTTCTTGCCCACGTGCCAGGCGTCGGGGGCCGCGTACCGCTTCAGGTGCGCCATCACTCCACCTCCCCGAGCTTCGCCGCACGGAGTTTATCCTTCAGGTTCAGCTTCGTGATCTGGACGTTCGACGGGTGGACGGGCCGCGGCACGTCGGTGTTGTCGGCCTTCGGGATGGAGACCCCGTGGACGATGAGCGTGCAGCGCTTCACGTCCACCTCGTCCACTACGCCCTCCTCGCCCTTGTGGTCGCCCCTGAGGAGCTTTACGGTGTCGCCCTTCACGACCCGGAGGTGTCGCTTCTTGTACTGCTCTCTGAGCGCCGGGGCGAGGGGTGCCGAGAGGGTCCGGCCCCGCTCATGGAGGGGGGCCGTGGCCTGCGCCTTCCGCTGCTTCCTGGGTTGAGAACTTGTTGTTGCCATTCCCCCACCTCACACGATGATGGTCGCCATGGACCCGATCTTCGGGAACCGCTCGGCCACCTCGCGGGCCACCGGCCCCTTGATCTCGGTGCCCTTCGGCTCGTTGTTCTCGTTCACGATGACCATGGCATTGTCCTCAAAGGAGACCCGGAGGCCGTCCGGCCGACGGAACTCCTTCTTCTGCCGGATGACCACGGCCTTCTCCATCTTCTTCCTCATGTCCGGGGTGCCCTTCTTCACCGAGATGGTGGCGATGTCCCCGAGGCCGAGCTTCGGCTGCCGGCGCCGGACCCCGTGGTACCCGTCCACCGAGATGACCTGGACCACCCTCGCGCCGGTGTTATCGGCGCATGCGAGCCTCGTCCCGGTGTTTAAGGACCGCGGGATGTACGACTGCTTCGCCTTCATGCCTTCTGCACCTCCACCACCACGAAGGACTTGGTCTTCGAGAGGGGCCGGCACTCGGCGATGGTCACCATGTCCCCCGTCTTTGCCCCGAGGCAGGGCGGGTTATGAGCATGGATCCTCGAGCTCCGCTTCTCGTATCGGTTGTATTTCCGGATGTAGTGGAGGTAATCCCGCTCCACCACCACCGTTCCTTTCATCCGGTCGCTCACGACCTTGCCGGTGATCACCTGGCCGCGCACCGGCAAGCTGCCGTGAAACGGGCAGTTGACGTCCGCGCACTCCGTCGCCGGGGCAGGGACATCCAGACCTACACTCTTTGCCATGATATTCCTCTAAATCCTCTTTCTTGTCTTGGATACCTTGGAAATCCGCTTCTCGGGCTGGGAAACGAGGGCAATCCCGGAGACATCCACCACGGTCCCCCCTGGGAGCATGAGCCGGAAGGTCGCGTGGGCCTTCTCGACCTTTTTTGTCCCCCGGGGGGTCCCGATGACGAGCATGTTCCTCGTCTCGTCCATGATGCGGCCGGCGATCCCCTGCTGCGCGGGGTTGGCCGCCTGCACCACCTCAACGGTGAGGCCGAGGAGCTCGTGCCTGAGGATGTTCTCCTTTGTGATCATGCCTGTTTCCTCATCCCCTGCTCGGTGAGCATCCGGGCGATGGTCCGCCGGACTTCCCGGATCCGGCCGGGGTTCTCGGCGGCACCGCCGGCGCTCACCTTGCCGTACTTCTGGAGGAGCTCCATCCTGAGCTTCTGGATGTTCTCCTCGAGCTCCACATCGGAGAGCTGGTGGACCTCCCGGGCCCGGAAGATGGCCATCAGGACCCCTCCTCGATCTTGTCGAGGGCATCCGCCATCTCAGGCTCGGGCTCGGCCCCGGCGGCCTGCTCCTCGCCGACCTCGGTGACCGAGACCTTCGGGGCCGCCGGCTCCTCCTTCCTCTTCACGATGGTGAAGCTGTCGGGGAGCTTCGCGTCCGGGGGCACGATCTTCACCTGCACCCCGATGACCCCGAGCTTCTTCACGGCGATGGCGTACCCGCGCTCCACCACGGTCATGCTCGGTTCACCGGCATGCTTGATGTAACCCTCCTGAAACTTCTGGACCCGTGCCCGGGGGCCGGTGAGCTTCCCCGCGATGATCACCTCGCAACCCAGGGCTCCCGCATCCATCACCCTTCTCATGATGCTCGACCCGGCCTTCCGGAAGTACCAGCCGCGCTCGATGGCATTTGCCAGCCGCTCGGCCATGATCTGGGCGTTGAAGTTGGGGTTCGGGACCTGCTGGACGTCCACCTGCGGGGTGTCGACCCCATAGTTCGTGGCAAGGTCCTGGGTGAGCTGCCGGATGACCTTGCCGCCCTTCCCGATGACGATCCCCGGCTTCTCGGCAAAGACCGTCACCTGGGTCCCGAGGGGCGTCCGGGCGATGTCCATACCGCCGAAGCCGGCCCGCTTGAGTTCCTTGGTCAGGTACTTCTCGACCCGGACCCTGCGGACCCCCTCGGAGATAAACTTGCGCTCGACCGCCATCCCTAGGTCACCTCCTTCACGATGACCTCGATGTTCACCGTCTCCCGGTTCTTCGGGGTCGCCCGGCCCATGGCCCGGGGGAAGAAGGCCTCGTGGCGCCGCCCCCGGTTCGCCTGGACGTGGACGATCTTCAGGTTCGCCGCGTCGAGGCCGATGTACTCCGCGTTCTTCTTCGCCGCAGAGAGGAGCCGGATGTAAACCTTCGCCGCCTTCTGGGGGTACCGCCCCGTGTGCCAGCCAGTAAGGCCGCGCCGGTGCGGGACCTTCTTGTGGTAGCACCGGAGGGGAATGGCCTTCTCGAGGGCCACGACCCCGGTGAGGTACTCGATGGCATCGTCCGTCTTCATACGCTTGATGAACCGGGCGATCTCGAAGGCATGCTTGGGGGAGATGTCCACCTCGTTCGCCTTCGCCCGGGCGAAGTTTTCGCCCTCCATCTCCATGCTGTAACCTGTCCGTGCCATGGCCATCACTTCAGGGGGACATATTTGCTCGACCGGGTGGCGCCAATCCCTGCAGCGCCGTGGGCGACCTTGTGCCTCGTGAGGGCAAACTCCCCGAGGTAGTGGTACACGGCCTCGGGCTGGACGTCCACCCTCTGGAACTCCTTCCCGTTGTGGATCTCGATGACCTTTCCCACCATTTCCGGCATGACAATCATTGCCCGGAGATGGGTGCGGATCTTCGGGTCGCCGGCGCGGACCCGGGATAGGAGGTCCTCCTCGTTCCGGGTGAGGCCCCTCTGGAACTTCCGCCGCACCCGGGCGGGCATGATCTTCACCTGCTCCGAGGGTGCCATCTGGAGGAGCTCCCCGATGGTGAACCCGCGGTACGTGAACTCCTCGCGCCGCCGGGGTAACCGTTTCTGTGTCTTCTTCACCATCCCTGCCACCTCACTTCTTCTTGATCCCGGTCCGGCGTGCGGCCACGAGACCTACCTTCCTGCCCGGCGAGGTGCCCCTCGCCACCGTCTTCGGCCGGCCCGCGTGCTGGTGCGACCCGCCGCCGAAGGGGTGGTCGATGACGTTCATCGCGACCCCACGGACGATGGGCCACTTCGTGGCCGTGGTCTTCATCTTGTGGTACTTCTTCCCGGCCTTCACGAAGGGCTTCTCGCCCCTCCCGCCGCCGGAGACGATGCCGATTGTGGCCATGCAGTTCGGGAGAAACCACTTGAGCTTCCCGGAGGGCATCCGGATGCCGACCTTGTTGTCGTCCGACCGGCCCATGACGAGCGCCTGGGCGCCCCCGGACCGGACGAACTTCCCGCCGTCGTTCGGCTTAGCCTCGATGTTGCAGACCATGGCCCCGACGGGGATTTCCGTGAGGGGAAGGGTGTTCCCCATCTTCACCTCGGCACCGGTCCCCCAGGCGAGGGTGTCCCCGACGCCCGTCCCCTCGGTGGCGAGGACGTACGTCTTCTGCCCGACCTCGAGCTCCACGAGGGCGACCGGGCCGTTCCTCGCCGGGTCGTGCTCGATCGCCGTGACCCGGCCCCGGGTCAGGCCGTCGTTCCTCCCCGCATGGTGCACCGCGGCGCGGTAGAGGTGGGAGGGGGCGCGCCAGGTGGGCCCGCCCTTGCCCCTGTTCTGTGTCTGGATTCTGTGTGCCATCGCTCTCTCACCTACATGATACCGAGCCGGGAGAGGATCTCCTCGGCCGCCTTTTCATCCGTGAAGCCGATGATGGCCTTCTTCTCCCCCTTTGCCGTCATGAGGGTCCGGACCGAGGCGACCTCCTTGCCGAAGGTCTTCTCGACCTCCCTCCTGATCCGGGGCTTCGTCGCCGAATTGTCGACGAGGAACTGGAGGGTATTGTCCCGCTCCAGGGTCATCATCGCCTTTTCCGTTACAAAGGGGAACTTCAGGATCATGAGAGATCCCCCAGCTGCTTGACCGCGCCCGCGGTCCAGACGGTGAGCCTTCCCGCGTGGGTGCCCGGCGCGAGGTGCTCGGCGTTCAGCTCCGCGACCGTGACGGCGTCCACGCCGGCGAGGTTCCTCGCCGCCCGGAGGGGCTCGCCCTTCGTGACGATGAGGAGGCTCTTCCTCTGCTTGTAGTGCCGGCCCCGGATCTTGCCCCGGC
Source organism: Methanomicrobiales archaeon (assembly GCA_035542115.1). Classification (GTDB taxonomy): domain Archaea; phylum Halobacteriota; class Methanomicrobia; order Methanomicrobiales; family JACTUA01; genus JACTUA01. Next base: position 16,923 of record DATKMC010000023.1, on the reverse strand, counting down.
CCGGCCGCACCTTCCGGCTCGCCCGGGAACGCTCCACGTCGGGATAGACCCCGGCCGCCTGGAGGGTCGCGATGACATCGCTCGTCCGCTCGAGCTTCTCGAAGGCGTCCTCGATGACCACCGGGAGCTTTGCCTCGAAGGTGTGCCCCCTCGCCTTCACGAGCTCCTCGTCCCTCGTCGCCGCGATGGCCGAGAGGAGGGCCTTCCTCTTCTCCTTCTTGTTCACCTTCTCCACGAGGACCTTCGCCGCCTTCGGCGGGTGGGCCTCGCGCCCTCCCCTCGCCTGGGGCACCCGCGCTGCCCGGGACCCGTTCTTGATCCGAGGAATATGCGCAACCCCCCGGCCGCTCCCCCAGGAGTGGGCCGACGTCCTGATGCCGGCATAGGGGTTGGCCCCGTGGGCCTGGAACCGGGTGCTCTGGACGGCAAGGACCGCCTTCTTGATGAGGTCCGGCCGGAAGTCCTCGTCAAAGGCCGCCGGGAGCCGGATCTTTTTCTTGACCTCCCCCCTGAGATCCCGCAATTCTGCCATCATCCTTCCTCACCCCTGCTTGCTCTGGGTGCTCACGTGCTGGATCACGGGCACCCTGAACTTGTGTTCCCCCTGCCGGACCGCGGGGCGGATCCGCACGAGCCTCTTTGCGGGCCCGGGAATGGAGCCCTTCACGAGGATGTACGGGTTCCGCACCTCGCCGTAGTGGAGAAAGCCCCCCTTCGGGGTGATCTCCCCGCCATCCTCCCCGAGCTTGAGCACGCGCTTGTTCGGCTCGGTCCGCTGCTGGTACCCCGTCTGCCCGAGCATGGGGACCTGCCACCGGACATGGTGGGGGTGCCACGGGCCGAGGGTCCCGACGATCCGGGCCCGGCCTACGCGGTGCTTCCGCTTCCGGAGCTTCACGCCCCACCGCTTCACCGGACCCTGGGTACCCTTCCCCCGGGTCACGGCCGTCACGTCCACGTACTGGCCGACCTTCACCACGTCGACCGCCTTCACCTCTTTCCCGAGGACCCCTTTCGCGAACTCGAACCGCTTGGCGAGGTTGTCGCCGCCGATCCGGATCTCGAGGAGCTCCGGGATCTTCTTCGGCACCCCCGTGACCATGCCGGGCTGCGTCTGGACGACCGCCCTGAGGTCGGAGACATCGCCCGAGACGATGCCCTTCTCCATCTCCGCAAGGATGGCGGTCCGGTCATGCTCCTTCGGGACCGTTATCCTCCGGGAGAGGGAGGGGTCGAGCTCCCCTGACCACACCTCGGTGAGGGGTCTCGGCCCGTAGCTGTCCCCCGTGTAGGCCCGGATGGCCGCGACCCGGAGGGCCGGGACCTCCACGACGGTAACCGGGACCACCACGTCCTTTCCCTCGGTGGGGCTGTTCTTGTGATCATCCACCATGACCACATGGGTCATGCCCACCTTGTAGCCTGCGAAGGCCTGGAGGAAGGGGGCACCCTCGAAGTCCTGCCAGGACTTGTAGCGCGGGACCTGGCTCTTCGCCCGCTTCCTCGGACTGTAGGCCAGGGAGCCCTTCCTCGGGTTTCGTGTCTTTCCCATACTCTGTCCTTCCTTGTCCGTGCGCACCCCGTGCGCAGACACCGCGTTTCGGTCTCATTCCGGCTGCTCGGAAATCCCGTCCCATGACGGTGGCGGGATGGTGCCGGCTATTTTCATGCCCGGCACGAGAAGTGGCTCTGGTATGGGCGTCTTGCCCGGGCGGTTCCCGGTTATTCCCGCGAGGCCTGTCGCGAATGCTCGCGAGGCCTTTTTCGCGGATGTGTTCGCGAAGTATTTCGCGAGGATCCTTGCGAAGAGCGCCTGATCGTTTACCGCGTACCCGTGCCCGACGAACGGGCAGGGCACCGGGCGCGTGCAGGTGACGTTGGCCCGTGCGGCGACATCAGATCCAACTTCTGTCAGCCCGTTGTGCCCCCCGGGCACAACTCTGGTACCTGTCCCTCTGGAGGGACGCGTGCTTTTCGAGCCGCGGGCGTCGCAGGATATCCTGGACCTGCGGGCGGCTTCCTATAAAATTGATTCGAGGGGGATATAAACTTATGGCCGGGTGCCCGTGGGGGAGGAAAGGACGGGCGAGGGAAAGAAGAGGACATTAGCAAGAGGACACTCGCGACTTCGTTGCTCCAGGTCGGTTTCTTACGAAACTCCGGCTCGCACTCCGCCTGACGGCGGGTCGCTCCAGGTCGGTTTCTTACGAAACCTCCCTCAGCCGAAGTAGAGGTCCCCGTCGTCGTTGATATAGACCTCGACGTCCTCCCTGATGTACCGGGCCTTGAACCGCTCGGGGTTCGAATCCCGCATCTGGTTGATGAGGGAGATGGTATCTGACTTCACCTTGATGCCGAGGTTCTCTCCCTCGGTGTAGATGGTCTTCGCGGCGTCGAGGAGGTCTGTCCCGGCCTTGATGGTGGTCAGGTGGGTGGCGTCCAGGGTGTAGAGGAACTCCAGGGTTTCCTTGGACCGCCGGATGTTCTCGAGGGCCGCCTTCTCGATGGTGCAGACATTGGCCTTGGATGTCCCGATGATATCAGCGATTTGCTGCTGCGTCAGCCCCTTCTTCCGGTACCGGAGGACCTCCTTCTGCCGCTCGGTGAGGAGACTGTCTTTCATTAAAGTATGATTCTTTTGTATCAATTTAACACTTTTGCTTAACATCGTTACCCTGGGGCCGGCTCCCCCGCCCCGGGATCATCTCCCGGGCCCCTCCGAAATGACCCCTCTCAGGCACTCGCGCCGGCGGCGTCCCCATTCTCGCGCGTTTCACAATCTTTATCTGTAGATTGAACGATATTACCGATGTTATCCAACGTCAGAGGTGTAAAAAATGGTTGTAAAAGTCGGAGTTGCCAAGCTGGGCAACATAGCGAGCGGCGTCATGGCCGAGCTCCTCCTGGACGAGCGTGCGGACCGCGAGGACATGCAGACCTTCATGGCCACGAGCGGGACGAAGCTCCAGCCGGAGGACATCGACCGGGTCGTCTCCAACATGAAGGCCTGGAGGCCGGACTTCTGCATCGTCGTCTCTCCGAACGGGGTCCTCCCCGGCCCGACGGGAGCCCGCGAGGCACTCCTCGCCGCAGGCATCCCCTGCATCATCATCACCGATGACATCACCACGAAGAAGGAGGAGTTCGAGAAGATCAAGGCCTCCAAGTTCGGGTACATCATCATGAAGGCCGACGCCATGATCGGGGCCCGGCGCGAGTTCCTCGACCCCATCGAGATGGCCGACTACAACGGGAACCTCATCAAGGTCCTCGCCTGCACCGGCGCCTTCCGCAAGCTCCAGATGGAGCTCGACAAGGTCATCGACCAGGTGAAGATGGGCAAGAAGGGTGATGCTCTGGTTCTCCCGAAGGTCGCCATCTCCTCCGACTCTGCGGTGAAGGGGGAGTTCACGAACCCCTATGCCCTCGCCAAGGCCCGGGCTGCCTACGAGATCGCACAGGCGGTCGCCGGCGTGAACGTCAAGGGCTGCTTCATGACAAAGGAGTACGTGGACTACGTCCCCATCGTCACATCGGCCCATGAGATGATGCGCATGGCGGCGAACCTCTGCGACCAGGCCCGCGAGATCGAGAAGAGCATGGACGCGGTTATCCGGAAGCCCCACAAGAAGGACGGCGTCATCGTCTCGAAGACGAAACTCATCTCCAAGCCCGAGTAAACCCATTCATTTTATCTTTTTCTATTGAATTCTCCGGGCAGTGTGGCTATTCCATAAATGACTTTCCTCTCGTCAGTGGACGACACTCATTTCCCCCCTTGCCCGGATCCCCTCCCCACCGCAAGCCGATGGACCCAGGTGCTCCGCTCCCGAGGCTGTTCTCCGTGGTAAAAAAAACCTGTTCTCTAAACCATCTTCTCCCGGTACATCCTGGAAAGATCTTCCGGCAATGTAAGGATCACCGGTTCAAGGTGGAGCCTCTCCATGAAGGCAGAATCCGAGAGGGAAATGGGGCTGGGGTTGATCCGGGCGATGAGGGAGCAGAATGCTGGGAAGCCGCGGTCGCATCCTTCCCGGTCGAAGAAGAGCGAGAAGTTGAAGGCATGGGTGCCGAGGCTCCGGTAGAAGGCGATCATCCCGAGGAGATCCTGGGCCAGGCACGGGATGAGGGGCTCGAGGCCGGACAGGTGGGCCACGGGGAGGATCCCCCGTATTTCCTTCTCACCGATGGGCACCGGGTTCGCGTACCAGAAAATCTCCCGGTCGACGAGTACTCTCCCGGCCGCCCGCTCTGCCGCCCGGAGGTCATCCCAGTAGTTTCTCCCCTGCTCCCGCAGGTACCGTTCGCTCCCTTCGAAGTACCGTGCCGCCAGGGGCGGGGGAACGGAATCCACGAGGCCCTGGAGGTGGGGGTGCGCGAGGCTGGCCCCGGCCGATGGGAGGTAGTTCCAGTTGATGGAGGGAAAGCCGTCGTGGTCCCGGAGGGACTCCAGCTGGCCGGCGAGGGCATCGACGAGCTGGCCCCTGGTGAACGACGGGACCCGGTGATCGCAGGTGATGACCGTGACCGTGTGCCATTCGGCGAAGGGATAGAGATTCGGGAAAGTGATGCTCTCCCCGATAATGATTCTCCCCCCGTTCGAAAATACCGGGGTATCCGCGGGGAGGTTACCGGGACAGAAGGGGCATCCCTCATGAGAGAATTCCAGGCAGGTGGGCTGGTCGATGCCCCTCTTGCTCCTCTCCGAGCTGATTCTGCAGCTGAGCCCGGTGAGGGTCTCCCGACGGAAATGGAGCCTGCCCTTTCCCGTGTCGAGAACCCGCTCGGTGAACATAGCCCAAGAGACGTCGCCGGGGCGCTATAAGAAACCAGCTGAGCGGAGGGCGAAAAAAAAGGAGTGGATGGGGATACAGGCTCAGACGACGTACTTGCCGAGGAGCCGGATGGAGTTGGTCATGTCCGGCCCGAGCGGGGAGCCGAAGATGATCTGGGTGACGCCTGCCTTGGTCAGCTCTTCGCACTTGTGCTTCACCATCTCGGGAGTCCCTGCGATGGTGAAGGCGTCGATTTCTTTGTCGCTGACGAGTTCGCCGACGGTCTTGAAGTCAAACTTGCCGAGGGCTGCCTTGATCTTGGCCACGTTGTCCAGGTTGAGGCCGTGGCGGGTAAGGAGCTCCGGCGGTGAGCCTGCCGCGATGAAGGCTGCGACGATCTTTGCCGCGTTCCGGGCCTTCTTTACGTCACGGTCGATTGACATGGCGGTGTAGGCACCGACGTCAAAGCCTTTCTTCCCGACGGCATCGGTTGCCTTCTTGATGATGGGGATGGCGATCTGGAAGTCCTTGGGGTTGGAGGCGTTGATGAGCGCTCCGTCGCCGACCTTGCCGGCGAGCTCCAGGACCTTCGGGCCCTGGGCGCCGACGTAGATCTTGACTCCCTTCTTCTTGTCCGGGAGGTTCACGCCGGTGAGCTTGGCTCCTTGGTACTTGAAGAACTGCATCTCGGGGGTCTTGACCTCCTCGCCGGCACAGAGCTTCCGGATGACCTTGATGGCCTCCTCGAGCCTGGCCACCGGCTTCTCGCCCTGGATACCGATCTTCGGCAGGGTGGAGAGGTCGCCGGGCCCGATCCCGAGGACTGCACGGCCGTCGGAGATCTCCTCAAGGGTGCAGATGAAGGACGCGATGGCCGCGGGGGTGTCGGTGAAGGAGTTCATGATACCCGGACCCATCTGGAGGGTCGTGGTTTCCTTCGCGATCATGGCGAGGGTGGGGTAGCAGTGCCTGTTGTTGTAGTGGTTGGTGATCCATGCAAAGTCAATGTCCTTGTTCTCGGCAAGCTTGCAGAACTTGACGACATTCCTGACATTGACGTTTCCGGGGACAAATTCAATGCCGTACGACAAGGTTTTCACCTCAGCACAGTATACCGACACCGGAGATAATATATATTATCATTTTCATTTGGGTTGGGAAAACGACCCCGAATTCACCATGGATATCTGAAATACCCTCAGTTTACGTCATGGTATACGAACGGGGGCGGTATCCGCCGCCGAAACGACGGGAAGCGGGAGGCGGGTCTGCCCGGATCCGGGAAGCCGGGGGCAGCCCGCAACCTGTTCTCCGGCGAACGCGCCCCTCCGGGTGCCACTACCTTAATACCCCGGGACATCCGATCTATGAAAGGAGGAACTATTTAGCCCGTTATCTCCAACGCCTGAGCGTGCGGGATCATTTCCTCCCCTGAGGGCCATCGCATGCGGGTACTTGCCATCGGATTGGGGGGTGCAGGGGCAAGGATAGTGGATACCCTCTACGGGCAGGATCTCCAGGGGAGCATCCACTGCATGGCCGCCATCGCCGTGGACTTCGATGCCGATACCCTCCAGCGCCTGAAGTACCTCCCCGCGAATGCCCGGATCCACTTCCCCCCCATCGACCCGACGACCCCCTATGATGTCGGGACCACCATCGACATCGAGGAGGTGATGACCCAGATCCAGCAGGTCGATACCATCGAGATCGACTCCATCCTCCTCTTCGCGGGGCTCGGCGGGAGCCTGATAGACGCCGCCCCCCTCATCGTCCCCGAGCTCCGCAAGTCCTTCATAGAGCCCATCTTTGGCGTGGTCACGCTCCCCTGCTCCGGCGAGGGGAAGAAGCGGTCGGCAAAGGCCGCCGAGGACATCGGGAGGCTGAAGCCCCTCATGGACGCGGTCATCCTCTTTGACAACGACGCCTGGTACCGGAGGATCAAGGACGAGCTGGCCATCACCGACGAGAAGGTGGCCAAGAAGGAGATACCGAAGCGGCTCGCAAAGAAGATCCTCTCCCAGCCCCTGAACCAGAAGGAGTACGTCTACAACATCCTGAATACCCGCATCGGCCGGCAGATGGGCCTCATCCTCCATGCCGGCGAGTTCTCCGATGCAGGGGTCGAGGTGGGGGAGGTGGTCCTCGACGCCGGGGAGGTGCTCAACACCCTCGTCGGGATGGGCTACGTCGCCATCGGGTACGCCGCCGAGAGCCTCCCGGCAGGGTACCTGAACTTCCTGAACCGGTGGCGGCCGGCGAGCTATTTCATCCAGAGCTCCCAGAACAAGGCCTCCCGGATCGTCTCCCTCGCGAAGAAGGCCATCTACGAGGAGGTCTCCATCCCCTGCGATCTCACGAGCGCGGAGAAGGCCCTCGTCCTCATCGCCGGGCCATCCCAGGAGCTCTCCATGCGGGGGTTCCAGACCGTACGGAAGTGGATCGACCGGTCCATCGCCGGCCTCGAGATGCGCTCCGGCGATTACCCGATAGCCAGCACCCGGTACGTCGGGATCATCATCATGCTCTCCGGGATGCAGAACATCCCGCGCCTCACCGAGCTCGGGCAGCTCAGGGAGGAGTACCAGACCGAGCTCGAGCAGGAGGGCCGGAGGTCAGAGGAGGAGCTCCCGGGCTCGGAGGCGGAGGCCGGCGAGCCCGCGGTGGAACGGGCGGGGGCCCCGGCGGCCCCCGTGGCAACGGCCATGACAGAGGAAAGAACGGACGGGAAGATCACCCTTCCGGGGCCGAGGAAGTCCCTGAAGGCCGGGCGGTCGGCGCCCCTCTTCGAGGGGCTGAACATGTCCATGGGCAAGGTGAAGGGAGTCGGGGACACCCAGGGACGGGAGGGGGGCGCCCCCACGGACATCACGAGGAAGACCACCGTGAAGGTGAGCCAGGCCCCCAAGGACACCGTCTTCGGGTTGAAGGATGTGAGGATGGGGCAGGCCCCCAGGGAGGCGGCGGGCGGCTCCGGCGGGGTGGGGGTGCCCCGGGCGATGAGGCCGAAGGAGGACACCCTCTCGGCGGGGAACATCCGGGCCGGCCAGGGGGAAGGGCCGAAGGATTCCCTCTTCAGCTCGAGGAACATCCAGGTGAAGGGATCCCCGAAGCCCGCGGACGGCTCCCTCCTCACCCGGGGGAAGGGAAAGGTGCCAGCGGCGGGCCAGCCGAGGGAGCTCGATCCCGGGAGGCGGAGGCTCGAGGTCATTGACCCCCAGGCCACCGAAAAGCAGGCCGTGAAGCCCGGCAGGAAGCCCGGGGAGAAGGGCAAAAAGGACGACGAAGAAATCGGGTGGATCCACTGACGGTCTTCTCCTGTCCCTGACCTCACGGCCTGCCGTTTTCCCGGTTTTACTAAAAGCCCGGTCCATGTCGACCCCGGGCTGCAGCACGTCCAGGTGACGCCGGGAGAGCGGGAGGGGAACGGATTCCCCGGTGGAATAAGAGGGGAATCAGTGGATGACGATCTCGGTCCTCGGGCGCTGCGCAGGGATGGTGAACTGGGTGATATCGGACGAGGGTGGGGCATCACCCACAGAGCCGGTGACCCTCGCCTTGTACGTCCCCGGTGCAAGGTCCGCGATGCTTATGGTGTAGGTGTCCGATGTTTTACCATTCCGCGCGTAAATCGTTCCCCGGGGGGTGTACGCCTCGGAGTTCAGGGCTGCGACCTCGAGATCCTCCCTGATATCATACGTTCCGTCGTAGCTGATCTCCCACGTCAGGTTGGCCTCCTCCCTGTTGCTGTCTGGGTTCGTCCTCGTGAGGTTTCTGATCTCGAGCTTCGCACGTGACAGTCCCTCGATCCCCGGAAGGATGGATGTTACGTAGGTGTCAGGTATGGCGACAAAACCCGGGGAACCGCTGAAGGTGATCTGGGACGAGGCGCCCAGTACCTTGATATTACCGGTCTTTAAGACATCCAGGGTGAAGTTCACCACCCATTCCTGGTCGACCTTGATGGTTCCGAGGATTAAATTGAGTTTATGATCATCGTTCCAGTCATCCGTCGAATTGATGGTATATGTTTTCTGGCCAGTCTGGAAAGGTGGCACCATCAAGGTAGATTTACCGTCAAGGTACTCGTACTTGAGGACCTGGGATCCGTCGTAGGAGACCCCGTTTATGTCCACCTTCGTGAAGTTGAGCTCCATCCTGGTATCCACGCTTGCCTCCTCCCTGAGGGCCCCGGCGATGAGGGTATATATCTCGTTCAGCTTCTCGCCGGTAGGGGCATAGTAGAACCTGCCTCCGGTGGACGTCGCATAACTCTGGAGCTGGTTCTGGTCCGGCTCCGTCCCCAGGGCGATGGTGAAGATCTTTATATCATTGTTTTTTGCCCAGGCGATGAGATCCCCGCGGCCTATGGGATCAAGCGACAGGGAGTTGCCACCCCCGCGCGGGTCGCCACCGCCAGTATCGGTCCAGGCCCCATCGGAGAGGAGGATGATGGCCCTCACTGCCTCCTTCCTTCTTCCGGCTGCGATCTCAGGGTCATTGATGATGACCTTCACCGCCTCATAGATGCCCCGCCTCATGGTGGTGTCGCCGTCCGGGACTATTCCGTCGATGGCATTCTTCGACTGGTTCTTGTCGAAGGTCAGGGGACTGTCCACCGTCGCACCGGTGGTCCCGTAGTACTTCCCGTTGCCGGGATAATGGGCACTGATGTAAGAAACATCATCACTGGTGTAAAGAGTCCCGTCGCAATACTGCCCATCTCTGCAGTTGTAATCCCTCCCTGCCCAATAGGCATAGGTATACTCGTCATCAGGGTTCGATTTGTGGTAGAGCCAGGCCGTGTCCGTATATCCGTAGAGGTCACTATACGGGTCGCCGAAGGAGACGGCGCCGATCCGGTCCGTGGTTCCCGTCAGATCCACGAACGTCCTTGCTGCAATCATGGCATCCACCATCCGGTCGTTCTTGGACTCGCTGTGGAGAATCCCGCGGGAGTCTATGGTCTCGTTGACGAGCATGGATCCCGAGCGGTCGGTGAGCAATACCACGTCGATGGGCTTTGGCTGGAGCGCCCACCCGTCACCCTTCAACCGGATGGAGACCTCCACTCTGCTGTTATTCTCCACGGTCATGGGGTTCACGGAGGTGTACACGCTCAGGTATGGGTAGTTCTTGTAGCTGAGATCCAGGCTGCGGCTGAGGCTCGTCCACCTTGCCTTGATCGAGGCAACCCCCTCGGCCATGCCGCTGTACTTGGGATTCGATATATCGGTGGTAAAGGAGCCGGGATAGAAGTTCACGGTGGCATAGCCGTTCTCATTGGTGAAGGCTAAAATCTCAGTCCCGGTTCTGTTCGTACCCGAGGAGGCATTTGCAATGACCGGTCCCAGGGTCTGGTTAAATGCTCCGGTATTCACCGACTGGATGCTGAAGTAGACGGGCTGCCCTGGGACCGGATTTCCCACCACGTCGATGACCTTTGCCATGACCGAGGAGACCATATCCTTGTTCACGTCCAGGCTCGCAAGGGTCTGGGGGCTCGCGGTAAGGAGCATGTTGGTGGGATTTCCGCTCACGAACTGGACAATCTGGGTTGTTGTAACCGCTGGATTCTCCAGCGCCGCAGTGGTGATGGTGTACCTCCCTGCCGAGGTCTTGGGACCATAGGAGACGATGACTATCCCGTCGCTGTTCGAGGGAATTACCAGGGCATCCCCGGCATTTGTGGAGATGGAGAGGTTATGACCTATGGAGGGGTTCCCGTACTGGTCATAGAGCTGGTAATTGAGGAGGAACTTCGATTTGCCGTCGGTGGTGAGGGTGGGTGGGTTGCCTCCCGGTGTACACGACTGGGTGATGGACGCGGGCTTCGCATTGGCGATACCCTGGATGCTGATGAGGGTCATCGGGAGCGGGGATGGGGGCTGGATGGCCACGAAGTTATCACCGGGGTGAGTGCTCACCAGGAAATCTGTGTCTGCGAAGCCGGTCACGTTGAGGGGCACGGAGATCGCCTTTACCTTCACGCTCTTATTATTCGAATCCAGAAAGGCGCTGTCTCCGCTCGAACTGCCAGTGAAGGTGACCAGGTTACTGTTCTTCCTGCTGTCCACCGGGTTCCCGTACTTGTCCGTTACACGGACCGAGATATTTGTGAGGGATCCCACGGTTGCAGCGCCAGGATAATAACTCGTCGCCTGCGCGGGGAGGTCAGCAATGATGTTCTGGGAAAAAGTCTGGACGATCGGGGTAGTGGTGACCCCAGGGACATTCACCGTGGCCGTGATGACGGCGGTCCCGGCAGTCGTGGTGGGGAGGAACCTGGTCACGAACTGCCCGCCGTCCGGTGTCGTTCCCACGGTATCCTGGAGGCTCCAGGGCTGGGTGACACTGAGCTTGATACTCGCCCCCCCGATGGCGTTATTCGAGCCATCGGTCACGATGACCGTGATATACGCAGAGTCGGTGTTGTTCGCTGTGACCCACGTATTGGAGCTCTTCACGGCCACGTTGACCGGGCTGAGGGCAGCTGCAGCTCCGGCAAGGATGAAGACCCCGATGAGCAGGAGCCAGAGGCTCCTTGTGACCAAAACCCCTCTGTCTTGTATGCAATGCCAGCTCATTGCATCGCCCCACACCACACAGCTCAATATGTTTATGTGATGATATATAAATGTATTGTTTTATTGTTACGGTAAAATAAGATTAAACGAATAATAACGAATGCCAAAGGCCGCTAAATGGAAATCGATAAGTAAAACTGTTTAATTGAAAAAAGCATAAAAATTTAAATAAACCCTGCATATTAAGTCCACCCCACCCTTACACGGACTGGCCTCAGGGGCTGCCCTTCCGGCCAGAAAATCCATCTCCGTCGTGGAGATGCAGAAAGGGGTGTGAAGAAGGTAAGGTATAATAATTTCCATCCTCTCCCGGGAGAGGTGGAGAGCCCCGGGCCCGTCAATCGGCACCGGATCCCCCTTCCGCGGGCACCTGCCCTGAAAAAATGCAGCCCGGGTAATTTCCGGGGCCGGATGCTTTATTCAGGCCGAATCCTGCAGCTTTGAGAAGGGGATGGTCCCCGCCCCGATCTCGGTCCTGATGCGGTACCCCTCCTCTATGCCGTGGCCGACCATGTTCATCCCGCTGTAGGAAACGATGGAGACATGGTGGGGGGAGTGGGGAGTGTTAAAGACCTGGTTTCCCATGCCCGCCGGCGGAGTGAACCCCCACCTTCCCATCTGGGCGAGGAGGTCCCGGGCATGGTCCACGGCCGGCAGGGGTATCTCCCGGACATTCGCGAGGGCGACCCCGGTGCCGGAGGCCACGACCTCCCGGATGGAGGTCAGCCCCGCGGAGATGAAGAGCTGGAGGGGATCGATAGTGGTCCCCCGGTAGCCGACGAGGTCGAGGAAGCCCTTCACCACCCCTCCCTCGAAGGCGAGCCTCCCGCCATAGGCCATGGTCACGGGTATGCCGGACCTCTGGAAGATCCCGTCTATGGTGATGCTGCAGAGGGAGAGGATCCCGACCTGGCCGGGGGGCACCCGGGGGTCCCGGTCCAGGACCTTGCACCGGGAGAAGAAGCCATAGCCGGCCGAGGAGACCTTCCCGAAGGACCGGACGACCCCCGGCGCCTCCTCCTCGGGGACGAGGGACAGGTTGTAGGCCACGTCCCCGGCCCCGGTCGCCGGGTCGAAGGTGCTCCGGAAGGCGAGCCGTTCGAGCTTCGAGATGATGAACCCGATGCGCTCGTCCACGAGGGCGCTCTCGGTCTCCGCCATGCCCTCCCTCGTGAGGACCCGGCCGGTGTTCCCGACCTTCCGGGTGAACCCCGTTTCATCGAGGTACCGCAGGTAGTACTGGACCGCCCGGTCGGTGAGGACGAAGCCCCGTTCGGCGAGAATCTCCGACAGGCGCTTTGCCCCCATGGGGTCCCGGTTTTCCTTGAGGATACGGAGGATTTCCAGGTACTTCCGCTCGCTCGGGATGAGCCTCATCGCGCCTGCACCGCCCCCTGGCTGTCCTGGTACCGGCCGCCGTAGAGCTCGCCCCCGGCCCCCACCTCGTGGAGGACCATCTGGACCACCCGGTCCGAGGGCGAGAGGACGATATCCCCGGCCCCCAGGTTTCCGAGGCAGAGGGTGAGCTGCCCCCGGAACCCCGGGTCCACGAACCCCCCGCCGAGGAGGAGGCCCCGGCGGGCGTACGAGGACCGGCACCGGAGAGTGGCCGCGAGGTCGGCCGGGAGCTCCACCCACTCGAGGCTCGGGACGAGGGTGCAGGTCCCCCTCGCGAGGATCTGGTGCCCGGTTACCCTGAGGTCATAGGATGCCGGCTGCTGGCAGGCCTCGCTGTAGGGTCGGATGACAAGGCCGCCCTGCTCCCCGATTCTCCGGCGTATTTCGACTGCTGAGAGGATCATCCTGTACCGTACTTGGGGCTTTTTTCCTTCTAAAGGTTTGGATGGGCCGTCGGCCCGGAGGGGCCTCCCTGTGCGAATGGTTATTACGGGTGAAAAAGAAACAAGGGAACTGGACCCATGGGGTAGAGGATATCCTCTTGGGCTTCGGTTTCCCGCTGGAAGAAGAGACCCAAGGACGCGGGTTCGATTCCCGCTGGGTCTTCAAGACAGAGCCCTTCGGGGTCATCCGTCAACCGGCCCGCTGGAAGAAGAGACCCAAGGACGCGGGTTCGATTCCCGCTGGGTCCGTCAAGACGAGCCCTTCGGCCTGTATCTCTTGATTTCCCTGATGGGCCATCCTTCTGCTGGCCTGCAACCATTACAGGCCGCCCTGCCGGATTTTCTACCGCAATAAAAAGGGATGCGGGAATCAGAGGATCTTGATCTTCGGGGTCCCCTCTGCCTTCTGGATCTGGATCTGGGTGACCCCGGCATCCATGCCGGCATCGAGCGCCATTGCAGTGACCCGGACATACCAGATCCCCGAGGCAAGGCCCGAGGTGTCCAGCGTCATGGTGTCGCTGACCGCCGAACTATCCACCGTCGTCGCGAGGCGCGGGAGCCAGTCGGTGGACCCGTCCTGCCGGATGTCGACGTACTCCTCGATGGTGGGCTCGAGGCCGGTGTAGGTGAGGTTCCATTCGATATCCGCGTAGTCGGGGTTCACCCCCGGGTCGGTCCTCCGGACATGTGTGACCCAGATGCCGATCCCGAATTGGCCTCCCGGGTTGTCCGGGCGCGCCGTGACGTAGGTGTCGGGCAGCGGGAGGACGGACCCGTCATTGAACTGGATGGTGGAACTGCTGTTCAGGACCTTGATGTTCCCGTCCCTCTTGATCTTCATGGAGAAATTCGTCTCCCAGACCCCGCCGATGAAGATGGTCCCCACGTTATAGTGCAGGTTCTTGTCGCTCCAGTCCGCCGTCTGGTCATAGAACCGGTTGACGATGACCGGCATGCTCAGGTTGTAGCTGAACTCGTGGGTCGAGATGAAGTCACCGGGCCCGGCCGGGGTACACGGGGATGTTCCGCCGGGGATCATACACTTGTATTCCATGACATCCAGGCCCGGGAACATGGCCCCGTTCACGTCGACATCGTGGAAGGCGAGGTCCATCGTAGTGCCGATACCTGCCTGGGTATGGAGCTCACCGGCGATGGCGGTGTAAATGCCGGCGAGGTCAAGGCCGGAGGACGCCGCGTAGGCCTTCCCCCCGGTCTCGTCGGCATATGCCTGGAGCTGGTCATGGTAGGGTTCGGACCCGAGGGCGATGGTGTAGATCCTGATGTGATTGTTCTTTGCCCAGGTGATGACGCTCCCTGTCCCTATCGTCGGGAGGGACACGGCCCCGGACCCTCCCCGGGGGTCCCCGCCCGTGTTCCAGGCGCCGTCGGTGAGGAGGACGATGGCCCTCACCGCGTCGTCCCGCTTGTGGGCGGCGATCTCGGGATCGGTGGTGAACTGTTTCACCCCCTCGTAAAGCCCGTACCGCGAGGGCGTTCCCCCCGCGGGGACCATCTGGTCCACCTTGTTCTTCACCGTGGACTTGTCGTAGGCAAGGGACAGGTCACTGGTTGCCATGGCGGACCCATAGTACTTCCCGGTCGTGCCATGCCCGGGGTACCTGGTGGTGACATAGCTGATATCATCGGTGGAGTACTCGTACCCATTCCCGTACCTGTTGATGGCATAGTCCCGGCCCGCACGCCAGTTGTACCCGTAGATATACGGGGCGGTGGCAGGGTTGCCGGTATTATAGAGGAGGGCCCAGCCCCCCATGCTGGTACAGTCCCCGAAGGAGACGAGCCCGATCCGGTCCGAGCTGTTCATCTTGTCGACGAAGATCTTTGCTGCGTTCATCGCCATGACCATCCGGTCCTCGGGGGACTCGGAGGTGATGGTATCGGGGTAGGTCGAGGTGACGAGGGTCTCATTGAAGAGCATGGACCCGGAACGGTCCGTCACGAGCACCACATCGATAGGCTTTGGCTGGAGGGCCCAGCCGTCACCCTTCAACCGGATGGTGATGTTCACCGACTGGTTCACCTCGAGGGTCCTGGGCTCGGCGATGGCATCCACCGAGAGGAAGGGGTAGTTCACGTACTGGAGATCGATGTTGTGAGTGACGTCCCTCCAGGTGGCCATCACGACGGCGCTTCCCTTCGAGGTGTAGCTGTACTTCGGGTCGTTCCGGTCCCGGGTGAAGGCGCCCGGCCGGAAGGTCACCCGGGCGAGCCCGTCGCTGTCGGTTGTCTGGAGAACCTGGGTGCGGAGGACATTCGTCGTGAAGGTTTCATTCTCGAGGACGGGCTCCATGGTCTGGTTCGAGGTGCCGATATTGTACGACCAGACGGTGAAGGTCACCGGTTCGTCCTTCACGGGGTTCCCCTTGACATCGATGACCTTCGCAAAGAGGGTGGAGGAGATGGATTCCTTGACATCCCGGGAAGGCATGGTCTGGGGGCTCGCCGTGAGGAGCATGGTGGTGGGGTCGGCGGCGATGAACTCCACGATCTGGCTCGTGGTGACGGTGGTGTTGTCAAGGGCGGTGGCGGAGAGGGTGTAGAGGCCGGCCGAGTCCTTCTGGTAGAAGAAGGCGATGATCCCCATGCTGTTCGTCGTGAGAATCATATCCTCCCCCGGGACATTCGAGTACACCCTGACCCCGCGGTTCCCGGCCGGGTTCCCGAACTGGTCGAGGAGTGTGTAGATGATCCTGAACTTGCTCCCGTCCGTCTTTGCGTAGGGGTACGGGTACCCGCCAGGGGACACGGCCTGGGTGATGGAATACGGGGCGCCGTCGTTCACACCATAGATGGTGATAAGCTTGTGGGAGACGGGCGAAGGGGGCTGGATGTCCACGTAGTTGTTCCCTGATCTGGCGACGAGGAAGGTGGCCCGGGCGACCCCGCCGGAGTCAACGGGGACCGTGAGCGTCTTCACGTACGTGGTACCATCCCAGAATGCTGAATCCGTGGAGGTCGAGGCCGCGAACTGGACCTGTTCTGCGACGTTCCGGTTGTCCACCGGGTTCCCCGCCGCATCGGTCACCTTCACGAGGATGGTGGTCGTCGCCCCGATGGAGACATTGATTTCATACGTGGGAACCGCGAACTGGGGCGTCCCGTGGTCGATGTTCTGGGTATAACTTCCCTCGGTGGCATGGAGCACGCCGGCATCGAAGACCGAGGCATTCACGGTGACGGTGGCGGCCCCGGCCTTCGTCGTGGCCTGGAGCACCGTGGAGATCCGCCCGAGGCCGTCCGTCACACCCGTGGTGGTTGAAAGGGTCCAGGGAGAGGGGACGGCGAAGGTGACGGTAGCCGCGGGGATGGTATTCCCGGCGCTGTCATAGACCGTGACCATGATGGTCGAGGTGTCCAGCCCGTTCGCGACCATCCAGTCCTTCCCCGTGATGATCAAATGGTCGGGGGCAGTCTGGGCCTCTGCCACCGCCGAGAATGTGCTCAGGAAGATGATAAGGAGTGCTGCGATGAATAACCTCATTTTACCCACCTCACAGATGCATAGTATTATTCACGATAATATTTAATGATTTCCTATGCATGAAGTCTGTTTTAAATGTGTTTCATGCTAAATAGATCGATAATTGATGGTATTCAGGCAATATTTGACAGATTACATTGAAACATATCAAAAGAGAATATATATATAGTTATATAAAATAGTATTGGGAAAAAATGGGGACCACCGGGTCA
>DATKMC010000022.1:0-4681 GCA_035542115.1 Methanomicrobiales archaeon | reverse complement strand
GAGGATCATGCCTTCGGAAGAAACGGTGAGGGCCCCCTCGCTGATGGACTCAACGAGGGCCCGGTAGGGGCTGTCGGGACCCTCGAGGGTGTAGACCCTCCTCGCATCGTCCTTCGAGACGACGATGGCGTCCACCTCGCCCGAGCGGATGGCGTCGAGGGTCTCCTGGAGCTCGCGGACCTGCGATTCGAGCTCCTGGTTCCTTGCCCGGATATCCCGGATCTCCCCCGGTGGTGTCTCCTCCTGCATACGCCTCCTCCGTGCCGGCCCCTAATCCCTGGGAAGAAGGTCGAGCCCGACGAGGACCTTCTCCCTCATGGTCATGTCCCCGATGATGCGCCGGAGCGGGAGCGGGAGCTTCTTGATCAGCGTGGGTGCTGCGAGGATCAGGTCGTCGGGGTTTTTCGTCCGGTCCTGGTAGATGTCGATGATCTCGAGCTCGTACCTCCCCTTCAGGTGCTCCTCGCAGATCTTCTTCACGTTCTCGACCGCGGCCTGCGACCGGGCATTGTTCCCGGCGATGTACAGCCGGAGCACGTATCTCTCATTCCCCAGCCTCCTGAGCGCCGCCTCGTACTCCTCGGTCACGTCCCCCTTTTCCCTGCCCGGCCCCATCAGGCCACCTTCCGCAGGTCGAGCCCGACGAGGACCTTCTCGGTGTTCGAGAGGTTCCCGATGATCTTTTTTACCGGCGTGGGGAGTTTCCGGATCAGGGTGGGGAGCGCGATGATCTGATCTCCCTTCGCGAGCTGCGGGTTCTTCAGCAGGTCGATAACCTCGATCCGGTAACGCCCCTGCAGGTGATCCTCGCAGATCCTCTTCAGGTTCGCGAACGCGGCAAGCGAGTTCGATGTCTGGCCTGCCACATACAGCTTCAGGATCCACTCCTCTTCCGGGGGTTCATTCCCGGGTTTCCTGCCCGTCATTCCTGGCATGTGCCCTCTCTCCTCCATACCGCCCCGGGTAATCGATTACTGCCCCTGCCTGCTGATTCTTCATACGTCATCACTACAGCCCCATCCCGGCGAGTACCTTCTTCGTGTCGGAGAGTGTCCCGACGACCTTTCTCCTCTTCCGTTTCGGATCGGCGAAAAGCCGGACGAGGAGCGGGGTCGCCACGACCCCCTCCTCGATGGCGGCCCCGGGGTCCTTTCGGATATCGATCACCTCGATGGAGTACTTCCCCTTCAGCCGGTCCCCGAAGATCTTTTTAGCATTCTCAAATGCGGCGAGAGAATTCGGTGTCCGGTTGGAGACGTACAGCCGAAGGCTGACCTCTCCGTTCTCGCCGGTTTCCGATTCGGTCGCCATCCCGTACCCCGATATGCCAGGCATCCCCTTCACCTCCATCGGCAACCAGTCATTCATCCGCCCTGCGGGACCGTGCCATCTCCCGCCGGTCCTCGTCGAGCAGCTCCTCGCGGCTGATGCCCTGCCCGATCCGGACCTTCGACTCCTCCTCTTCCCGTGCGAAGCGTTCGCGGATCGCCTCGATCTCGGCCTCCATGATCTTCCGCTTCCGCTCCAGGTCGCGTTTCTGCCTCCCGATCTCCTCCTCGCGGGTCCCCCTCGCCGCCTTCTCGCGGATCTCCTGTGCGATGCGGGCCGACCCCATGAGAACCCCCTCGCTCCCCTGGTAGACGTCGACGAGATCGATCCCGGTGTCGGAGAGCACAAACTCCCTGAGCTGGTTCGAATGGGCCATGCCCCGGGACTTGATGATGGAGAAGGCACGGTTCCGCTCCCCGTTTCCTTCCACGTTCTTCAGGATCAGCCAGGTGTCCATGAGGGAGGAGACATGCATCGCGGTCGGCTCGAGGGCAAAGGCGGAACTGCCGGGGTCGGAAGTGAGAGATGTGAAGAACGCGGTGATCCCCTCGGTCTTCGCATGGTCGATGAGCCGCATGAGCACCGAGCGCACCTGCATGTCGTCACCGACCGGGTAGAGGTTGGAGATGGGATCGATCATCATGATCGCCGGCCGGAACTCGCGGAGCATCTTCAGGATCATCGCGAGGTGCATCTCCAGGCTGTACGCGGTCGGCCTCACCGCGTTGAACCTGAGGAGGTCCTTTTTCACCCAGGGACCGAGGTCTATCCCGATGGAATTCATGTTCCTGATGAACTGGTTCTCAGACTCCTCGAAGAGCATGACGAGGCAGCGCTCCCCCCTGCGGCAGGCGGCATCGATGGACGACGCCGCGAGGCTCGTCTTTCCCGTGCCGGCGGCCCCGGAGATGAGGATGGAGCTCCCCCGATAGTACCCCTTCCCCCCGAGCATCGTGTCGAGCCGGGGGATGCCGCTCGACATCCGCTCCAGCGGCGCCTGGTGGTTGAGCGAGAGCGAGGTGATGGGGAGCACCGAGATGCCCTCGCCGCTGATCAGGAAGGGGTACTCGTCGGTCCCGTGGGGGCTCCCCCGGTATTTCACGATCCTGAGCCGGCGGGTCGCGATCTGGTTCGCCACCCGGTGGTCGAGGGTGATGACGCAGTCGGCGACGTACTCCTCGAGCCCGTACCGCGTGATCCGGTTGTCCCCCCGTTCACCCGTGACAACCGCCGTGATGCCCCGGTCCTTGAGCCACCGGAAGAGCCTGCGGAGCTCGGCCCTGAGGATCGACTGGTTGGAGAATCCGGAGAAGAGGACCTCGAGGGTGTCGATGGCGATCCTCTTTGCGCCCACCGCATCGATGGCGGCCCCGAGCCGGATGAACAGGCCCTCCAGGTCGTACTCGCCGGTCTCCTCGATCTCGGACCGCTCGATGAAGATGTGATCGAGGACGAGCTGCTTTTTCTTCACCATGCCATCGAGGTCGAACCCGAGGGACAGGAAGTTCTTCCTGAGGTCCTCGATCTTCTCCTCGAAGGCGATAAAGACCCCCGGCTCATGGTAGTCGAGGATCCCCCGCGCGACGAACTCCATCGCAAAGAGCGTCTTCCCGCAGCCGGGGCCGCCGGAAACGAGGGTGGGCCTCCCCTTCGGGAGCCCCCCGCCCGTGATCTCGTCAAGCCCCTGGATCCCCGACGGGACCTTCGTGAGCCTCCCGGAACCTGCAGTACCCTTCGATTTCCTCTTACCGTGGAGTGTCGTATGCCAGCACCTCTTATCGTCGGATTTCGTATGGTATCTGATACCAGGAAAAAACGGTATTAATTTGAACGTTGTCGGGGGCTTAAAATAACCTTTGGTTGAATTTCATTTTTTGAAAGCAGGGAACAGGTATAAATAATTGGATATTGGTTAAAAATGCCATTTTCAGGCCTGGATCTCATTTCCTGGTAAGCCTTCAGGATCCCGGATTTTGAATGCGTCGAAAATCTCAATTTTTGTAAGCAGGGAGTATCTTTAAGCATCGCCACGGTGGTATGACGGGTCTCTTGAGGACAGAGATGACCCAGGACGTGACCGTGGCGATGGCGGCGCTGAAAAAGTGGATCGGGAACCCTGTCTCGCTCCGCCTCCTCCGGTTCGTAACCGAAGAGGACCGGTGCGGGAACCGTCTCTCGAACGCCATAGACCAGTACCTCGGGAAGGTTCCCGGGCACGATCTCTGCTGGCGGTGCAGGGTCGCGGGGAAGATAGTCGGGTGGACCCTCGGGAAGGGAGGCCGGATCTTCGGGATCGGTGAGAAGGACATGAAGGCGACCCTCGGGAACCCGGTGTTCAGGCGGGGGCTCGTGAATGTCATCGGGGGCATCGCCCGGTGCGGGGTCACGATGCCCCAGGTGGTGAACGCCCCGTTCCTCGTCGTCTGGGATTTCACCCACCGGTGCAACCTGAAGTGCAAGCACTGCTACCAGGACGCCCAGACCGCCCTCCCGGACGAGCTCGGCACGGAGGAGTGCCTCCGGTTCATCGACGAGATGGCAGAGGCAGGAGTGGTCGCCGTTGCCTTCTCCGGGGGCGAACCGCTCATGCGCCGGGATTTCTACGAGGTCGCCCACCATGCCCACGAGAGGGGGATGTACGTCTCCCTCGCGACGAACGCGACCCTGATCACCCCGGAGGTCGCCCGGCTCCTCGCGAAGGCCGGCGTGGACTATGTCGAGATGTCCATCGACGGGAAGGACGCCGCGGGCCATGACGCTTTCCGGGGGATCCGGGGCGCATTCGACCGGACGGTGAAGGGGATACGGAACTGCGTGGACCAGGACCTCTTCACCTGCATCGCCTGCACCGTGACGCAGGACAACCTCTCCGAGGTGCCGGAGATCTACCAGCTCGGGGTCGACCTCGGGGTGACCCGGATGATGTACTTCAACTTCATCCCGACCGGGCGTGGGGCGGGGATGGTGGAGAGCGACATCAGCCCCGGGGAACGCGAGGAGCTCCTGAAGTACCTCCTTGCAAAGAACGGGCCGGGGAGGAAACCCGAGGTGCTGTCGACGGCACCCCAGTTCGCCCGGGTGGCGGTGGAGGCGAACGGGAAGGACGAGGTCTGCCTCGGGCACTTCTACCATGGTTCAGGCGTCTCGGACCAGACAAGGGCCCTCGCAGAGTTCATCGGCGGGTGCGGGGCCGGGCGGCTCTACTGCTGCGTCGAACCCGAGGGGACGGTCAAGCCATGCGTCTTCATGCCGATTCCGCTCGGGAACGTCAGGGACAGGTCATTCCTCTCCATCTGGCATGACGCCCCCGTGCTCGCGAAGCTCCGGGACCGGAGCCGGCTGAAGGGCGAGT
>DATKMC010000021.1:0-2937 GCA_035542115.1 Methanomicrobiales archaeon | reverse complement strand
GGGTCATTGGGGACGTCGTAGTTGAAGACGGCATCAATACCCTCGACGTCGATCCCCCGGGCGGCCACGTCGGTCGCGACGAGGATCCCGATTTGCCCCTTCCGGAACCCGGCCATCGCCCGTTCCCGCTGGCCCTGGCTCATGTCCCCGTTGAGCTTCTCTGCCGGGTACCCCCGGGCCCGCAGCCGCCGGGCGAGAACGTCTGTCCGGCGTTTCGTATTGCAGAAGACGAGGGCGAGCTTCGGGTCGAACTCCTCGAGGAGATCGGCGAGGACGTCCAGCTTCTCCTGCTCGTTCACCTGGATGAAGCGCTGCTCGATGCCGGGGACGGTCAGCCGTTCATGCACCACCCGGATGGTCTGGGCATCCCGCATGTAACGCCGGGAGAGGTCGCGGATCGCGTCCGGGACCGTTGCAGAGAAGAGCACCGTCTGTCGTTCCCGCGGCGTCCGGGCGAGGATCGCCTTGATGTCCTCGATGAAGCCCATGTCGAGCATCACATCCCCCTCGTCAAGCACCACGTACTTCACGGCCTGGAGGGAAATGGACCCGCGCCGGATATGGTCAAGGAGCCTGCCGGGGGTGGCGATAACCGCCTGGACACCCCTCGCGAGGACCGAGAGCTGCCGTTCCATCGACTGGCCGCCGTAGACCGGGAGGATGGTGATGCCCCGCCGGTACTTCGCGAGCTTCGTCAGCTCCTCCGAGACCTGGATGGCCAGCTCCCGGGTCGGGCAGAGGACGAGCGCCTGGATGCCGCGCCGGTGCGGGTCGATCCCTTCCAGGAGCGGGATACCGTAGGCCGCGGTTTTTCCCGTGCCCGTGTGCGCCTGGCCGATGACGTCTTTCCCCGACCTGATGACCGGGATGGAGAGGGCCTGGATCGGGGTCGGCTCCTCGAATCCGAGGTCGGAAATGGCCCGCGCGAGCTCATGGGAGAGGGCCAGATCTGAGAAGGATGCTGTCTTCATGGATTCACCTTCAAGGGAACCTGATTCATTCCCCGCCCTGATGAAGAATCATCGAAAAGAGGATGACCGGTCCGCCGTATCGTTGAGAACTATTGGTGCTCTCCTCATAAAGGGTTATGGGAGTCCCGGTCCCTGCCGGGCCGATCTGCCACCGGCAGGAAAGGGAACTCAGGGAATGAATGACAGGATAAGTATCCCGACCACGGCGAGGATGGTCCCGCCAATCAGCCCGCCGAGCTTCACGTATCCCCGGATCTTCTCGCTCCCGGTCTCGAGCGATCCGAGCCCCAGCATCGGCGAGACACCCCGCAGGAACCAGCCTGAAATGGCGGCTTCCCGGTTCACGAGCTGGGGGACCTTTTTTAAGCCGAAGAAGAGGTTCCCGAAGAAGGGGAGCCAGCTCTCGTAGTTCACGAACATGAGCCCCGTGCTGTCCTGCATCATCATGTCTTCCGAGAAAATGAGGCCCGGCACTCCACGGCCGACCAGCTTTCCCTTCAGGCTCACCGGCCGGCCCCTCACCGGCGACGCATAGAGGTCTGACATGAGATCGATGACCGTGCCGGGTTCCGGTTTCCTCCCGGGGTACCGGTAGAGGGTCCGGACGAGGATCCCCACGCCCCCGAGGAGGAGCCAGCCGCCGAGAAAACCCCCGATGGTCGGGTCGAACCAGCCACCGTACACCGCGGCAAGGTACACGATGGGGAACGCGATGGCTGCTGCCACCGGGAGGATGACCACGGCCACGTCCCTCAGGAAATTCCGGTTCATCCTTCCCTTGTCGACAGGAAACTCGCGCTCGATCACCCTGAAGTCGAAGAGCGGGTGCTTCGAGAACCCGGACAGCCGCCTGAGGCGTTTCCCAGTCAGCGGGTGGGTGGAGGAGAGCTCGGAGACGAATGCCCACGGGTTCTTCAGGTCATAGAGGAGGGTTTTGAGCAGCGGTTCGAACTTCCCGACGTTCCGGCAGTTGTAGTACACGAGCCCGATCTGCTCCGAGAGCTTGAAGTTCGTGAGGCCGATGAACCGGGTGGAATTCACGAGCCGCACATCGTCCGGGTTCACGAGGATACCGTAGGAGATCTTGATGAGGGCCGAGGAAAGGTAGTCGGGGTCGGTTTCCCGGGCCGAGAACTCGTCGGCATAGTACTCGCGGACCCTGCTTAAGTAGAGGACCACGTACTGGCCGATCCAGTAGAGGACGTAGGCCGCGACCATGATGGCAACGACGGGGAGCCCGCCCTTTTTCTTCCCCTTCCCGGTAAAGAGCCTTGTCACGACAAAGGCCTCGTACAGGAGCTGGAGGAGGGTGGAGGCGATGGTCATGACGATGAAGTCGCGGTTTTTGATGTGACCGAGCTCGTGACCATAGACCGATGCCCGCTCGTTCTCATCGAGGTACTTCAGGATGCCCTCGGTGATGACGACACGGCCGTTCCACCGCCCCGACCCGTAGGTAAAGGCATTGGGGTTGTTATCCGGTATGATTCCCAGGCGGGGAACCCTGAACCGGTACTTTCCGCAGACCAACGTGACGATGGCGGCAGAGGCGGGGCTCAGCTGCCTGAGCTCGTCCATAGAAATCCACCGCATCTTGTAGAAGTGACGGTAGATCCAGTCGGAGATCGTGGGCCCGAGCAGCCAGAGGACCAGGTTAATCAGGATGGTGAGGCCGAAGAGGAGCGGGACGTCGATGAGATCGAAGAAATACAGGAATGAGAGGAGGATGGCGGCGAGGAAGCCGGCGAGGAGGGTGAGGGAAAAAAGGGATGCGATGAGGAGCTTCATATTTAGTGTATAAGATAAATCGTTTTAAATAATCTTTGGTAAATAGATTAGGTTTCCGGGGCCTCCATCCCTGCCACCATGAGGGATCGGCGGGGCCTTTGAACCGGGCGCTACAGCCCGAGGTCCGAGAGCCCGGGGTGGTCGTCCGGGCGTCTCCCGAGTGGCCACCGGTACTTCC
>DATKMC010000020.1:0-27541 GCA_035542115.1 Methanomicrobiales archaeon | reverse complement strand
GGAGGAGGCCGGCCGGGAAAAGGGATGTTACACCGGGGGGCCCCGGATGAGCTCCATAAGCTCGGAGCCGTCCTCGAGGTGGTGGAGCCGTTCCTCGCCGATGACCAGGGTGTTCCCGATGGTCTTCTGCCGCCGGTAGCCGATGAGGACGCAGAGGGCGTGGGCGTTCGCCACCCGCGAGAGGTTCCCGATGAGGGGCGCACGCTTCACGACGTGCTGGGGGGTCCCGTATCCGGTCAGGATGGTCTCCCGGTCATACCTGGCGAGGGCCTCGAAGGGGGCCCGGCGGAGGAGATGGATCTCCATCCCCATCCGCCCGAGGTCGGCGAGGGTCTCCCCCTGGGCGGGCCCGGAAGGCTCCGCGGACCGGGACTCGGCGAACCGGGACTCGTGTTTCAGGAGGTCGATGGGCTTCGCCACGGCGGTGTCGAAGAGCTCTTCGATACGGAGGGCTACCTCCATGGTCGTGCCCATGCCGTTCTCGTACTTGCTGATGGTCCGGCGGGACACCCCGAGGAGGTGGGCGAGGTCCCCGAGAGAGAGCTCCTTCTCCTCCCTGAGGGTGCGGAAGAGGGTCTCGTCGATGTTCACGTAGAGCCCCCCGGGCGAGACATAGACGAGGGGTGGGACCCCCTCGATGAGGAAGTCCGAGAGGGTGGGGACCGAGATGGCATGGATCCCGTACCGGACGTACACGGCCCCCCGCTGGAGCTCGGCGTCCCTCGTCCGCTCCCCGATGATGAGGGGGGCTCCCCCCAGGTAGTAGGAGACGAGGTCGAGGTCCCGGGCGATGTCCTCCGAGACACCGTCGATATGGGAGGTGGCCTTGATGACCACGAGTATCTCCCGTTCTCCGGCGATGAGGTCGAAGGAGCGGGGCCGCTGGCTGCAGCGCTCCGAGACCCGGAACCCCGCGTCGAGGAAGAGGCTCCTCACCTTCTGGAGCAGGACCTCCTGGGTCATGATGGCTAAAGAACCCATATAGCGTAGCGGGGTAATAAAATATCGGGCATGTGGATCGGGATCGATGACACGGACTCCCCCCGGGGGATGTGCACCACCTACCTCGGGGCCGAGCTCGCACGGAGGCTCCTCGCCCGGGGCTTCCTGCTCGCCGGCGCCCGGCTCATCCGGCTTAACCCGAACGTGCCCTGGAAGACCCGGGGAAACGCCGCCATCGCCCTTGAAGCGGGGGGCGACCCTGCCATCGCCTTCGAGGAGGCCTG
Organism: Methanomicrobiales archaeon; assembly: GCA_035542115.1. Taxonomy (GTDB): domain Archaea; phylum Halobacteriota; class Methanomicrobia; order Methanomicrobiales; family JACTUA01; genus JACTUA01. The sequence continues at coordinate 26,315 of DATKMC010000020.1, read as the reverse complement.
CCGGTGCGTCGGGGACTTCGCAGATCTCCAGGCCGAGGGGACCGAGCCGGGGGTCGCGGTCTCGGAGCAGGGGCTCCCCGGATGGTTCTATGAAAAGGCCCTTCGTTCCTTCTGCGAACGGGAGGAGGCGGTCAGCCTCCTCGAGGAGGCCGAAGCGATGTACAGGGGATGGAAGGGGGGCAGGGGGCTCATCGGGGCGGCGGCGGCCATCGCGGCCAGCCTCCCGGACAGCCTCCCGGACTCCACCTGGGAGCATCTTGTCTACCGGGGTCAGGCTCTCTGGGGCACGCCGAGGACCATCGACCGGGCCTCCTTCTTCCTCGCGGATGCCGCGACCACCCCCGCCACCTGGGACACGGTGGACCGGGAGAACGACATCGTGGTCTGCTCCCCCCACACCCCCGATCCGGTCCTCTTCGGCATCCGGGGGGAGAGCCCCCTCGCGGTGTCCCGGGCCCGGACCTTCATCAGGACTGAACCGCCCGGCCTGGAGCAGGTCTGGCTCACGAACCAGGGGACCGACGGACATCTCGAGGATGCAGATGCCGGCGGGGATCTCCTCGAGGGGCACTCCTACCGGGTCCGGCTCACCGTCGCAGGAAGGGCGGTGACCGGGAGGGGCGGGCATGTCTCCCTGCCGGTCCACCGCGGGGAGCAGGATCTTCGGTGCATGGCATACGAGCCGACGAAGGGATTCAGGGACGTGGTGAGGGCGCTCGTCACCGGGGACGTGATCGAGGCCTGCGGGAGCTACAAGGGAGGCTCCCTCAACCTGGAAAAGCTCCGGCTCATCAACCCCGCACGGGCATTGGCGACGGTCCCTCCGGTCTGCCCCTCCTGTGGGAAGCGCATGACCTCGGCTGGGAACCGGAAGGGGTACAAGTGCCGCCGGTGCGGGAACAGGGCGAGGGAGGGGGAGATGCGGGAGGCCCGACGGGAAATTTGGCCGGGGTGGTACGAGGTTCCGTCCTCGGCGAGGCGGCACCTTGCTAAGCCCCTCATCCGGGTGATGCGTCAGACATAAAAGGGAGAAGGGCGAGATCAGAGGGAGGAGATGCTGGTTTGTCCACCGATGGCAACGCGGTGAAGCAGGTGAAGGTCCGGCCGGGGATGACCGTCGGCGAGCTCGTGAGGGAGCTCGGGGCCTCCGGGGCCTTCAACGGGGGGTCCCTCGCAAAGGCCTGCACCATTATGGAGGAGATGTTCCGGGATGAGAAGGCCACGACCTTCCTGGGCCTCGCGGGCGCTATGGTCCCCGCCGGCATGGGCGGGATAGTCTCCGACCTCATCGACCGGGGGTACGTGGATGTCCTCGTTTCCACGGGGGCGAACCTCGTCCACGACATGGTGGAGGCCATCGGGTGCCGGCACTACCATGGCTCAGCGGAGTGCTCGGACAACGATCTGAGGAAGCAAGGGGTCAACCGGATCTACGATGTGTACGTCGATGACGAGGCCTTCGACCGGTTCGAGGAATTCATCCAGGGTGTCTTCGGGAACCTCCCCGAGGGCACCACCATTTCCACGAGCGAGCTCCTCGGGATGGTGGGGAGGAACCTCCCCTCCGGGATACTCGCGACCGCCGCGAGGAAGGGGGTCCCCGTCTACAACCCCGCGGTCCAGGACTCGGTCTTCGGCCTCCAGTTCTCCCTCTTTTCCCAGACCCACAGGGTCACCGTGGACGCCTTCAAAGATATGAAGGGCTTCCTCGACCGGTGCTACACCGCCGAGCGGGCCGGGGCGCTCATCATCGGGGGCGGGGTCCCGAAGAACTTCATCTTCCAGGGCATGCTCCTCGCCCCGCAGGGTTTCGCCTGGGCGGTGCAGCTGACCGGTGACCGGCCGGACCTGGGCGGGCTTTCGGGGGCCACCCTGGACGAGGCCCGGTCCTGGGGGAAGCTCACCCCCGAGGCGCAGGGCGTGACGGTCTACGGGGACGCGACCATCACCCTTCCGGTCCTCGCCGCGGCGGTCCTCGAGAGGATCTCCCGTGGCTGACCTCATCCTCTCCCTCGAAGTCACGGACCGGGCCCGGGCCCTCGCCATCGCCCGGGCCTGCGCCCCGCACCTCGACGCCATCAAGGTCGGGTACCCCCTCGTCCTCTCCGCCGGCATCTCCGTCGCCCGGGACCTCCTCCCCCTCGGCCTCCCCCTCATCGCCGACTTCAAGGTGGCGGACATCCCGGACACGAACGAGGCCATCTGCACCCTCGCCTTCGGTGCGGGGTTCTCTGCGGTCATCGCCCACGCCTTCCCCGGCGGGGACGCCCTCACGGCCTGCGTGAAGGTGGCCCATGCGGGCGGGGGGAGGTGCTACGCCGTCGCCGAGATGAGCCACCCCGGGGCGGCGGAGTCCTTCCACGGGGGTGTCGCCGAGCGGCTCGCGGCCCTCGCCGTGCGGTGTGGCGCCGACGGTATCATCGCCCCCGCGACCCGGCCTGAGCGGATAGCGCAGCTCAGGGCAATCGTCGGGGACCTCAGGATCCTCTCGCCCGGGGTCGGGGCCCAGGGAGGGGAGGTGGAGAAGGTGAAGGACCTCGTCGACGGGATTATCGTGGGGAGGGCCATCTTCGCCGCCCCCGACCCGGAGGCCGCGGCCCGGGAGTACTCGCGGCGCTGCCGATGATGAGACGGCCGATCCGAATCATGACGAGCCCTATGAGTCGGCTGAGGCAGCGCCGGTAAATGTGTTTCACGCCTTGCGCAAAACATCAAGACCAACCTTGGGCGGGCTCTCCAGATGTGTTTCACGCCTTGCGCAAAACACATTTTTTAACGCAAAAAACATTTTATGATCGCCATACCATGGATCAGGTATGCAATGGAGTCCAGAGCAGCGCAAGATAATCGGGAAATATCGCTCCCTCCAGGATATCCCGCCTGCGGAACGGCGCTACAAGTGCCATACCTGCCATACCATCGTGGACTCGTCGCCCTGCCCGAAGTGCGGCGAGACGGGGCTCCAGGTCCTCTGCCCCCTCGATCATGCCCAGTGTTCCCATGAGATCATCGCCCGGATCGAGTACTGTCCCCTCTGCGGGAACCCCGTCTGCCCTGACTGCGGCTCCCACGATGTGGTCCAGATCAGCCGGGTGACCGGTTACCTCCAGGACGTCTCGGGCTGGAACGCCGGGAAGCAGCAGGAGCTCAAGGACCGGGTGCGCTACCAGCTCTCATGAGGTACTTCTTCAGGGGGGAGACGCTCTTCCTCCGGGGGGACTTCAGGGCCGCAAGCACCGGCGTGAACGGCGGTCTCCGCGGGGTCACCACCATCTTCAACCACACGGTTGACCATGGTTTCGACCACGCGAACCCCGCCAGGGCGATGGAGGACCTCGCGGCGGGCATGGGGTTCTCCCGAGACTTCTTCGGCCTCCTCACCGCAGTCGATATCCGGACCACCTGCATCCTCCACTACGATTTCATCACCCTCTTTGTGACAGCGGGGATCACGAACCGGGACCATGCGGGCCAGGGGGGTGCTGACACCATCAACATCATCGTCCACTCCGCCGAAGGGTTCACCGACGGGGCGCTCCTCGGGGCCATGGTCACGGCCACCATGGCCAAGGCGGACGCCCTGCGGGATCTCGGGCTGTCCGTCTCGGGAACGCCCACTGACGCCGTGGTGGTCGCCTCCGAGGGCCCCGCCTGCCACGAGTACGCGGGCACCGCGACGGAGGCAGGTCGCCGCATCCACGGGGCAACCTTCCGGGGAGTGCAGGAGGCCCTGGCGAGGCACGAGGGTCGGGTGGAGCGGAAGGCCCCCTCGATGTTCGTCTGCTCCCGGTACGGCGGCGACCACTGGGTGGAGTGGGAACCCGTGGGCTGCCCGTACTATCCCTGCCATTTCGAGGGGCAGCGGTGCGACTTCTGCTACTGCCCACTCTATCCGTGCCTCGACCCCTCCCTTGGCACCTGGGTGGAGAGCAGGAACGGCGGAAGAGTCTGGAACTGCAGCGGCTGCACCCTCCTTCACACGCCGAAGGTTGCCGCATATCTCAGGAGGAACCCCGAAGCAGGCCTCGCGGAGCTGAAAAGGGTCGCCTCCTGAGGAAGGCGGGAAAAAAGGTGGTGGAAAAAGAGAAACACCTATTTCTCGGGGATTCCCAGGGCGGCGAGGAGCTCCGCGAGGGGGATGCCGTGGGCCTGGGCCGCTTCCCGGATGGTCTCGCCCCGGGCCACGGCGCATCCGAGGCAGCCCATCCCGAACCGGAAGAGGACATTGGCCGCATCGGGCTTTGCCTGGAGGATTTCCATGATGGTGCTGTCTGCCGTTACTGCCATGCCCTTGGTGTTGATCATTCCCCTACTTAATTCTTGGGAAAGCCGGGTTCCTGGCAGGGCAGGCACCCGGCGGGGGCATCTCATTTTCACCCCCCACCGTCATAGTTTAAGAGGGGCCGGGGAGTCCCTTCATAGTGGAGATGTCTATGGAAGTATCCGATGCGGTTGAAAGAATCTCCGGTAAGATGGAAGCCAGAGGAATCGCCGTTGACCGTTCGCAGGTCGAGAAAAAGATACGGCGTCTTGTCGAGGAGTTTGGCGTGCAGCTCGCCGAGGCCGAGCGCACGGTGACGAACGAGCTGGCCCGGGAGCACTCCCTTCCCTCCCCCGGCGCGAGAGCGCAGGAACGGGAGATCCGCGGCCTCTCGGCCGGGGAATGGGTGACGGTGCAGGGAAAGGTGGTTGCCCTCACGAACCCGCCCACCCCGGCCATCGCCCAGGCAGGGATCCTCGCCGATCCTTCCGGGGCCGTCAGGTTCACCGTCTGGGCCCGGGCGAAGGCAAAGCCCCTCTCGGCGGGGAAGTGGTACCGGATCGAGTCGGCGGTCGTGGACGAGTTCCGCGGCGTCGAGAAGCTGAACATCCACAGCGGCACCACCATCGCCGAGGTGGAGAGCGAGACCCCGCTCATCCCCGCCGTGGTCCCCGTGAAGGACCTCCGTCCCGGGGTGGGATCCGTCCGGGTGAAGGTGGTGCAGGACTGGGAGCCCTCCCACGAGCGGATGCTCCAGGCGGGGCTCCTCGGCGATGAGACCGGGACCCTCAAGTTCACCATCTGGAAGGAGGAGGGCAAGGAGAAGCTCCAGCAGGGGAGGGTGTACTCCATCTACTATGCCCTCGTGGACGAGTTCAATGGCCGGCTCCAGCTCAACCTCTCCACGGCCATCTGCCTTCCTGAGGAGGGAGATATCCAGGTGAGGGAAGGTGAGGAGGTCCGGGGGGTCATCGTCCACCTGGCGCCGGGCTCCGGGCTCATCAAGCGGTGCCCGGTGGAGGGATGCAACCGGGTCCTCTCCCGGCAGAATTACTGCCCGGTCCATGAGATCCAGAAGGACTTCCGGTACGACCTCCGGATCAAGGGGGTCCTCGATGACGGGATCCGGACCCGGAACATCCTCGTCCAGAAGGACATCGTCGAGGCCCTCTCGGGGATGAAGCTCGAGGAGGCGGTCGCCCTCGCGGAGTCGAGCCCCCTCGGCATGGACGAGGTCTTCTACCGGATCCGGGACGCCATTCTCGGTCGCTACTTCCAGGTGCGCGGGAGCGAGATGGACGGACGGATCCTCGTCAGGGAATGCCACCGGATCCGTTTCGATCCTGCGGATCTCGCCGCGCTCCTGAACCGGGCCGGGGGTGAGGCCCAGTGATGAATGGCCGGAGGATGCAGGGTCCGCGGTCTGGCCAGATCTTTGACCGGGAGCCCGCCCGGAGGGTCTTTGCCGCCGAGCTCAGGGAGGTGAGGCTCCAGTTCCGGGAGGGCGAGGACGAGAAGAGCCCGAGCTTCGTCCTCCTCCCGACGGGGGCGCGCTGCAACCGGATCCTTCTCGTGGGGACCCTCACCGAGAAGGAGCGGCGCGGGGACCAGAACGTCTTCTACCGGGCGAGGGTCTCCGACCCGACGGGGACCTTCTCCCTCATGGCGGGGAGCTACCAGCCCGAGGCGATGCAGCAGATCGCGAAGATCGAGCCCCCGGGCTTCGTGGCGGTCATCGGGAAGCCGAACCTCTTCGAGTCCCAGAGCGGGTCCATGCTCGTCTCGGTAAAGGCGGAATCGGTGACCACCGTGGACCGGGAGACCCGTGACCTCTGGGTGCTCGACACCGCCCGGGCGACCCTCCAGCGGCTCGAGGAGCCGGGCGCCACCGAGGACTCGAAGCGGGCGCAGGAGGAGTACCGCATCGATCCGGCGGTCTACCGGAAGATGGTGTACGATGCCCTCGCCCAGCTGAAGATCTGATCCCTTCTTTTTTCCCCGATATTCTTATCTGGGAGGAGCTCCATTGGTGCGCACATGGAGATCCTCAGCCTGGGAACCCGGATCCGGAGGGGAGCGGCGCGGGCCCTGCGGAACCTCGTCCTCATCCTCATCTTCATCTGCTCGGGGTGCCTTATCCCCGGCCAAAGGGAAGTGATCCCGTCCCTGGAAGTTACGTCCCCGGCCTTTCCCGATGGCGGGCAGATACCGGTGAACCATACCTGCGACGGTGCAAACCGCTCGCCGCCCCTGGCATGGGGCCCGGTCCCATCAGGGACCGCCGCCCTCGCCATCATCGTCACCGACACGGATGCCCCGGGTGGGTCTTTCCTCCACTGGGGGGTATACAATATCCCGCCGGCAACAGGGAGCATACCGGCAGGAGGGACCGCCCAATCCATTCTCCCGGCTGGTTCCATCCAGGCCACGAACGACTTTGGCCGGGCAGGATATGGGGGACCCTGCCCGCCGAGGGGGATGCCACATCACTACCATTTCACGGTATACGCCCTTGACTCGCCGGTCAACCCGGCCGGGGCCCGGGACGGGCGCAGGCTCCTTGGTGCACTGGAGGGGCATACCCTCGCGAGGGGAGAGATTGTGGGGATTTACCAGAGGGCGTGACGCACCGGTCTGAAAACAGGGTATTGCCATGCCGAGGTCCCCGTTCCCCGGCGGGGACCCCGGCCGGATCCATGTATTTTAGTTGATCTTCCTGCCTCTCAGGAGGAACATGAGCGCAAAGGCTGGGGAGAGGACCGCGAGCGCCGCCATGGTGGGCGTAGGAGTCGGGGCCGGTGCCGTGGTCCCTGCCGGGGTCGGGGAAACAGGCGTCACGGTCGGGGGCAGGGTGGTGGTGGCTGTCGCGGGAACCGTAGCGGGAGGGGTCGCAACGGTGGTCCGGGTGGTCGCCACGGTGGTGACCGGCTGCGGGGTCGTGGTGGCCGGGGTCGGTGCCCCGATGGTGAAGCTGTAGATGTTCGAGTCCGGGGCCTGGCGGTCAAAGGAGGCAGGGTCCCTCCACTTCGCCTGGGCGGCGTAGGACCCGGTCTCGAGACTCTCGAAGTCGATGGCGCCAGGCATCCCCGGGTCATCGGTGTAAAACACAGGGCTCGAGAGGTTCATTTTCGAGAAGTCCTTCCCCTGGAACTGCGTGAGCTGCCCGCCTCCGGGGCTGGTGAGGACCAGGTCAACGGCCGCCGGGTAGAGAGCCCCGACATGGTAGGAGGAACCCACGTCAGGAGAGGTGATCCGGAAGGCGATCTGGGTCTTCGGGGAAACAGAATACCCCCGGACCACGTCGGCATGGTATGGATTCGCAAGCACGACATCAATCGAAACGGAGGGCACGACAACGAGAATCGAGTTCATGGCACCTGCGGTCTGGTTGAAGGCATAGAAGATCCCCGTTTGGCCCCCGAAGAACGCAGGGTCGATCGTGAACCTGGTATCATCCTGAACCGGGACCTCCCGGACGAGGGCCTTCGTCGGGAGGTCATCCACGTACTTTCTGAGAGAGGTGACCAGGTTTCCCCCGGTGCGGAGGCCGGTGAGGTCGAGGTTCTCCTCGTACATGAAGATGGTATCCCCGCCCTGGATATGGCTGATGTCCGGGGCACGGGCTGCGGACGGGAGGACGAACAGGGCGGCGACGAGGAGGAGGATCCCCCCGGCTGCCAGGGCATGGCACGGCCGGGGCTGGTTCTGATCTATTCGGGGCATAGGTTGCACTCACGAAATTGAGAGTATGCACCATGATATAATTCCTTCCCCAGAAGGGAAGAAATAAGGGGTGCCGGGGGCATGAGGGCTCGTTTTGTCGCGAGAGCCCGTGACATGCTAGAGTCGCCCCGTGCCTCCCTCCGGGCCGGCCTGCCCTCCCCGTGCGTTGCAGTGGAGGATCTCCCTGATCCGGGCGATCTCGCGGTCCCGCTCCCGCCCCTCGTCCCCGAGGAGGCGGACGAGCCGCTCGAGCTCGGCGACCCTCCGGGCCATGCGCTCCTTCCCGTGGCGCCGGTGGAGGGTGACGGCCTGCTCACCCTCGAGGTATGCGGCGGCCAGTTCCTCGTCGGTGTACCGGGGCGCCCGGCCGGGCTTGCCCAGGAGCGCGGCGACCACCGGCCCGGGGAGCACCATGCCCACCTGTCCCTCAAAGAAGCGCCTCGCGGCCCGGGGGGTGAGGGCCCGGCGCCCTCCGGCCGGGCCGGGCCCCGCGAGCCGCGCCCTTTCGAGGGCGAGGCCCCAGATCTCCCCGAAGGCCCGGGGCCCGAGGGGGAAGAGCCGGTCCGGCCCCGCGGACCCGCCCCGGGACCGGGCGGAGGAGAGAAACCGGTCCCGGACAATGAGATAGACACGGATAGCCCCCACGGCCTCGCGGGACAGGAAGGCCACCCGGGTTGCCCTGCCGGAGGAGTCCCTGACCTGGAACCGGGCGGGGCGGGACTCGAGGTCCAGGTCCCCGAGCCTGAGGGAGAGAACCTCCCCCGGCCGGGCCCCGCTGCTCACGAGGACATAGAGGATGGCCCGGCCCCGGGTGTCGAGGTGCTCCAGGAGCCGGAGGATTCTTCCGGCGGTGAGGGCCTCCCCGCCGGCCGGCAGGGGGGGCTTCTCCTTGGGGCGGGCGGGCTGCCTCCTCCCTTCCCGCGGGAGAGGGATATTCGCGCCGGCAAGGACCGTCCGGATGGCGCTCCGGTACGCCTGCAGGGTCTTCGGGGCCCGGATCGCCTCCCCCAGAGCCTGAAAGTCGGTGTCGAGGTCCCGCCTCCCGTTCCTCAAATCATTCGCGTACTTGGCAACCCAGGGCTCGAGGATCTCTGGGGAGGCCCCCGCGAGCCGGGCGCCGTACGCAAGGGAAAGGAATTTTACCCATGCACTCACATACAACGCACGGGTAGATTTGGCCCGGTACTTGTCAAGGAAATCCCTGAACATATGGGTATACCGGGAAAAATACGCCCTTATATCATTTAATAATATGGAAATGCGAAGGTTGGTATGAACTTTAATTACGCCAAACGAAGGGGATTTGCATGAAGTCCAGGAAGGAGAAGGAATCCCGGGGCGGCGAGAAGGGGCCCCGGGCCCAGGCTGCACCCCAGGCCGAGATGCGGGACCCGAAGGCCGTTGAGCACCTCATGAGGGCGCTCTCTGACAAGGACGAGATGGTCCGGTCCCAGGCGGCCCGTGCCCTCGGGGAGATACGGGACCCGAAGGCCGTCGACCAGCTCATCCGGGCCCTGAAGGACCGGCACAAGCTTGTCCGGGCCGAGGCCGCCGAGGCCCTTGGTCGGATCGGGGACCCCCTCGCCGTGGACCACCTGGTCCGGGCCCTGAAGGACGAGAACGCCAGGGTCCGGGGAGCCTCGGCCCGGGCCCTAGGGGAGATCGGGGACCTCCAGGCCGTACCCCCCGTCATCGCCACCCTGAAGGACAAGGACGAGGACGTCCGGGGCGAGGCAGCCCGGGCCCTCGGGAAGATGGGAGACGAGCGGGCCCTCTCGCCCCTGATCGAAGCCCTTCGGGACATAGACACCTATGTCCGGTGCTATGCGACCATCGCCCTCGGGACCATCGGGACCCCGGCCCTTGACTCCCTCATCCAGGCGCTCAGGAGCGACTACGAGGACGTCAGGGAGCGGGCGCGGAACACCCTCGCGGGGATGAAGGATCGGGCGGTGGAGGCCCTCATCCGGGCCCTCTCGGACGAGGACTGGGCCATCCGGAAGGAGGCGCAACGGATCCTCGTCACCATCAAGGGGCCCGCCGTGGAACCCCTCATCCAGGCCCTCAGGGAGGAGAGCTGGGAGGTCCAGCGGCAGGTGGCGAAGGTCCTCGAGGACATCGGGGACGAGCGGGCGGTGGAGTCCCTCGTGGAGGTGCTCAAGAAGGCCAGCTGGGGGGCCCAGAAGGAGATCATCCGGGTCCTCACGACCTTCGGGTGGAGCCCCCTCTCAGACGAGGAACGGGCGTACTTCCTCATCTCCAAGGGGTCCTGGGAGGAGCTCGAGAAACTCGGGGACGCGGCGGTGCCCGCCCTGGCGAATGCCCTCAAGGACGAGGACCGGTACGTACGCCGGCAGGCGGCGGCGGTCCTCGGCCGGCTCGGGGACCCGGAGGCCGTCGATGCCCTCGTGGAGGCCCTCGGGAGCGAGGACAGCTACCTCAGGTGCATGGCCGCCGAGTCCCTCGGGAAGCTCGGGGACAGGGCCGCCGTGCCGGCCCTCCTCACGGCCCTCTCCTCGGACGACCCGTGGGTGAAGGGCTACGCGGTGGACGCCCTCGGGATGATCGGGGACGGCCGGGCGGTGGAGCCCCTCATCGGAGTCATGAGGACCGGAGGGAACGGGGTCCGGCGGGCCGGGGCCCGGGCCCTGGCGGGCATCGGCAAGCAGGCGATAAAGCCGCTTATCGGGGTCCTCTCCGGGGAGGACGAGGAGATGCGCCGGAACGCGGCCTGGGTCCTCGCCATGGTCGGGGAGCTCTCGGTCCCGTCCCTCATCGAGGCCCTCAGGCGCGAGGACGACGCGAGCCGGGCCGGCCTCGAGGACATCCTCTTCGAGATCGGGGAGCCGGCGGTGGAGCCCCTTATCGCCGCCCTCGGTGACGCCAGGGAGCCGGTCCGGCGGTCTGCCGCCCGGGTCCTCGGCCGGTTCTCTGACCGGCGTGCGGTTGAGCCCCTCATCGGGGCCCTCGGCGACGCCTCCGCCGGCGTCCGGCGGGAGGCCACCATCGCCCTCGGGAAGATCGGGGAGCCCTACGCGGTGAGCCCCCTCGTGGGGCTCCTCTCCGACGAGGACCTGGAGGTCCAGCGGGAGGCCACCATCGCCCTCGGGAAGATCCGGGACATCCGGGCCCTCTCGCCCCTCATCGCGAGCCTGAAGAACCCTGAGCTCCGGGAGAACGTGACCTCGGCCCTCTCGGCCATGAGCGACGAGCGGGCCATCGTGCCCCTCATCGAGGTCTTAAAAGACGAGTCGGTCTTCGTCCGGATGGGGGCCGCCGATGTCCTCGTCCACATCGGAGAGCCGGCGGTTGAGCCCCTCATCGAGGCCCTCTCCCACGAGGACGCTGGGGTCAGGTACGTGGCCAGCTGGACCCTCGGGAAGATCGGCGACCGGCGGGCGGTGGAGCCCCTCATCGCGGCCATGAAGGACCGGGACAAGGGTGTGAAGAAGGGGGCCGCCGTGGCCCTCGGGGAGATCGGGGACGGCCGGGCGGTTGAGCCCCTCATCCAGGCCCTCAAGGACGAGGATGAGTCCATCCAGCGGGCCGCGAGGGAGTCCCTGGAGCGGACGATATCAAAGAAGGATTGAAATCCTTCTTTTCAATCTCCCTTCGGTCGGGTCTCGAAGAAGGACTGAGGGGATACTTCCCGCGCCTCCTCTCCTCCTCTCTTTCCCCTTCTCTTCCTGCCAGGACCTCCGTCAGATCTTCCTGAGCACCTTCCAGATGCTGTTCTCTTCGAGGAGGATCCAGTACCTCTTCAGCTCCTCCTCGGCGAACCGGTAGTCCGGGTAAAACTCCCCGACCCGTTTCCAGTACCTCTTTGAATGGTCCGGGACGAAGAGGTGGGTGAGCTCGTGCACCATGAGGTACTCCCGGACCGGTCCCGGGAGCGCGAGGATCCGGAGGTTGACGCTGATTCCTCCCGAGGGTGAGCAGCTGGCCCATCGTGTCCGCTGCTCCCTGACCGAGAGTCCGGTGAACCGGAGCCCCATCCTGGACGCCTGCCTCTCCAGCCGGGGGAGGAGGTCCCGGACGAGCCGGTCCTTCAGGAAGGCCTTCAGCTCCGCCGGGGTGGTGTAGCTGACCACCCCCTCGTCCCCGCGGATCCCGCATGAGGGACCTGCCTCGAGCCGGAAGAACCGTCCCTCGAGGAGGATCCGGCCCTCCTGCCCTGCCCGGTCCCCGGCGACCGCCAGGACCTCCTCCCGTTTCCGCCTGATCCAGGCCGCGTGCTTCCCGAGGAGGGAGGGGATGTCCGTCCCCGGCGGTGCCGTGACCCTCACCACCCCCGAGGGGAGGACCTGAATGGTCGGCCGGCACCCGGCCCGTTCCCTCACCTCGATGCCGGGCTGTCCGTCCCGGGGCCCGGGATCACCGGGTGAGGGTGGCGGGGATGGCATCGCGGTTTCCTTCCTCCCTGGCCATCAGCCCGGCCGGGCCTCCGCCGCCCGGCCAGGTCCCTGCCACATCCTGTCCGTCCATTCCTTCAGGACATCGCTGTACCGCGCGGTAAAGGCCCCGATGAGGGAGGTGACCACCACGAGGATGGCTACCGTCGCCGAGATGGCCGCCGAGCCGAAGATGGCGACGAGGGCGATGGAGAACTCCCCCCGGGCGAGGGTGTTCGCCCCGATCTCGATGCCCGAGGGAACCGAACCGTAGAGGACCCGGCCCACGAGGATGCCCGAGGCCATCTTCGAGAGGAGGGCCAGGAGGCAGAGCACCGAGGCGGCGACGATTGAGAAGCCGCCGGAGAAGTCAATGGTTATCCCGAAGAAGACAAAGAAGAGGACGAGGAAGACCTCCCGGAAGGGCTGGGAGAGCCGGTCGAGGGCAGGGCCGGCCACCGGGGCAAGGGAGGAGCCGAGGATGATGGCCACAAGGGAATCGGGGATCTTCAGGAGCTTCGCCAGGTAGGTGGAGGAGATGACCGCCGTGAAGGTGAAGAGGGTGGGGAGGTCATCGGTGCGGGCGAGAAGGGACCGGATGGGCCGGTCGAGGGCCCGGACGAGGAGAACCATGGCGGCAAGCACCGCGGCGGTGAGGAGGATGAAGCCGACCGGGTTCTCTCCCTGGATGGAGAAGAGGGAGATGAGGAGGATGAGGAGGACGTCCTCGAAGACCATGAGCCAGACAATGGTCTCGGCCTCGGGGTAGATGAGCCGCCGGTTCTCCACGAGGGAGGCGATGGCCATGGCCGAGCTGGAGACGTAGAAGGCCGAGCCGACGATGAAGGACGAAAGAAGACCGAAGCCGAGGAGGAGGGCCGCGGCGAAGCCAACGAGGAGGTTCACGTTCAGGTCGATGATCCCCGAGACGAGGAGGCTCCTCCCCCGTTCCCGGAGGGACTTCGGCCGAATCTCGAGCCCGACGTAGAAGAGAAGGAAGATGAGCCCGAGGTAGGAGAGGTACTGGGAGTACGCGTCGGCGGGGACAAGGTTGAGCCCGCTCTTCCCGATGGCGATCCCCGTGAGGATGTAGAAGGGGATGGAGGGGAGGGAGTACCTCCTCGCGATGACGGCGACGACGAGGCAGACGAAGAGCGCAAGCGCAATCTCTTCCATCAGTTCCCCAGGATCTGCCGCTCGAACTCTTCCAGCTGGTCGGTGTCCCCGATGGCGACGACGATGTCCCCGTCCTGGAAGGTGAAGGAGGGGAGGGGGTTGATGATGTTCTTCCCGGACCGGGAGACGGCCACCACCGTTGCACCGGTCTTGGTGCGCACCTGGAGCTCGGCGATGGACTTCCCGGCAAGGTTCTTCCGGATGCTATAGGTGTGGACCCGGATCCTCAGGTCAGAGAGGGCCGAGAAGGCGATCTCCACCGCCTCCTTCTCGGCCTCGATGATGGCCCCCGACAGGAGGCTCCCGAGCCGCCTCGCCTCAGCCGCGGTGAGCTCGGCCGCAGAGGGGACGGCCTTCCCCTTCTCGAGGATATAGAGCTGGAACTTCCGGGAGCCCATAAAGATGATGGCGACCCGGTCCCCCTTCTCGGTCTCCAGCTCGTACTTCGTACCGATGCCCGGGAGCTCGATGCATCTGACACCCATGGAGAAAAGTTGGGAAAATTACCATAAAATCCTTCCCTCTCTCGGAAAAACGGTTTCCACGCCTCCCTGTTGCCGGAAATTCAGGATCTCCACCGGATCGGGGAGTGGAAAGGGGGGCTCAGAGAGAAGTATTATGTGGGACTTATAAAAAATAATAGATAAGACAAGCGGGGCGGCTCTCTCCCCACGCCCGGGTGTTCTCTTCGCCATGGATCTCCGCAGGAAGCTTCTCATCATCGTCGGGCTCACCCTCCTCTGTACCCTCATCGCCTTTTATGCCGTGACGAACGGGATCATCCTCGGGGCCTTCGTCACCCTCGAGGAGAAGAACACCCAGCAGAACATGAACCGGTTCCAGAACCTCCTCGCCGAGGACCTCTCCTCCCTCGATGCCGTCGTGAGGGCCTGGGCTCCCCGGGACGACACCTACACCTTCATGCGGGACCGGGACCCTGCCTTCATCGAGAGGAACTTTGGGCCCGACACCTTCTCGAGCGGCAGGATCAACTTCGTGGTCTTCCTGAATACCTCGGGGGCCCTCTTCTATGCCAAGGCCTTTGACCTGGCCACGGGACAGGAAGGGCCCCTCCCGGGCAATATCGCCGACATGGTGGCAGGAAACCAGGAGTTCTGGAACTTCACCGAAAACCGGGAGAACCGGAGCGGCTTCCTCCTCCTGCCAGAGGGCCCGGTGATGGTTGCCACGGCCCCCATCACCACGAAGAACTATGACAGCGTGAGCAACGGGAAGCTCATCGTCGGGAGGATCCTCGACGAGGGCGGGATCCAGCGCATCGCCCTCCTCACGAACCAGCAGGTGACGGTCTACCGGCAGAGCGAGCCGGGGAGCCCCGCGGACGTGAGGGCTGCCCAGGCCGAGCTGGACCGGGGCCGGGCCATCCTCATCCAGCCCGACGGCCCGGCCATCATCGCCGGCTATGCCCAGGTGAAGGACCTTCGCGGGGACCCCATCCTCATCATCAAGACCCAGCTCCCCCGGGAGATCTATGCACAGGGCCAGGCGACCCTGAACTATTTCACCCTCTCGTACATCCTCCTCGTCCTCGTCTTTGCCATCGTCTTTCTCTCCCTCCTCGACCGGTCCCTCCTCTCCCCCATCGCGCAGCTCTCCTCGGATGTGAAGAAGATCGGGATGACCAGGGACCTCTCCGCCCGGCTCGAGGTGGGGAAGGAGGAGAACGAGGTGACGAACCTCCAGGAGAACATCAACAAGACCCTCTCGGCCCTCGAGAAGGCCCAGGTCCGGCTCCAGAGGAGCGAGGAGAAGAACCGCGCCCTCCTCTCGGCCATCCCCGACCTCCTGTGCCAGCTGAGGCGGGAGGGGATCCACGAGGAATGGAACGCCGGGACCGCCGCCGAGCTGGGGGCCCTCGCCCTCCAGGAGCTCCTGGGAAAGGACTTGAGGAAGATCGAGGAGACTTTCCAGGTGATCCCGCAGGCCGGGGCGGGGGAGGGGGAGAAGGAGGCTTGGGAGGGCGAGGCATCGCCGGTCTTCATCTTCGAGTACACGACGAGCGGGAAGGGGGGCGTCCGGTATTACGAGATGCGCCTCGTGGTGAGCGGGGAGGACGAGGCCCTCGCCATTGTCCGGGACATCACCGACCGGAAGATGTCGGAGGAGGAGCTCGGCCGGTACCGGGCTCACCTCGAGGAGATCGTGGCCGCCCGGACAGGGGAGCTCCAGCGGACCAACGAGCAGCTCAGGCAGGAGATCTTCCAGCGGAAGCTTATGGAGGCCCAGAAGCGGGAGGCGTACGAGCAGATCGAGAAGAACATCGAGCAGTTCGCAATCCTCGGGGACCACATCCGGAACCCCCTCGCGGTCATCGTCGGCATCGCCGACCTCACCGGCGGGACGGCCTCGGAGAAGATCCTCCAGCAGGCGAAGGCCATAGACAGGATCATCGACCAGCTGGACAGGGGCTGGATCGAGTCCGAGAAGGTCCGGGAATTCCTCAGGAGATACTACTCCAATGACAAGGACGCCGGAAAGTAGGGGGCTCGCTCGCTCTCATTTCTTCATCGCAACCCCCTCTCCCGGAATATAACCTGAACGAGGATTCCGGTGAAAACCCGGACGCTTTCCGGGGCTTCGCCCCTGCCGCTCTGGCACCCCAATTGCGATGGGCTGGCCATGCTCCCTCCGGGTCCCCCGAACACTATCCTTTGAAAATCAAGAGATCCGTTTGCCACCGGGGCAGACCTATCCCGACCCGGGGACGCCGCAGCGGCTGGGCGTCCGAGGGGATGCCTATCCCCGAGGATGGAGCACCCATCAGGGTGCGACGAGCCGGAGACGAACTCGCGACTTCGTCGCTCGAGGTCGGTTTCTTATGAAACCTCCCTCTACACGATCAGCCGTTTCTTCATAAGGTTTACGGCGAGGACGAAGACCACGGCCGCGACCCCGGTGATCCAGGCGAGGGAGATGAGGATCGCGGGCGTGACCTGGGAGAGGGTGAGCATCCGGCAGACCTTCACGACGTGGGTGAGGGGGAGGAACAGGTTTGCGAAGACCTGCATGGGGACAGGAAGGATGCTCAGCGGGAAGAAAGTCCCCGAGAAGAGGAACATGGGGGTGATGAAGAGGAAGGTGGGGAGATTCAGGGTGTCGATGTTCGGGGTGAGGGCAGTGAAGCACATGCCGATGGAGGCGAAGAGGAATCCGGCGAGGAGGGCAAAGGGGAGGATGGCGAGGGAGATGGGGAGGTCCACGACCCGGAAGAGGACAAGGACCGGGAGCATGATGGTGGCATTGATGAGGCTCCTGGTCGCGCCCCAGAGGATCTCCCCGGTGATGACCTCCTCGATGGAGAGGGGGGTCGCGATGATGGCATCGAAGGTCTTCTGGAAGTACATCCGCACGTACGAGGCGTAGGTGGTTTCAAAGAAGCCCGCGTTCATGATGGAGATGGCGATGAGGGCCGGGGCGATGAACCGGGGGTACGAGACCCCGCCGATGTCGGAGACAAAGGCCCCGAGGCCGTACCCGAGGGAGAGGAGGTAGAGGAGGGGCTCAAGGAGGGGCGGCAGGAAATTCACCCGGAAGGTCCTGACGAAGACGAGCCGGTTCCGCTGCCAGACCCTCCAGGTCCTGTGGGTGAGGGTGGGGGGCCGGAGGAGGGATGCAGAGGTCAATCCCGGAGCCTCCTTCCCGTGAGCTTCAAAAAGACGTCCTCGAGGCTCGCGGGCCGGGCCACCACCTCGATGGGGCTGCACTCTCCCATGATGGCATCGGTGACCTCCCTCGGCCGGGAGGTGAAGACCTGGATCCGGTCACCGGCATGCTCGAACCGCTCCCCCAGCCTCCCGAGGCAGGCCTCCACCTCGGGCTTGTTCTCGGCCTCCACCACGTCGATCCCGGCGTGCTTCCGGACGAGGTCCTGGGGCCGGCCCATCTCGAGGATCCGGCCGAGATCCATGATGACGATCCGGTCGCAGAGATGGGCCGCCTCCTCCATGTAGTGGGTGGTGAGGAGGATGGTGTTCCCCCGGGAACGGAGGGCCCGGAGCCGGTCCCAGATGAGGTGCCGGGCCTGGGGGTCGAGGCCCACGGTTGGCTCGTCAAGGATGAGGAGCCGGGGGTCGTTGATGAGGGCCCGGGCGAGGATGAGCCGCCGCTTCATGCCCCCGGAGAGCTTGTCGATGCCGGTCTCCCTCTTCTCGGAGAGCTGGACGAAGTCGAGGAGGGACTCCATGTTCTTCCTCGCCGTCTCCTCCGGGATGTCGAAGTACCGGGAGTAGACCATGAGGTTCTCCTCCACCGAGAAGTCCGGGTCCAGGTTCGTCTCCTGGGGGACCACGCCGATGAGGTGCTTGATCTCGGCCTGCCGGGTGGAGACATCCATCCCCAGGACCTCGAGCCTCCCCGAGGTCTTCGGGGAGACGCACTGGATCATCCGCATGGTAGTGGTCTTCCCGGCGCCGTTCGGCCCGAGGAACCCGAAGACCTCCCCCTCGTGCACCGAGAAGGAGACCCCGTTCACGGCGGCGAAGTCCCCGAACTTCTTCACGAGGTCCTCTGCGATGATGGCGTCTCCCACGGGCACCCGCCCCCTCCGGTCCAATCCTTTCCGGAATTATCGCAGGGCCTGATAAACCCTTTCCGACCGCAGGCCGGCCGGGGGTTCAGCAGAGCCGTGCCCGGGCCCCGGTGTTGCGGGGTGCCGAGACCCAGGCCTCCCCGCCCCCGTGCTCCTCCAGAAATTTCACGGCGGCGCCGAGGATGTCGGGGGCGCCGGTGTCGGTCACCGCGTAGACCGTGGGGCCGAAGGAGGACATCCCCGCACAGGCGGCCCCGGCGGACCGCAGCTCCTCCAGGAGGAGCGGGATCTCCGGGGGCCGGAGGGAGATCTCCACCCGTTTGAACCCGAGGTGCTGGATCCTGTTCACCGCCCGCCCGAAGAGGTCGAGGTCATGGTCGGCGACCCCCGGGAGCATCCGCATGAGGACCTCGTGGCAGGTCTCCCTGACCTCCTCCAGGGGGACCGGGCAGGCATTCCGGAAGATCTCCGCCTCCCTCCCGCCGCTCGCCCCCGCGGGGAGGCAGGGGGTGGCGAGGACGATCCGCCAGTCGTCCGGAAAGTCGTGCCGAGCTATGACGGGGGCGGGGCGCACCCCCTCCGAGGCAGAGGAGGGCCGGAACCCCTCCTTCTCGGCCCCGGCCCCGAAGGCATGCCCCCCGTCGATGATAAAGCCGCCCCGCTCAAAGGCGGCGGTCCCGATCCCAGAGGTCCCGCCCCGGCCCGTGAGCCGGGCGAGCTCACGGACGGGGAGATCCTGCCCGAGGAGCTCCGCGATGCCCCGCGCGACGGCGAGGGCGATCTGGGAGCCGCTCCCGAGGCCGGTGTGCGGAGGGTAGACCCGCCGGAGAGTGATCTCCACCCCGCCCGGTGCCCGGATCCCGGCGAGGACCCGTACCGCCGCCCGGAGGGCGGTCTCCCGGGAACCCTCGTCGCCCCCCCGGGCCGAGGTCTCCCGCGCCCGGCCAACCTCGAGGAGGATGCCGGGTTCCTTGAGGGAGATCCCGATCCCCCCGTCCACCCGTCCGATCCCGCCGTGCATGTCGAGTAGGCCCAGGTGGATCCGGGACGGGGTCTCCACGAGCACCCTCTGCCCGTCCAGGAAGGAGGCCGCCGGGAACTGCTCCTCGATGGAAATGAGGGGCTCCCCCCGGTGGATGATCCGGTAGCGGCGGGAGAGGAGGGGCTCCCCCCGGAAGGTGCCGAAGATCCGGCCATGCTCGTCCCCCGCGGGGATGACCCGGGCATCGAGGATCTCGCGCCTCGACTCGATGTGGTGACGCGCGAGGATCTTCCCGATGGGGATATCGGCCCGCATGAGATCCTCCCGGAAACCCGGGGAGAGACGGGAGAGGGGGGTATCGGAGATGGCGTAGATGAGGGGCGCCGAGCTCCGTGCATCCTCGATCTGCACCACCCGGTGGTTGACCGGCTCCCCCTCCGGCACCCCGAGGAGTTCCGCGGCCTCCCTCCCTGCCGGGACCACCTCCTGGACAAGGGTGGCGATCCTGACCTGCCCCCCGGTGATGGTCTCGAGGATCCGGGTGACCGACCCGTCGGTGGCGAGGAGGATCTTCTGGACCCCCGAAAGCCGTCCCGCCTCATCCTCGAGTGCCCGGATGCGGCCATGGATCTCCATCGAGCATCATCTCATGGCTTCCCTTATATAAACCAATCCAAAAATGGGCCGGGACAAAGTCTCAGAAGATCCCAGGCTCCGCGCTCCTCCGGCTTCTGCCTTCAGGGGATGATTTCGCAGCCGTTGTACCGGGGGTGGGCAAAGTCCTCCCTCCCAATGGTCCCCTCGCCGATGAGCTCCCGTACCAGGGGGAGGGCCGCGGTGAGCCCCCGGTGAAGGTTTTCCACCGTCCCGCAGACCACCCGCTCCAGCTCTTCGGGCCAGGGCCGGAGAACCCGGGCATAAAGGCACCTCCCCCTGCAGAAGGTCAGGATGCTGCAGGACGTGCAGAAGGACCCCGGATCCGGGAGGAGGCGAAGGGCTCCGGGATCCGAGGTCCGGATGTGACCGAGGTAGTAGTCCCGCATCCCCACCATGCAGGGGCAGGGGCCGATGGAGCCGTCGGTCATGATGGTGAGGTTCGCGTGACCTGCCCCGCACCGGAGGGGCCCCTCCCGGCCGAGAAGGAGGTCCTCCATGGGGTCGATGAAGGGGTACCACCTTGGCACGGTCCCCTCCCGTTCCATCCGGCCGACCCAGTCACCGATGAGGGTGCGGATCCCCGGGTTGTAGGACCGCTCCGCCCAGGAGGCGAAGGACCGGCCGCCGGAGTCGGCAGCGAGGTCGGCATCGAGCTGCCAGTGGATGGAGGAGAAGGGGAGGTCCCCGTTCCCTGCAAGGAACCGGACGGCCTCCACGATGTCGGTCCGCTCGGTCACGGTCATCCGGGCGATGACCTCACCCCGGTATCCATTGGCGATAACCTTCCCCAGGTTCGCCATCACCCGGTCATAGGTTCCCTCGCCCCGGGAGGCGTCCGTGACCCCCCGGGGACCATCGAGGGAGACGAGGAGGGTGCCGACCCGGTTCACGACCTCGCGGGGGAGCTGGTCCAGGAAGAGCCCGTTCGTCTGCACGAGGAACCGCCTCGCCGGGGCGTGCTCCACCATCTCGCAGACGAGGTCCGGGCGGAGGAGAGGCTCGCCCCCGTAGAAGATAAGGGAGGCGTCCGGGTCCTTTCCCAGGAACCGGTAGAGGAGCTCCGGCTCGTAGGCGAGCTCGAGGGGGAGGTCGGCGTCGATCAGGGGGCCGGGGTCCCCGGGGTCCGCGGGGGCGAAGGGCTTTCCCCGGCAATAGGTGCAGGAAAGGTTGCAGTGATCGGTGAGGACGACGTGGTAGTACAATGGGATTCCCGGGAATATGGGACCTACCGGAGAAAAAGGGTACGCAAGCGCAACGGTCATAAGGGCCGGGGGCGATCCATCCCCCATGATCACCCTCTCCGATGTAGAAGCGGCCCGGGACCGGATCGCCCCTCACGTTATCCGCACCCCCCTCGTCCCCTCCCCCACCCTCTCCTCCCGGTGCGGGTGCGAGGTCTTCCTGAAGCTCGAGACCATGCAGAAGGCAGGATCCTTCAAGGTCCGGGGCGCCATGAACCGGATCCTGTCCTGCAGGGAGGAAATCGGGGAGAAGGGAGTGGTGGCCGCGTCGGCGGGGAACCATGCCCAGGGGGTGGCCGTCGCCGCGGGGCTGGCCGGCGTCACGGCAACGGTGGTGATGCCGGTCTGGGCGTCGGTCTCGAAGCAGGCCGCCGCCCGGGCCTACGGGGCGAGGGTGATCCTCGAGGGCGGCACCCTGGAGGAGAGCATGGCGCACGCGGGGGAGCTCGCCGCCTCGGGAATGACCTTCATCCCCGCCTTCGACGACCCGGCGATCATCGCCGGCCAGGGGACCATCGGGCTCGAGATCCTCGGGGACCTGCCGGGGACCGGTCTCGTCCTCGTGCCGGTGGGCGGCGGGGGGCTCATTGCCGGCATCGCCGCGGCGGTGAAGGGGATCGACCCCCGGGTGCGGGTGGCCGGGGTCCAGGCGGCAGCCTGCCCATCAGCCGCCGGCGCGCTCTCGGCGGGGAGGCCGGTTACCGTGGATGCCCGCCCGACCCTCGCCGACGGTATCAGGGTCAGGCGGGTCGGGGAGCTCGCCTTCCCCCTCCTTCGGGACCTCGTGGAGGAGATCCACCTCGTGGAGGAGGAGGAGATTGCGGAGGCGATGCTGCTCCTCCTCGAGCGGAAGAAGGTCATCGCCGAGGGGGCGGGGGCGGCCCCCCTTGCGGCCCTCCTGTCGGGGAGGGTGAGGCCGCCCGAAGGGTCCCCGGCCGTTCTCGTGGTGAGCGGGGGGAACGTGGACACCCCCCTTCTGGACCGGGTCATCCACCAGGGCCTCGTCCGGGGCGGGAGGATGCTCCAGGCGGAGGTGATCCTCGAGGACGTGCCCGGGGCCCTTGCCCGTCTCCTCGGGGTCATCGCCGGGGCGGGGGGGAACATCCTCCAGATCCACCACGTCCGTGGAGGAAGGGAACTCCCGGTGCTGGCGGTCCGGGTCGCCCTCGAAATCGAGACCCGGGACCGGGAGCACGGGAGGGCCATCGTGGGCGAGGTGGAGGGGGCCGGGTACCGGGTGGAGATCCCCTAGGCCAATCACCCTGCGGCGGGGGAAGACCGGATTCCGGCAGAACGGGCTTTTTCTGAATAAAAGAATGATATATATAGGTTGAATAGCCATGGGGAGCAGAGAATCACCCCGCTTGGTGATCGGGAGGAATTGCTCCCCCGGGGAGCTCACCAGAGCTCCCCTTTAACCCCTTCGTTTCCCTATTTGCAGCCAAAAACGTCCGTAAAGTATTTAAACCTTCGAAACGTTATTTCAGTTATACAAACCTAAAATCACATTTGAGGAGTAAAAATGGGACAGAAAGTTGGTTCTGAAAGGATTAAGCGCGAGAAGGGCTACCTGTACTTCCTGGGCAAGGACGGCTACGTCTGGGCCGCTCCGATGAAGAACAACCCGGGTGGCAGGAAGAAGAAGGTCGGGTCAGAGCGTATCGCCAAGGAGACGGGGTACCTCTACTACATCGACAAGGCTGGCTTCGTGGCGAAGGCCAAGATGAAGAACGCCTGAAACCCCTCCTTTTTCTGTTCATCTTCGTATCTTTGCATTTCTCTCCGGCATCCTCCTTCTCAGGGAATACCCCGTCTCCTTTGCAGAATCTGCCTCTCCGTGTAAGGGTTATCTGCAGGTAGGACATCGCATCACGAGGTGTCACGATGCCTCATTCCTTCTGGTGCGCAGATACCGGGATGCCCTGCCAGTCCGAGGCCTCGGCAAAGACCGGGCCCGGACTCATGCAAAAGATCGCTGAAAATGCGAAGACGGTTCACAATATCGACGCGATCCCTCCGGACCTGCTCGCAAAGCTGAAGAAGGCGATAAAGAAATAAGAATACCCCCCCGTAAAGGGAAGGTCCGAAGCGCCGTGCCCGCAGGGAAAGGTCTATACCCCATGCAGATCCTCCTGAGCTGAGGTGTTTTCCCTGTCCTCCGGCGATAACCCCGCATCCTTTACCTGCGTGTTCGTGACCTGGGAGGAGCAGTACCTCCTGGCCCGGGCCCTGGCAGCAAAAGTCCGGTCCTCGGGCTACCGGCCCGACCTCGTCATCGCCATCGGGAGGGGCGGGTACATCCCGGCGAGAATCCTCTGCGACCTCCTCTCTATATCCAGGCTCACGAGCGTGAAGGCGGAGCACTGGGGGACGCCGGCCGAGAAGGAGGACCGGGCGGTGATCCGGTACCCTCTCTGCATACCCATCGAGGGTGAAAAGGTACTCATCGTGGACGACGTGACTGACACGGGGGAGTCCATGGCCCTCGTCCTGGAGTACGTGAAGGCCCTCGGCCCCGCGGAGGTGAGGACCGCGGTCCTCCAGCACAAGGAGGTCTCCGGGTTCCTCCCTGATTACTACGCCCAGGTCTGCCCGGTCTGGCAGTGGATCGTCTACCCCTGGGCCCTCCATGAGGACCTGCTGGGGTTCTCGAGGAAGATCCTCGCCGCCGGCCCCGTCACCCCGGCCAGGCTGAAGGAGGAGCTCTCCTCACGGTTCGGCTTCATCGCATCTGAGGAGGAGGTCCGGTTCGCCCTTGAGGACCTTCTCTCGTCCGGCGAGATCGTGCGCGAAGGGGCAGGATACCGGAAGAAAACCTGCTGACCGGGGACATGGACGGATGACCATCACCGGATGATGGCGACTTCGGGGGATAGGGAAGGTCAGCCGGTACTGGACAAGGTACCGGAAAAACCGGCGACAGGCAGATAACGGGATGGGACAGCCGGAGGCGGAGCCCGACTCACGACACGACGAACTGGACCGCCGTCGGGTACTTCCGGGCGATGTCGTAGGCGATGGCCCGGGAGACCCAGAGCCGGCCTCCCGTCGCCTTCCTGCCCTCCCCGAGGTCCCCGAGGACCCGGAGGGCCTCTGTCGCGGTCTCGTCCGCGAGGTAGCAGCTGTCCCGGACGTCCATATCAAGGTGAAAAAGGATGGGGAGCTTCAGGGCCGCACGGAGCTCCCCCGGCAGCCGGCCGGCGAGGGCGGCCAGGGTCTCCCGGCTGAAGTGGTACTCCCCGCCGCCCCTCGTCACCGCCTCCGTGTCCCCCTCGGCGAGGAGCTCGGCGAGGCTCCTTCGCCCGGCGACGACGCCGTCGTTGATCCGGGCGATCTCCATGCCCATCCACCGGGTGAGCACGGACTCGTCGGTGATCCGGGGCCTGGGGGTCATCGGCCCCCGGGCTGGAACGCCCGGTACGTCTCCGCCATTTCCCTGAGCTTCTTATCAACGAGGTGGTTCACCGTACGCTCGGGGTAGGTGCCGTCCTTCTTCCGCTTCCCGGCGGGAACTCCCGTGAGGACCTCGATCCCCTCGTCGATGGTCTTCACCGGGTAGATGGTGAATTTCCCGGCCTTCCCTGCCTCCACTATCTCCTCCTTGAGCATGAGGTTCTGGACATTGGAGGCCGGGATCATGGCGCCCTGCTTCCCGGTGAGCCCCTTTGCCCTGCAGACCTCGAAGAAGCCCTCGAGCTTCTCGTTCACCCCGCCGATGGCCTGGACCTCCCCCTTCTGGTTTACCGAGCCGGTCACCGCGAGGTCCTGCCTGATGGGGAGGCCCGAGAGGGCCGAGAGGAGGGCGTAGAGCTCGGTGGAGGAGGCGGAGTCCCCCTCCACCCCCCCGTAGGACTGCTCGAAGACGAGCCGCGCCGACATGGAGAGGGGCTTGTCCCCGGCGAACTTCCCCGCGAGGTACCCGTGGAGGATGAGGACCCCCTTCGTGTGGATGGGCCCGCCCATGGCCGCCTCCCGCTCGATGTCCACGATACCTTCCCGGCCGACCCCGATGGTGGCCGTGACCCGGGACGGGGTCCCGAAGGCATAGTCCCCGGAGCCCGTGACCGAGAGCCCGTTCACCTGCCCGGCCTTCGCCCCCTCGGTGTCGATGAGGAACACCCCCCGGGCGATGAACTCCCGGATCTTCTCCTGGACGAGGCTGGACCGGTAGATCTTCTCCCCGACGGCCTTCGTCATGTGGTCCGCCGTGATGGCCTTCGAGCCGTCGCGGGCCGCGTAGAAGTTCGCCTCCCGGATGAGGTCCCCGATCGAGGAGAACCGGGTGGAGAACTTCTCCTGGTCCTCGGCGAGCCGGGAGGCGTACTCCATCACCTTGGCCACCGCCCCCCGTTCCAGGTGGAGCAGCCCCGACCTCGAACAGAGGGTGCATATGAAGGCCTCGTACTTCCGGGCGTTCTCCTCGTTCCGGTCCATCACGGTGTCGAAGTCGGCCTTCACCTTGAAGAGGTCCTTGAACTCGGGGTCCATCGTGTAGAGCACCTGGTGGATGGGGGGCGTCCCGACGAGGACCACCTTCATGTCCAGGGGGACGGGCTCCGGCCGGATGCTCTTTGTCGTGATGAAGCCCATCCGCTCGCCGGGCTCCTCGATGGCGGCCTTCCCGGTTTTGAGCGCGGTCTTCAGGGCGTCCCAGGAGAGGGGATTCCGGAAGAGGTCCTCCACCATGAGAACCAGGTAGCCCCCGTTGGCCTTGTGGACCGACCCCGGCTGGATCATGGTGAAGTCGGTGGACACGAAGCCGAACTGGACCTCCTTCTCGATCTTCCCGAAGAGGTTCGGGAAGTTCGGGTTCTGCTCATGGATGACCGGCGCCCCCGAGAGCCCGCTGTTGTCAACGACCACGTTCACCTGGTACTTCCGGAAGGGGAGATCCTTCTGGAACATCGCCTGGAACTGGGGCGGCACCTGGGGCTGCTGGGGTCCCCCGAGGAAGAGGTCCACGTTGTCCAGGATATCCTTCTTGACGGACTCCACGTACGCGAGGATCTCGGGCACGTCTTTGTACTTCTCCGCGATCTCGGTCACCGGGGGCCCGATGGCATAGAGGGCCACCTCCCGGTTCAGCCCCTCCACCGCCTCGGCCCCCCTGAGGTCGATGTCCCGGATCTGGCGGAGGGTGTTCCGGAGCTCGCTCCCCAGGGCTTCCCTCCGGGTCAGGATCTCCTGCCGGACGTCGGGGGGGAGGCTCATGAACTGCTCCTCGGGGACCGGCTGGCCGTTCACCACCGGGATGATGAGGAGGCCTGCAGGGGACATCTGGATTGCGAACCCCTGCTCCTGGGCGGTACCGTTCATCTTGGTGACCAGGGCGGCC
>DATKMC010000019.1:0-6468 GCA_035542115.1 Methanomicrobiales archaeon | reverse complement strand
TCGTTCGTGCGGGCGTCCGGCACCGGCTCGGGAACCCGGGGAAGGTTCCCCTCGAGGTCATCGAGGTCCAGAGCGGGGATTACCTGGGCGAGGATGACATCGTCAGGTTCGACGATGAGTACGGGAGGGAGTGACTCCCTCACCCGGGCGGCGCGGCCTTCGGGCCTTGGCCGACACCCGGAACGGCCGGCAACCTCCTCCACACGGCCCAGAGGATAGCAAAGATAAGGGCGAACTTAACGGTGAAGAAGAGGAAGGTGACCGCGGGGAACCCGGCGCCCGCCGGTAAATATCCGTCGATATTGTTGTAGATCACGTTATAGAGGACCGGGAACTCGAGGAAGAACCAGAACTGGGCGGCATAGAAGAGGAGGGCCTCCCCTGCCGATCCCGCGAGGAACAGGGCCGCAAACGGGGCGATCCACTGCATGTACTGGGGGCTCGCGATCTTGTTCGTGAGGATGAAGGCGGCGACGGCGAAAAGGATGAAGCCGCAGAGGGTGAGGTGGTCGGTCCTGGGCTCACGGTAGTATAAGGCAAGGAGGGCGAGCTCGGCGACCACCGCGAGGGCAATGGAGATGGCCGGGAAGAATGTCGCCCCGGTGAGTGTCCTTGTGATGAAGTCCAGGTAAAAGATGAACCCGTGGGCGAGGGTGGAAAACCCGGTATTGACGGTATAGGTCCTGATGAACACGGCCGGGTTAAGCATGAAAAAGGGCAGGGTGAAGACCAGGGCGAGGAGGGCCGAGAGGCCCAGGTTCCTCGCGACAGCCTTCTTCGCCGCCCCCTTCTTCAGGTCGAGGATGAGGAAGTAGGGGAGGGCGAGGACCGGGAACCATTTCACGAGGAAACCCCAGGCCCCTGCCAGGTACCCCCCCGTTTCACGCCCGTAGATAAACAGGGCCACGGCAAGGACGAGGAAGAAGGTCGGGTAGGAATCATACTTGGTGAGCACGAAATACGCCGCCGAAAATGCCGTCGCATAGAGGATGCCGGAGAAAAACGCCCTCCTCTCACCGAAGAGCCGGAGCCCGATGAGGTATACCAGGATGACCGTGCCCAGGTCAAAGAGGCACATGAGGGCCTGGTGGAAGAGCATGTAGCCCGTGGGGTTTCCGGCGAGGAGGGAGGGAAGCCCCCCGGTGATCATCACGAGGAGCAGGGGGAGGAGGATGGAGAGGAGGGCGCCCTGGGGATAATCAACCGGAAACTGGAGGTACGGGATCTGCCCGCCGAGGACCTTGAGGGCGTACTTCAGGTAGTACGTGATGTCGAAGACATCCACGAAGGAGAGGAAGACGTTCTGGGTAAGAAGGATGGTGAACCACTTCACCACGAGGGAAAGGGCGACGAGGATCAGGATATGTCGCCTGAAGGTGGCCACATCCGTCCCTCTGATCGTAAAACCGAGGAAACCCACCCCGGGATCCTCCCTCCCGGGCAGGGTCTTTCGCGCCTTTTTCGCCATTTCTGAAGCTTGGAGCGTAGCGGTTGATATCCCTATCGGAGGTGACGAGGCTGAAAGGAATGCTCACGCCGCCCGGGCGATGGTGATGGCATGCCAGGTGGTATCATCGGGATCCCTGTCGATGGCCGGGTACGAGCCGAGGCGGAGGGCACGGAAACCGGTCACCTGGAGGAAGAGATCCATCTCCTGCGGGAAGAAGTACCGGACGGTGTGGTCCTCCTCGGTCTCTGCGGCGAGCCGGCCGTTCTCGATCCGCCAGAGGTTGAAATGAACATGGCAGAGATGCCGGAGGATGTCTAGGGTGCCCGAGGAGGTCCGGATGACCTGGGTCCCCTCGCCCCGCATGACCTTGACCTCCTTCCCCGGGCGCTGGGTCAGGACCGCCGGGCCGTACCAGTAGTCCATCAGGAGGAGGCCCCCCTTCTCCAGGTGCCTCCTCGCCACCCCGAGGGCCCCGAGGACATCCCGGTTCTCGAGCTGGTAACCCAGCACCGCCCCGTTCATCTGGACGGCATCGAACCGCCTCCCCAGGTCGAGGTCCCGGATATCGCCCTCCCTGAAGCCGATCCGTAACCCTGCCTCCTTGGCCTTGGCCCTGGCCGCCTTCAGCATGCCCGGTGAACGGTCCACCCCCACCATCTCAAAGCCCCTCCGTGCCAGGGGGAGGGTGTAGTTCCCTGTCCCGCACCCGAGGTCGAGGACCGAGGACACCTTCCCCTCGTGGTACGTATCGAAGATCCGGACGATGAGGCCGACCTCTCCCTCATAGTCCCGGTCGCCGTAGATGAGGTCGTACGCGCCTGAATACACATTATCGAACTCGCTCATTCGCTGATCCTCCTTCCGGATCCCCCTCAGGGTCCCCCGGCGCGGTCCTCCCGTCCGATAACCCGGTTACAGGTTCCCCCGGGCGCTAATCAATCCTTTGGAGCCGCGCCCGGAATATCGCCATGCAGTAGTGGAATCCCAGGGCGAGGAAGGAATTGAGGCTCCCGGAGGACTTGGAGACCCCTTTTTCCCGGTCCTCGAGGACGTACGGGTGCTCGTGGACCCTCACCCCCTTTGCCAGGCAGACGTAGAGGAACCGGATGAAGTACTCCCCGTACCCGACGGGGACCGGGATCGCGGTGTCGAGGACCGAGCGCCGCATGACCACGACCCCGTTCGCGAAGTCCTTCACCTCCCCGGAGAGGACCAGGTTCGCGAGCCGGTTGAGCACCCTGCTCGTGGCCACCCGGAGCCGGTCCCGGCGATCGCCGCCGCCCGCCACGTACCTCGAGGCAAGGACCATGTCATGATCCCTGAGCCCCGCGAGCATTGCGGGGAGGAGTGGCGGGATCATCGCCATGTCCACGTCCATCCAGCCGATGACGTCCCCCTCGGCCTCGATGATCCCGCGCACCACCGCCGATGCAAGCCCCCTCGCCCCGACCCTCCGGACCAGCCGGACCCGGGGGTCGGCCCTCTCTATGACGAGCCTCCAGGTGAGATCGGGTGAGTCGTCGTCCACCACGATGATCTCCACGGGCGCCGGGACGTACCTGAGGATATCGTCGATGAGGGCGAGGATCGATTCCCGCTCGTTGTAGGAGGGGAGGATGATGGAGACGAGGCCTCGCCCCCGGCCGTCTCCCTTTTCCTCCCCGATCCCGCCCGTCATAATCCCTTCGGCCCGAAATAGAACACGATGGCGACCCCGGTGATGATGACGCCGATCCCGGCCCAGCGCCCGAGGGGTATCTCCTCCCTCAGGAAGACGAGGGCTGCGATGGGCACCAGGGCGTAAATCAGGGCATAGAGGGGGTGGGCATAGCTCAGATCGAGGTTCGACAGGGCGAAGATCCAGAGGATCCATCCCAGGCCATAGCAGGCGAGCCCGATGAGGATGATGGGGTTCGAGAGGATCCGGCCGATGTTCCCGAGGAGCCGGGAGAAATCCCCGACGTTCAGGGAGCCGATCTGCTGCACCCCGACCTTGAAAAGCACCTCCCCCATGGCGCCGAGAATGACGACCCCGAGGATCAGGAGAAGGGCCCAGTTCACGGCCGCATCCCTCCCGCCCCGGCCTTCGTTTTCTTTCTCCCGGGGTTCTTCCTGATATCGCCTATCTCCCGGCAGACCAACCGGATCTCCTCGTCGGAAAGGGAGGAGCTCGAGGGAAGGTAGAGCCCCCGGGCCCCGAGATCCTCGGCGACAGGATACCTCTCCCCCGGGAAGAACCCCATCTTCTCCATGACCGGCTGCCTGTGGACCGGGATGAAGAAGGAACGGGTCTCGATCCCCTTTCCGGCGAGCAGGTTCATGAGTACGTCCCTCGGGAGGCCGAAGGACTTCTCCAGGAGAATGGAGTACATCCAGTACACGTTTTTGGCCCAGGGGCGCTCCACGGGAAGGGTGATCCCCGGGATGCCCGCCAGGTGCTCCGAGTAGATCCCGGCATGTCTCCTCCGCAGGCCGATGAACTCGTCGATCCTTTCGAGCTGGGCAAGGCCGATGGCCGCCTGGATGTTCGTCATCCGGTAGTTGAAGCCGATGTCGGTATGGAGAAACCTCCGCTCCGGGTCAAAGGCGAGGTCCTTCAGGGAGCCCGCCCTTTCGGCGATATGAGGGTCGTCTGTCACAACCATGCCTCCTTCACCGGTGGTGATGATTTTGTTCGCATAGAAACTGAAGCACCCGACGTCGCCGAGTCCCCCGGTCCTCCTCCCCCGGTACCGGGCGCCGTGGGCCTCGGCCGCATCCTCGACCACCCACAGGCCTTCGTTCTCCGCGGTCTCGAGGATGGGATCCATGTCGCAGGGATGGCCATAGATGTGGACGGGGAGGATCGCCTTCGTCCTCCGGTTCACCTTCTCGGGGACGAGAGACGCGTCCAGGTTCCAGGTCTCCGGATCGGCATCGACGAGGACTGGGGTCGCCCCCGTGTAGAGGACGGCGAAGGCCGTCGACATCATGGTGAAGGCGGGGATGATGACCTCGTCTCCCTTCCCGATGCCGAGGGCCGCGAGTGCGAGGTGGAGCGCCGCGGTCCCGTTGGTGGTCGCGATCCCGTGGCCGACCCCACAGAACTCCGCGAAGCCGGCCTCGAACTCGCCGACGAACCGTCCCTTGGATGAGATCCAGTTGGTGCCCAGGCACTCGGTGACGTACTCGAGCTCCCTTCCCCCGAGCATCGGAACGCAGACGGGTATCATGGGTGGCCCCCCCGCAGGGAACCCCCCCTCGCTGGGGAGGGGAGTCCCTCAGAGGTATCTCTTGTCAGCCTCGCTTCCGGCATAGGGTCCCTGTTTCACCTCGACGATGTCCGTGTCCTCCAGGATCGAGAACCCGTGGCCGCCCGCGGCGAGGAATATGGTATCCCCCGCGGCGAGCTGCACCGTCCCCGCGACCTCATCCTCCGTTCCATAAAGATCCACCGCCACCCGGCCCCCCCGCACATGCACCACTTCCTCGACCCGGCCGACGGTGATCCTCCGGGGGGAATGGACATGGGGGCGGATCCTCCGGCCCTTAGGGTAATGGCTCACGGCCAGCTGGAGGGCATGGTCGGGAGGCGAGACGAATTCTACCCCCCCGGGCCGGTACGCTCCCCGCACCACCATGGCGAGGAGATTTCCGGTCCAATCCCGTATCTCTTCCACCATATCACCGGTCAATCCGCTGGTATCTCGAGAGGATCTTGTCCTCGCTGGGATAGTTCATTGCATCCCAGGGGAACTGCTCGCCGTTCTGCCACTTCTCCCACCGGTCCATGTCCGCCTCCACCATGATCCTGACGAGCTCGTCGAAAGCGACCCTCGGCCTCCAGCCGAGCTCCCTCTTTGCCTTCGCATAGTCCCCCTGGAGGAATCTCACGTCGAGGGGGCGGAGGAACCTCTTGTCGACGGTGATATAATCCTGGTAGTCCAGCCCCACGAGGTGAAAGGCCTTCTCGGCAAATTCCCGGACGGTATGGGACTCGTTCGTGGCGATGACATAGTCGCCCGGCTCGTCCTGCTGGATCATGGTCCACATGGACTCCACGTAATCGGGGGCATACCCCCAGTCCCTCTTTGCATCGAGATTGCCGAGCCGGATGCCCTTCTGGAGGCCGTGGGCGATCTTCGCGACCGCGTTCGAAATCTTCCTTGTCACGAACTCAAGCCCCCGGAGGGGGCTTTCGTGGTTGAAGAGGATGCCGTTGCAGGTGAAGATCTGGTACCCCTCGCGGTAGATCCGGGTGATCCAGTAGCCATAGAGCTTCGCCGCTGCGTAAGGGTTCGCGGGCCGGAAGAAATGGTCCTCGTCCATCGGCATGTCGTCGCCGCTGTTCCCGAAGAGCTCCGAGGTCGAGGCCTGGTAGAACCGGATCTCGGGGTCGATCTGCCGGATGGCCTCGAGGATCCTCGTCACCCCGAGGCCGGTCATCTCTCCGGCGCCGATGGGCTCCTCAAAGGATGCCCCCACGAAGCTCTGGGCGGCGAGATGGTAGATCTCCTCGGGCTCCGAGATCCGGATAGCCTCGATGAGGGAGCCGGAGTCCACGAGGTCGGCCGATATCAGGTGCACCCTGTCAAAGACGTCGAGATACTGGAGACGCCAGAAATTCGGGGTCGAGACCCTGCGGTACGTCCCGAAGACCTCATACCCCTTCCCGAGGAGGAAATGCGCAAGGTACGCCCCGTCCTGGCCGGTGATACCGGTGATGAGCGCCTTTTTCATCGGAGAACGCCCCCGCACCGGCTCCCCGGCCCGTCCCCCGTGCGGCGAGGTATCACGAGCATACCACCAACCCCCGATTCATCATTAATCTCTCTGTTTTTCCCCATTTATGCATTCCGGTCTCCGGAGGTTGCCCATAGGGCCGGGCCCTACCGGCGTCTCCAGGTCAGGTTCCGGTTCACCAGGTAGTTCCAGGCAAAGGCGACGAGGATGGCGACGAGGTTTGCGAGGAGCCAGAATACCCCCGCCCACCGGGTCAGGAGGAAGTAAAGGACCCAGTTGATGAGTGCCCCGCCGAT
>DATKMC010000018.1:0-19567 GCA_035542115.1 Methanomicrobiales archaeon | reverse complement strand
TCAATCACGTATCCTGAATCAGGTGTGATGGTGAAGGTCGTGCTTCCGGCATATGGCACTGTAACTGCCATCGAGGGGGTTATTGTTCCATGGGGTCCGGCCGAGGGGGTGATGGTGAAAGTCGCCTGGGTCTGCCTGAAGGTTGCCCTGATTCTGTGGTCGTCCTGCACGTTTGTGAACGTATAACTCACCACAGGTCCGATTGAATTGCCGTCGACCACCACATCCCGGACGCGATAGCCGGGATTCGATGTGATGGTGAAAATCTGGCTTTCGCCACGGGGCACGGTAACGGGTGAAGAGGGTGAGATCTGTCCATTGGATCCCGCCGAAGGGGTGATGGTGAAGAAGCCCCTCTCGAAGGTTGCCCGGATTCGGTGGTCCCTGTCCACCGGTGGGAATGTATAGCTCGATACGGCACCTACGGACTGGCCATCGACGGTTACGTCGCTGATGACAAAGTTCGCGTCGGGTGTGATGGTGAAGGTTTGGTCTGTTTTATATAGGACTCTGACAGATCCGGAGGGTGAGACAGTGCCATGAGGTCTGGTATCAGCTCTAATGGTGAAGATCCTTGCTCCTCTTGTCGCGTAGGTTACGAGTCCGTTGGTGTATTGCTTGGTCTCGACTAGGCTTTTTATAGTGATATCAGCTATCCGGGGATCTGCTTCGGGAAGAAATCGATCATACCTTATAAAAGTCCTGTAAATGTACCGGTAGAGGGCATCACTACTCAGGGTTGAATCCCCCGCAAGCCTCCGGCCCGATTGTAACGGGTCGGAATTCCATCTTATGTCAGTTGTGCCCGTGACATAGTCAGAAAATGACCGGTCGGCTCCTAGCAGCAATGTATTCCAGTTCTTCTTAACATAATCTTCATAGGCATGATGTACCATGCCAAGATCTGCTATTTGGTTAATTGCCTCTCCGGTATGCAGTGGGTTTCCGATATCTGCTAGGAAATGGCTTGCATGTGCGAGACTTCCGAATCCGCTCATATATTCCCCGGAGTTTATTTTATTGGACGCTTCCGTGGCGTTTCTCTCAAGATTATCAGGAGCCAGACCGAAATTGATGGATGGTAAGTAGCCATGGTTTAACATCTGGCATGCGAAATTCCCGCTGCACCAGTTGTCCGGTTCTGCTGCTTTATCTGTTATTTCGGGTATACAATAACGAAACAATAATGGACCAGTATTTTGAGAAGAGCAGGAGCTTGAAAAAATTTGGTTGTGAGCATCAGGATTCCACATCGGTGAGATCTCGGAGTTCAAGCTCTCTTCCATGGCATGGGCGATCGCATCATCAATCTCTCCAAGAACGGCCTCTTCATATGCCGTGAGCTTGATACTGGGCGTACCACGTTTCAGGGTAATTTGCAGAGAATTTTTCCCCTCTTTGACATCCACCGGGTATTTCTTCCAGAGATCTTCAAGAATGCTCTTCCATTCTGCCTTTTTGGCATCCGGAACTACCAGGGAATCGATGAAATCCAGCAGGTGCTGCCGGTCCTCTTGCACCAGGGTGAGAAATACCCAGTGGGGTGTTGCCCCCGTGATGGCATCATTTATGGTGTACTGGCTCGTGATTTCTGCACAGCGATCCCTGTCACCTGCTTCCCCCCGGTCTCGATGGCCGCTTTCTGAATTATCGGGAGATGTCTCATGCGCAACTGCAGGTGCACATACGACGGAGATCAGGACAATGAGAGCGATCGCCCGGGTAAGATTATGAACCATCCATCTTTCCGTCATAGAAACCTCGATATTTCCAGGGGAATTGGATCATTCCCTTGATCCGCCTCACCAGCGGGCTTGGGAACAGTAAATACCCAATGCACCCCAATTTGATGCGTTCATTCTATATAAAATATTATTATTTAATAATTCTCATAAAGATTAATCAAACTCTATGAATAAAAGGGAGCGCAATAGTTACAATTATTCAGAAAAAATGATTTTTAAATAAAGATTCCCATTTTTGAAAAGAAATTTCTCGGGTTTTTCAATTTGATTCCAGTATATACTCAAGAGATTTTTCCTTCAAATCGAGCTCCGTTTCTGCTGGTTGGAGAAAACATAATAAATTTCGATATATATTAATTAAATTTATTATATAAAACACATAGAATATAATAAAAGAATTATTTTAATATTATTGAGAAGCCATCAGCCATTAGATGAAAATCCGGTATCAATATGGTATCATGGCAGGGCTCCTTCTCCTCCTTATCCTTTTTCCCGCCTGTATCAGCCCCCCGTCGGACTTTTACGCGAGTTATATTTACCAGGTGCAGGTAAAAGCCCTTATACCTGTCACCAACCTCACGCTCTACGTCCCGCTTCCCATCCAGAACGGGACACCAAAAATCGGGACTCTCCATCTCACGCCGGAAACCTTCGGGGATGAACGGTACACCCACGGCCCATTGCCGCGAGAATCCAACTTTTCCTTTTCTTTCGAAGGGGTGAAGGGAGTTCCTTTCCTGAAAATCACGGCGGATACGATGGATCCGGAGCAGGTGTACCAGTTCGATTATCATGAACACATCGACACCCCACCCTACACTATCCTCGTGAATACCCGGTATCCCATTGGGAATGAATCAGTCTTGCTCCCCAAATACAACCTTTCCGAGTATATTCAGCCCCCGGCAGAACTCAACTATACAACCACAATTTATGCGGATTATACCATGGGGAATCCACGAACAACGGAGAATTACGGGACAATTTTAATCAGTGACGGGCTTATAGCCTCCAATGGGTGGTATCTGAATTTTGCTTGGCCGCATAACTCCTACACAGATGGCTTTGCTATCAGTATTTACGACGAATTGCACGGATGGGAGAACGTGGAAGGGAAAATGACCGTCGGAAACGGGATATATCTCGATTGAATCGATGATCTGGGCCCCCTGCTGAAAGTGGGAGGACGTGGACCCGTCCCACACGACGCTGGCACAGTGGGGGATGGGGTAGGTGGGGAGAACCTCTCAAACTTCATGGGTTCGAATTTCCCCCTCGCACTAATATCTGAGGTTAGAGTTATCTCGAAAAAATTTTCCAGCTTTGATGATCCTAGGTATTCCCACATTTCCGCATCCTTCTGGGGCGATATGAGGACCGACCCGCAACAGGGATAAAGGAGCAGGGGTCGGTCCATGAGAGAGAAATGGTGTCATGGTATGTCAGGGTTGGGATGGGGGAAGGTGAAAGTGGTCATCTCTATCCTGTGTGATCACAACTTGGCAGTACTGCCTAGAGTGCCGGGTTATGCTGCCGGATGGGTGAAAAGGAGAAACGGCGATGGCACTCTCCGACCGGTTTATATAAAGTTAAAATAATCCTTCTCTATAGCATCATTAAGGGAGCGTCTGCCTTGGATGAGAAGCATCACGCGAAAACAAATCAAAGTCACGTTCATCATATTCAGTGTTAACATTTTTCCGGGCTTCAACCGGGAAAACTGCATACCAATACCGGCATTCCCACATCTCCGGATCCTCCCTAAGGGCGAAGTGATGATCGATCCGCAGCTAGGGCAGGGGAGGCAGTGTTGTGTAATAAGCCACGTAAATATTGACGGCGCAGGATAGAGGAATAATCTTATGAGGTGGTATGATATTCCCGTACGCCGTCGATTAGGTGTTATAATCTTGGATTACAAATAGTTCCTCTCTATTCCATTGCTATCGTTCGTTATTGGCTTTAATAAAAGCACATTCTCGCCCGGCGCTAATAAAATCCCCCGGAAAAACCGAATACCAATACCGGCATTCCCGCATCTCCGAATTCTCTTGGGGCGATGTGAATGCCGATTCCCAGAGGGTGAGCTATCCTTGAATTTCTCATACGGAAAAAGGGAGAGATTTCTGAATCCCTAACCACCATACCCGCCAGGTATGGCATGCAAGTACATCCTTGAGGGATTATATTGCCATAATGAATAATATCTTCGTTTAAAAATCATATCAAACGATTTTAATTGATGGAGATAATTAGAATACTTTATATAGTTTTATGGAAAGAAAATACTTTGTCGAATGATTGCAGGAGGGATGTATGGTTGACGCCGCACGCGCAGGTCCCCGTTCCAGGCGGCCCGGCTCCATGACTCCGGAGCAGATCATCCAGCTCATCATCAAAAAGGTTGAGGAGGGCGACCCGGAGGTCCTCGGCCAGATCTCGCTCGTGATGAAGAACCGTGTCCTCCAGAAAAAGGAGGACCTGAAGGAGATCGAAAAGATCCTCAAGGCGACCACGAAACCGCGGGAGTGAGTTGCGAAGGTGTAGAAATTCCTGGGTTCAAATTATCCCACTCGCACTCATATTTGTGGTTATAGGTATCTCACAAAATGCAACCCATCACTTTTGATATCCTATAGGGGAGACTGAAAATTATAGGTTGAAATCAATATTAGTCCATCGATATACTTTATTAATGCTCTAGGAAAAAAGGATGAGCGTTATTCCAATGAAATTCGTTCTGGTTCTCATTATTATTTCCATGATAATGCTGGCATCCGGATGTCTCCAGGAGCAAAATCCCGGAAATATCACCCCCACTTATACCTCCCCTCCTCTAACCCCACCTGCCCCTGCATCCAAATTCTCGGCCACTGATTTCTGTGCCTCTCCGATAATCGCCTATGGGTTCTTCGGAAATGAGTATACCTACTCGGGCATTACGACTCCTCCTCCGAGCATGGCATGGTACGGGTTCCCCGGTAACGGGGTTCCTTACTCCAGCATTGCAGGAGCTGTGTTGCAGGATTGCCGGGCACAGCAATTCCTCGAGAAGGGAGGGAAGATTGTGGAGTTCACGGGCGATTACGCTTTTACCAACATCCCCTACGGGGATGACCCGAATATCGAGATAATCAGTCTTGTCAACGGACCGGCCCTGAGTATACAGTTTCATAATTCCACGATCAATTTCATCGTCGATGATACCTGCATCAAGTATTCCGGAAAGCTTTGCGCAAATGTCCATGCTGGAGATTCGGTGCCGGATGAGGTGTTTGACATTCTGAACCAATCCTGCGAAACCCCGAGTCTGACCTCTCTAAATCTTTCCTCCTACTGCGTCAGGCCAATCCTTGTGTATGGGTACCGGAATCAATGGAAGGACTTGAATGATCAATGGAAGGGAGCCAATGCATCCCACGTAGTGGAAATTGCCCTAGCAGATTGTCGGGTGAAGCAAATACTTGATAATGGCGGGCAAATCATGGAAATTTTTAGACTCGAGGCCGGCAAAGGCACCAGAGAACATCCTGAGCCTGTCGGACCGGGCATGAGGGTACAATACCAGAAGTACGCGGCCGATTTCATCGTCAGCGAGAAGATTGAGAAGATCATCGGTATCATTAATATGACCTCTTACCCCGCGGTCCCCCCGGATGTATGGAGCGTCTTAAATCAATCATGTGGACTTTAACCGAGCCAATACCGGCACTCCCACATCTCTGAATCCTCCCGGGGTGAAGTGAGGACTGACCCGCTACAAGGACAGGGGATCGGGGTTCGGTCCTTGAGGAGAGGGAGAGGTTCAGGTATGTCAGGGCTGGGCTGGAAGAAGGTGAAAGTTACATAGATAAGACATTCACTCACCGGCATCCCAACTTTTTTCCCCCTTCCCGTGCGAAACTATACGGTTCCGGCCCCGGTAGTAAAGACGGCGGGTATATTCACTTCCCTGCTCTTATTTCGGGCTTGGCATAGCGATGAAAGGTTCTGCTGGGAGTTTCAAATTTCGGGTAGAACCATTTCTTACCCATGGGCGACAAAGTCGAGTCGAGGATCATGGTCCGCCCTGAGGCCCGCTGTGTGGCCACGAGAAACCCGCAGGTCACCCCTCGGATAATAAACTCCTCCATAAGCTCTTTGTTGCTGAAGATCTCCCCGTAACGGCAGCAGAGTCCAATAAACCAGACATCCTCCTCCGAGAGCTCCCCCATGTTCATTGTACTCCCTCCCCTTACCAGGAATTTTTCACTTCAATTTTCAACGAAGACAGCCGGAATGCCCCCGGGTCCTTAAATACTCAACAATCAAGCGATTGGAAGACATCGCTGTGCCATTCCTCATGTGAATGCCTTTATACCAGATTAGGATAGCCCAAATTGTTTTTATTTTATTATAAAACTTCCGAAGTATACTAAATAAGAATAAATTGGTCCAATGCCAGTAAGGAAGATAACGGCACTTCCATTTTCATGATAAAACCTAAAAACATCGCTTTTTTATGAAAAGTTATAATAAATGGGAATTTGATTTTAATCGCTGCCAGACGGTGAATAGGACCTCCACAGAGCCTCGCGGTTCCCTTTTCACGGTTACCAGCATGAACATTAGCTGGGTGATGAGGTCTCACTTCGCCGTCGTCTCGTTGCACTCCCCGCGGAAGTAGGCCCAGCCGTCGCAGGCCTTCCCGTTCGGGAAGACGCAGTTGCCCGACTGGCTGCCGTCCGGGTTCGTGACGATCTGGTAGGTGTAGTTCTTCGAAACGCAGAAGGTCGCCGAGGGGTTCGCTATCCCGGCGCCCGTCGTGGTCGCGGCGGTGGGCGTTGCCGCGGCGGGGCACTCGTGCCGGTAGTACGCCCACTCGTCGCACACGGTCCCTCCGGGGAGGATGCAGACCCCGTACTCGCTCCCGTCGGCATTCTTCCGGATCTCGTACCGGGTGTCCGGCTGCTGCGTGCAGTACACCGCCGCGGGGTTCGCGATGCCCGCGGCCGGTGTGGGCGTCGGGGTCGGTACAGGGTTTACTGCGGGGCTCGTGCAGCCCGCGAGGAGCGGCATCGCGATACCTATCAGGGCGATGAGGGTAAGGCACAGAGTCTTTCCTTTCATGATGGTTCTCCGATTTGAATGATTCATATTGAGCCCGGTTTTACATAAATCTTCTTTAAATTACGGAAATTTTCATTGTCTCGCGGAACGAGGCGCCTTTTTTAAAGAGATAGCGAAGAACCGGCGTAGGGAAAACCCTGTATCCGACTGGTTCTCAGCCTCCGAGGGCCTCGATGACCCGCCGGGTGCTCTCCCGGGGTTCCCCCTCTGCCTTCGCGGGATGCCCGCCCCCGAGAACCCGGAAGATCTCCCGGATGGCAGCACCGTGTGAGGGGCCGTAGCCACCCTCGAGGACGAGGGCCAGGGGAAGCCCGCCGGCCTTCACGAGCCGCCAGGTGAGGAGGCCGAGGTCGGCGGGGAAGAGGTCCATCCCTCCCAGCGGATCGTCGGAGAGGATGTCCTGCCCCGCCGAGACGAGGAGGAGCCCGGGCCGGAACTTCCGGATGGCAGGGATAAAAACCTCCCCGAAGACCGCGTCGTAATCGGCGATGGTCGCTCCCGGGTCGAGGGGTGCGTTCAGGGTGAATCCTTCGCCCGGGCCGGCTCCCCGTTCATCGGTCCTACCCGAGTAGGGGTAGTAGTGCCCCCGGTGCACCGAGCAGTAGAGCACCCGGTCGGA
This sequence comes from Methanomicrobiales archaeon, assembly GCA_035542115.1. GTDB lineage: Archaea > Halobacteriota > Methanomicrobia > Methanomicrobiales > JACTUA01 > JACTUA01. The sequence goes on along the minus strand of DATKMC010000018.1, from coordinate 12,091 downwards.
TTCGTAGAAGGCCTGCTGGGTGCCGTTCCCGTGGTGGACGTCCCAGTCCACGATGGCGACCCGCTCCACCCTCCCGAGGGCCTTTGCCGCGGCGATGGCGATGTTGTCCAGGAGGCAGAACCCCATAGCACGGTCCCGCTCGGCATGATGCCCCGGGGGACGGACGAGGGCGAAGCAGTGCTCCCCCGAGAGGGCCCGTTCCGCTGCCCCGATGGCCCCGCCCGCGGCATGGAGGGCGACCCCGAAGGAGGCATGGGTGATGTAGGTATCCGGGTCGAGCATGCCGAAGGTCTTCGTGCGGTTGCATGCTTCTTCGAGGAGAGCAACATACTCGCTGCTGTGGACTCGTTCCACGTCCTCCCGCGGGGCGGCGGCAGGGGAGTACCTGGGTACCTTCGGCGGAACGCCCTCGAGCGCCCCGAGGAGCCTCGCGTGGTTCTCGGGGTGGCCTGGCATATCGTGGGCAGAGAAGAGATCGGCGGTGATGACCGATGATCCTGGCATGGAGCCTCCTTTCCTCCCGGGGACGCCCCGCGAGGTCCCGGTCACTTTACGGGGAGCCGGATGATCATCTTCATGCGCGCGGGGGTCATGGTCCGGGGGTCAGAGAGGTAGATCTCATGGTGCCTTCCCCGCACCCTGTGGCCTCCCTTCCCGATGAAGGCGTGGAGCCGGGCAAGGGTCGTCCACTTCTCAGACCGCGGGCCGTTGTGGAGGGTCTGGACGGCGAGCCCCTCGGTGAAGACCCCGAACCTGACCTTCAGGATCCCGGGGAGCTGCTTCTCCCGGTCCATGGCCCCGAGAACCTCCCGGGCGAGGGCGGAGGTCACGTACTCGGGCTGGACCATGAGAAGGAGCCACTTCCACTCATCCCGGTTCCCGGGCGCGTACTCCCCCCCCTTCACCCACCAGAGGCACTCGAGGGGCATCACGGCGTACTCGAAGCCGATCTTCGTCCTGGCGATGGCCTTCTTCATGGCCGAGGAGAGGGTGAAGAGCCCCTCGATGCCGCTCCTGAAGTCGTGGAAGTTGTTCCCCTCGCAGGTCCCGTCCACCATGAGGAACTTCATGGCAGGGACCTTCACCAGGTCCACCCGCCTCGTGGTGGCCCGGTAGAGATGGTTGAACTCCTTCAGGGAATCCTGTTCTTCCATCCGGCTCCTTATGTAGTGATTATGGGTGGGGAGAGATAAACAAACCGGTTATCGGGTTATGCCGGGTGGGCCCTGAACCAGTCCATGGTCTCCCGGAGCCCGTCTGCCAGGTGGACCTTTGGCCGGAAGCCCATGATATCCCGGGCCCGGGAGATGTCGGCCACCGATTCCCGGATGTCGCCAGGCCGGGGCTTGTCGAGGACCGGTTCCCGGGAGAGGCCGCCGATCCCCATGACGGCCCCCGCGAGCCGGAGGATGGTGGTCCCGTCCCCGCTCCCGATGTTCATGACCCCGACGGCGTCCCGCTGCATGGCGAGGATGTTTGCCCGCACGACATCCCGGACCGAGACGAAGTCCCTCACCTGGCCCCCGTCCCCGAAGATGACCGGGGGGCTCCGCCTGAGGACCTGGGTGATGAACCGGGGGATGACGGCGGCGTACTCCCCCTTCGGGTCCTGGCCGGGGCCATAGACCTTGAAGTACCGGAGGGAGGCGGTGGGGAGGCCGAAGGAGCGCCGGTACACCTCGCAGAAGTACTCGCCGGCCAGTTTCGAGGCCGCGTACGGGGAGAGGGGCTCGGGCGGGGTCTGCTCCGTCTTCGGGGATCCGGGGGAGTCCCCGTAGACCGCCGATGAGGAGGAGAAGACGAGCTTCTTCACCCCCGCCTGCCGGGAGGCCTCGAGGACCGCGAGGGTCCCCGTGGTGTTCACCTCGTTCACCCCGAGGGGGTCCGCCATGGACCGGGGCACCGAGACGATAGCGGCAAGGTGGAAGACGCAGTCGGCCCCCCTGCAGGCCTCCGCGAGGAGGTTCCGGTGGAGGATGCTCCCCCGGATGAGCCGGGCCTTCCCGGCACCGAGGAGGTCCTGGACGCGCCCTGCCCCGCCGGAGGAGAGGTCGTCGATGATGGTCACCTCCCCGAGGTTCGCGAGCTCCCGCGAGAGATGCGAGCCGATGAACCCGCACCCGCCGGTCACGAGGAACTTCGTCCAGCACTCCCCCTGGGGCTCTTTTCCTGTACGAAAATGGAGAGCGGGCTCAAAAGAACCTTTCCCTCCCGCCCTATCCCGCGCCCCAGGCATGCAAGGTTCTCCGCACGGTCTTCTCCAGCCGGTCCCCGCCGTAGGAGGCGAGGCGGAAGGTGTGGTTCGCGGTGCAGCCGATGGAACGGTTGATACACGGATACCCGATCTTCACCCGCTCCTCTCCATGTTCTCCCGGCACCGTATCCTTCCCCCGCCCCGGACGATGAACCCGTCCCTCTCGAGCCCCCGGAGGATCCGTTCCAGCCGTCCGGGTTCTACCGAGAGACGTTCGCCGAGCCCCTCATCGGCGATCTCACCCCTCCCAAGGAGCTCCCGGAGGACGATCCCCCTCACCTGCCGGTCCGAGCCCTCGAAGGGAGTCTGCCGCGCATAGGAGGCACTCCGGAGGTTCGGGTTCCCGGTGCCCTTCTTCAGGAGCGGGCCATTCGGGTCTCCTGTTCCTCTTTTCAAGAGGGACCCGTAATCCATGAGGGTGTGATAAAACCGCCGGGGCCGCTCCCGGTCGAGGGTCTTCTCGAGGAGCGGTCCGATCTCCCGGTCATGGACCTTTTCCGCACCCGGGAAGAAGAGGTGGATGTAGACCCGGCGGATATTCGTCTCGATGAAGATCTCCGGCCGGTTCGTGGAAAAGACGACGATGGCTCCGGCCGTCGCGCTCCCGATGCCGGGGAAGGAGTCGAGGGTGGCCCGGTCGAGGGGGACTTCCCCGTGGAACTCCTCTGCGATCCGCCGGGCGGTCCGGTGGAGGGCGAGGGCCCGGCGGTTGTACCCGAGCCCCTGCCAGGCGAGGAGCACCTCCTGCACCGGTGCCCGGGCGAGGGCCTCAACGTCGGGGAACCGGCCGAGGAACTCCGGGTACTTCACGAGCACCCGCTCCACCTGCGTCTGCTGGAGCATGAACTCGGAGACGAGGATATGGTAGGGGTCGGTGGTCCTTCTCCAGGGAAGGTCCCGCCCCTTCTGCCGGTAGAAAAGGGCAAGGAACCGGTGGAAGGATTCCACGATACCGGGTGTGAGGCCTTCGCTCCGGTACCCAGCCCTGACAGCCTTCTCCATCGCCGGTAGATTTCCCCGCAGCCCCCCTGCTCGCGCCATCTCTCTCTAGCATGGGGACTTCATGGGATAAAAACCGGGGGAAGGACCGGGCGGAGCGCCATCACAGGTCCCCGGTAACCGGGGCGGAACACCCTTACCGGTGCACATCAGAACCTTTATGAAAGGGGGTGCGGTATTCAAAATGTTGGCCTATGGAGATCGTGAAAATTCCCAAGATGGAGAAGCAGGACTACGACGAGCTCATCGCCGAGGGCTATGTCTCGCGGATCGCCTTCTGCGGCGATAAATACCCCTACATCGCCCCCTTCCTCTACGTCTTTGACGGGAACTTTATGTACTTCCTCTCCACCCGGTACGGGAAGAAGATCAAGTACTTCCGGTCCAACCCCTACGTCTCCGTCGAGGTGGAGCGGTACAGCCAGGACCTCTCCTGCTACATGTTCGTCACCCTCCAGGGCCGGCTCGAGGAGGTCGAGGACGCCATCGAGAAGAAGGTGGTCAGGGAGAAGTTCGTGGGCATGATCCGGAAGAAGAAGCTCTCGAGGAACATCCTCGCCGCCCTCGGCCACCTCCCGCAGGAGCCCCTCGAGACCATCGCCACCGAGGAGCGGTCCATCATCTGGCGCCTGACCGGGGTCACCGACATCGTGGCCCTCCAGAATATGTGAGGGCTCCCCTGCATGAAACGCAGGCAGGACAGGAGCTATGTCCACGGATACTCCCGGCGGGAGGCGGGCCGACTCCTCGACCAGGCCCGGACTCTCGCCGGGCTCCTCCACCATGACACCGGCTACCCTCCCGGGAGCCTGGTCCTCGAGGCAGGGTGCGGGATCGGTGCGCAGACCGTCACCCTCGCGGAGAAGAGCCCGGGGGCGGAGATCACCTCCATCGACGTGTCAGACGCATCCCTCCGGGAGGCCGAAGCCCGGGTGAGGGCAGCGGGGTTCACGAACGTCACCTTCCGGCAGGCCGACATCTACTCCCTCCCGTTCGCCGACGGGAGCTTCGATCACGTCTTCCTCTGTTTCGTACTCGAACACCTCCCCGATCCCGACCGGGCCCTCTCCTGCCTGCACCAGATGCTTGCACCGGGCGGCACCATAACCGTCATCGAGGGCGATCATGGCTCCGCGTATTTCCACCCCGACAGCGAGGCGGCGAGGAAGGCCATCGGCTGCCTCATCGCCCTCCAGAAGGAGAAGGGCGGGAATGCGCTCATCGGCCGGGAGCTCTTCCCGCTGCTCACCCGTGCCGGGTTCCGGGAGGTCTCCGTCTCCCCCCGGATGGTGTACGTGGACGCGTCGCACCCGGAACTCGTCGAGGGGTTTACGAAGCAGACCTTCACGGCGATGGTGGAGGGCGTGGAGGAGGAGGCCGTCGGAAGGGGGATGATGAGCCGCGCCGAATGGGACCAGGGGATCCGGGACCTGTACCGCACCTGCGAGGCCGACGGGACCTTCTGCTACACCTTCTTCAAGGGGTGGGGGCTTAAGGGGCAGTGAAGGTCCTCGTCGTCCTCGCCCACCCGCGCCCGGGGAGCCTGAACCATGCCGTCGCCGAAAAGGTGGTCAGGGCACTCCGGGAAAACGGCCACGAGGTCATCTTTCACGACCTCTACGCCGAGCGGTTCGATCCCGTCCTTTCCCCCGAGGAGATCCCCCGCGACGCCCCTCTGGATCCGGTCATCGCGGCTCATTGCGCGGAGATCGCGGCGGCCGACGGCATCGTGATCCTTCACCCTGATTGGTGGGCCCAGCCCCCGGCGATCCTCAAGGGATGGGTCGACCGGGTACTCCGGCCCGGGGTCGCCTACCGGTTCCTCGAGGGCGACGGTGGTGAAGGAATCCCCGTCGGGCTCCTCAGGGCGAAGGCGGCCCTCGTCTTCAACACCTCCAACACCCCGCGGGAGCGGGAGCTCGCGGCCTTCGGGGATCCGCTGGAACGGCTCTGGAGGGACTGCATCTTCTCCCTCTGCGGGGTCCCCGTCGTCCACAGGAGGATGTTCTCGGTGGTGGTGACGAGCACCCGGGAGGAGCGCTCGCGGTGGCTCGGGGAAGCAGGGGACCTGGTGCAGGAGGTCTTCCCGCGGGATCCGGCGCTATGATGGCCCGTTCCGGCGCTCATCACATTCCGAGGTTCTTCTCAAGAACCGAGGAGGAGCGAGCGGTCATCAGACCGGTGGCGACCCGGGGTTCTTCTCAAGAACCGAGGAGGAGCGAGCGGTCATCAGACCGGTGGCGACCCGGGGTTCTTCTCAAGAACCGAGGAGGAGCAAGCGGTCATCAGACCGGTGGCGACCCGGGGTTCTTCTCAAGAACCGAGGAGGAGCGAGCGGTCATCAGATCGGGCGCGACCCGAGGAAGAACCAGTAGACGAGGACCTGGACGAGGGTGAGGGGGAGGCCGATCTTCACGAACTCCCAAAAGGTGAGGGTCTCCCCCTCCTTCTCGGCGTTCTGGATGATGATGACGTTGCTCGCCGCCCCGAGGATGGAGAGGTTCCCGGCAATGGTGCTCCCCGCGGCGAGGGCCATGAGGGCGGCGGTGGACCGGCCTGTTCCCGTGATGACCGGGAGGTAGAGGGCCACCCAGGGCACGTTGGAGACGAACTGGGAGACGAGGACGGAGAGGCCGAGGATCACGGGGATCGTCGTGATCCCGCTCCCGAAGAGGCCGATGAAGGACTGGAGGAACCCGGACTCCCAGACGCTCTCCATGAGGACGAACAACGCCGCGAAGAAGACGAGGGTCTCCCAGTCCACTTTTTTTACCACCTCCACCCGGCGCTCCGAGAGGGCGAGGATGGGGAGGGTGGCGAGGAGGGCGATGGCGGGGAGGGAGACAGGGGTGTCGGCGCCGATGAAGAACCCCGCGACCTTCACCACGATGAGGGTGACGAGGATCCCGAGGGAGACCCGGGAGAGGAGGGCGAGCCGGGCGTCCTTCACCTCCTCGTGGCAGAGGCGGATCCCCGCGCTCCAGGGCTCCCCGCGGAAGGCCACCCGGAGGAAGAGGTAGACGAGGACGAGGCAGAGCACCGTGGGGACGGCGAGGTAGTGGGCGAAGGTGACGAAGGGGCTCTCCACGGGGCCCCGGACGGCAACAAGGAGGTTCTGCGGGTTCCCGATGGGGCTCATGACGCTCCCCGTGGTGATGGAGAAGGCGAGGGCGATGAGGAGAAGCTTCGGGGAGACCCGGTTCGTCCGGGCGAGGTAGAGGCAGAGGGGCGTCCCGATGATGGCGAGGGTGTCGTTCATGAGGAGGGCCGAGAGGAACCCGAAGGAGAAGACGAGGAGGAGGAGGAGCCGGCCGGTGTTCCCCGCCCGGCGGCAGATCCGGTTCGAGAGGACGAGGAGCTCACCGCTCTCGTTCAGGGCCACCCCGACGACGAACATCCCGAAGAGGAAGAGCATGACGTCCAGGCTGATGGCCCGGAGGGCAGAGAGGGGGGAGATCTGGCCGGTCATGAGGACGGCGATGGCCCCGAGGAGCATGACCTGCCAGATCCGGAAGCTGAACCGGCCGACCTTCCGGATGGCGATCCCGAGGAAGACGACGAGAAGGACGATGACCGGGATCGCGGGGACGGAGAGCATGAGGTCCGTTCAGGGACGGTCCTCCCTGTCTCCGAGGAGATGGCCGATGATCTTCCGGTAGAGCATCGGGGAGTGTTCATCCTCCCCTCCCTCCAAGGACGGGTTGTCGTTCACCTCGATGACGAAGGGGGTGCCCTCCCGGTCCTTGATGTCGACCCCGTAGAACCCGTCCCCGACGGCCCGGGCAGCCGCGACGGCTACACCGAGGATGTGTCGCGGGACCCGGTCAAGGGGATGGCTCTTCACCGCGCAGTAGACGATGTGGCCGTTCACCGTTGCCTGGATCTTGAAGGTCGCCTCGGGGATGATGTACTGGCAGGCATAGAGGGGCTCCCCGGCGAGGACCCCCACCCGCCAGTCGAAGTCGCTCTCGATGAACCGCTGGGCGACGATCCAGTCCGAGAGCTTGATGAACCGCTTCCCGGTCTTCAGGAACTCCGGGACGCTCTCCACCTTCTCCACCCGGAGGGAGAAGGAGGTGGAGGGCTCCTTGAGGATGAGGGGCGACCCGAGCCTCTGGAAGAGGTCCCCGGCGGCCTTCTCGGTGAGCTCCCCCTTGCGCACGAAGACGGTGTCGGGGATCCGCACCCCCGCCTCCATGAGGTGGAGGTACATGTTCACCTTGTCGGAGCAGACCTGGATGGACCGGGGGTCGTCGATGACCGGAATGCCGCGGAGCTCGGCCATCTTCGCCGCCACGAAGCTGATGTTCAGCGGGTCGGTCCGGCTCCGGATGAAGAGGGCGTCCATCTTTGCGATCTTCGCGATCTCCGTGGGGAAGATAAAGTAGACCGTGTGCCCCATCCCCTCCGCCGAGTCCCGGAGCCGGATGAGGGCCGTGAGCTGCTCTGAGTTCCCGAGGGTCTGCCGGTCCACGAAGAGGCCGAGCTTACCCATGGCACTCGCTCCCGAGGATACCCTCGAGGATCCCCTTCTCCTCCTTCGAGAGCTTCGAGTACCAGCACGGGGTGATGGCCGAGAGCCGGTAGCCCCCGTTCGAGACCGCCACGATCTCCATGAGGGGGATCCGGAAGAGGCGGTAGACCTGTGCGGCGAGGTTGGCGAGGGGCTCCGGTGCACCCGCGGTCCTCCCGAAGATGGCGATGCAGGGGACGATCTCCGCGGACTCGGGGATGGGCTGGTAGCAGAAAGGGTACTTCCCGTTCCCGGTGATGTACTTGATGACGGGATCGGCGGTCTCCATGTCCCGCACGAGGCTGTACTCCGAGGGGTCTGCGAAGTAGGAGATCCCGTAAAGGATGGAGGGGAGGGGCACCCGCTCGTCGGAGATCCCCCACTCGCAGACCGGGATGCCCGCCTGCTCCGCCCGGGCGAGGCAGACGGGGACCACGTACGCCTCGAGGAGGTCCTGCGTCGAGGGGACGACCTTCCGGTCCTCCATCTCGAGGGCGAGGATCCGGTAGTACGCCTCGGTCTTGTACGAGTAATCCTCGGAGATGAGGTACGTGAGGCCGCCCCGGACCTTCTCGTGGATGATGTCCCGCCGGAGGATCCTGCCCGCCTTTCCTTTCGCAGGAGGCGCCCCCCTTCCTGCAGACCGGCTTTCCCGCGAGCTATCCCGCACCATGTATGCCTGTCTCCCGAGGGGCTGTCCTGATCCCGGAGGAATCCCGAAGAAAGGATCGCACGTGCATCAACGGCATGGGCGGCAGAAGAGCTGAAATACCTGACACACCCTCCCGGTGTCCATGATGTAGTATGGGAATCCCGTTATTTCATTCTATTGGGGGGCGGGATCCATTATCGTCCGGCCACGGGGCATGGATCCATCCCCCGATGGATTGCCGTCATTGGATATCTATCCGTTCGCCCGTGACCATGTAGTGGACCTTCTCGGCAATCTTGCATGCATGGTCCCCTGTTCGTTCAAGATACCGGGCGATCAGGATATAATTGGTGCAGATGGGGATTTTCCTTGGGTCATCGGTCATGGCCGAGATGCACCCGTTCATGGTGGAAAGGAAGAGGGCATCGACCTCGTCGTCACGTTTTCCCATGGTTGCGATGGGGGCGATGCTGCCGGTGGCATACCCTTTGAGACCCTCGTCGACCATGGTGCAGACGATCTTCGTCATCCGGGGGATGTTGAAGAACCCGCGGACCGTCGGCATGCCCTCGCTCTTTTCCACCACCACCGCGATGTCCTTCCCGTAGACCCCGACCCGGGTGAGGTAGGTTATCATCTTCAGGGTTGAGGCGATGGTCCTCATGTCCTGTGCCATGGGCTGGTAGAGGGCTATGAGCCGGATTGCTTCGTCCTCGACGGATTCGTCCCAGTGCTTCAGGCTCTCTCTCCGGTTTTCCACCCAGGCCGCCAGGTTCAAATCCTGGTTCGTCAGGGCGCGAACGGACATCTGGAGCATGGTCCGGGAGAGGGCACCCATCTCGAGGGTATGCTCCTTCATCATTTCGAGTTCAATATGGAACTTTTCGACCAAGCGATCACTCACCCGAACCGGCCCGTGACATAGTTTGCCGTGAGTTCCTCCCGGGGGTTCTCAAAGATCTGTGTTGTCTCTCCAAACTCAATGAGCTTTCCCAGGTACATGAACCCGGTGAAGTCCGAGACCCGGGCGGCCTGCTGCATGTTGTGAGTGACAATGACCACGGTATAGTCCTTCTTGAGGACATCGATGAGGTTCTCGATTTTCGCCGTGGCGATGGGATCGAGGGCCGAGCAGGGCTCGTCCATGAGGATGATCTCGGGCTCGACGGCCAGGCACCGGGCGATGCAGAGGCGCTGCTGCTGGCCGCCTGAGAGGCCGGTCGCCGGCTCGTGGAGCCGGTCCTTCACCTCGTTCCAGAGGGCGGCGTCATGGAGGCTCTTCTTCACGATCCGGTCCAGGTCCTTCTTCTCCCTGACCCCGTGGATCCTCGGGCCGTAAGCCACGTTCTCGTACACGGATTTGGGGAAGGGGTTCGGCTTCTGGAAGACCATCCCGATCTTCTTCCGTATTGCAACCACGTCGGTTCCTGGGCGGTTGATATCCTCATTGTCGATGAGCAGCTTCCCCTCGACCCTGCAGTCATCGATGAGGTCGTTCATCCGGTTGAAGGTCCGGATGAGGGTGGACTTGCCGCATCCGGAAGGGCCGATGAGGGCCGTCACCATGTTCCTCTTCACCTTCATGGTGATGTCAACGAGGGCCTGCTTCTCCGCGTACCAGAGATTCAGGTTCTCGGTTTTAATGATGGATGCATCCGTTTCCATGGTGTTACCATCTCACGCTCTTCTGGTAATGGTTCCTCAGGAGGATCGCGATGCTGTAGATACCGATGACCGCAACGAGGAGGACGACGGCGGTCCCGTACTGGTTCGTCCTCGCACCCGGCACATTGGTGGCAAGCACGAAGAGATGATAGGGGAGGGCCATGACCGGGTCAAACAGGGACCCCGGGAGGAACCGCTGGGAGAAGACCACTGCCGTGAACATGATGGGTGCGGTCTCCCCGGCCGCCCGGCCCACGGCGAGGATCGCCCCGGTGAGCATACCGGGGACGGCCGGGGGAAGGACCACCCGGCTCACGGTCTGCCACTTCGTTGCCCCGAGTGCAAGGCTCCCCTCCCGGAGCCCGTCGGGGACGCACTTCAGGGCCTCCTCCGTGGTCCTGATGATGGTCGGGAGGACCATGAGCCCGAGGGTGACCTGCCCGGCGAGGAGGGAGACCCCGAACCTCAGGTACAGGACGAGGAAGGCGAAACCGAAGAGGCCGAAGACAATGGAGGGGGTCCCGTTCAGGAGGTCGACGCCAACCCGGATGAGCCTGACGAGGCGCCCCTCCCGGGTATACTCCACCAGGTAGATGGCCGCGGCGATGCCCACCGGGAGCGCGATCCCGATGGCCCCTGCCACCAGGTACACTGTTCCCACGATGGCCGGGAAGATCCCCCCGGCCCTCCCCAGGTCCTTCGGGGATGACGTGAGGAACTCCCAGGATATGGCGGGGATGCCGTTCGCCATGATGTTCCAGAGAATGACCCCGAGGATGAGGACGACGAGGGCGGTCGCGGCGGCAAGGAGGAGGGTTGCGAGCCTCTCCGCGAGGTGGGCCGGGACCCTCCCCCTGAGGGAGAGGAAGGCTGCCACAACGGCGAGGATCCCGAGGGCCGCGAGGGGCCCCCCGGAGAGGCCGATGGCGAGGAGGGCGAGGGTGCCGAGGACCGCGAGGGCCGGGAGGCGGGCGGTCCGGGCGACGCCTCCCAGGGCACGCGGGATCCTCTGCCCGAGAGGGACCTTCCCGTTCACAGGGCAGGAGGACCCGGGGATCGGCCCGCTCCGGATCCTCCCGATGATCGCCGTTGCGACGAGGTTCACCACGAGGGTGATGACGAGGAGGAGGAAGGCAACCCCGAAGAGGGCATGGTAATGGTCGCTCCCGAAGGCGACCTCGCCCATCTCGATCCCCAGGGTGCCGGTGAGGGTCCGGATGGGGGAGAAGATATTCCAGAGCGGGCTCGGGATGATGGCCGCGTTCCCGGTTACCATGAGCACCGCCATGGTCTCCCCGATGGCCCGCCCGATGCCGAGGATGATGGCCGCGGTTACCCCCGAGAAGGCGGAGGGGACCACCACCCTGCTGATGGTCTGCCACCTCGTGGCCCCGAGGGCGAGGCTCCCTTCCCGGAACTCCCGGGGAACGGCCTTTATGGCGTCCTCGGAGACGGAGGTGATGGTGGGGAGGGCCATGATGGCGAGGAGGATGGAGCCTGCGAACCAGGTAAGGCCGCTGGAAAGGTCGAAGGTCACCCGGAGGACCTCGGTGAGGACGATCAGGCCGAAGAAGCCGTACACCACCGACGGGATGCCTGCCAGGAGCTCGATGGCAGGCTTCAGCACCGCCCTCAGCCGCGGGGGGGCGATCTCCGAGGTGAAAACGGCGCACCCGAGGGAGAGGGGGATGGCGATGACCATGGCGCCCAGGGTCACGAGAAGGGTGCCCGCGATGAGGGGGAAGGTACCGTACGCGGGCGGGGTCCCCGTGGGGTCCCATTCCAGGCCCGTGATGAAGTTCCCGAACCCGGCGATGGGAAAGATAGGAAAGGCCTCGAGGAAAAGGTACACGAGGATGAAGAGGACGGAGACGATGGCGGCGAGGGAAGCGACGAGGAGGATCCCGTGGACCAGCTCCTCCTTCCCGAATCCGCTGCCTGATGCCTTCTTCCCGGTTCTCGCGGGAACAGGAAGGCTGGTGCAGGTATCCGGGCCGATGGGGGCGTC
>DATKMC010000017.1:0-37415 GCA_035542115.1 Methanomicrobiales archaeon | reverse complement strand
CCGCGAGAACTGGATGGCCTCGAGGGTGCAGCCCGGGGTGTTGTCCCGGGGATAGAAATAGAGGACCACCCACTTTCCGCGGAAGTGCTCCAGGCAGACCTTCTTCATCTCAGCATCGGGAAGGCAGAAGGGAGGTGCGGGTTTCCCGATGAAGGGGTCAGCAGCTTTTACCATGAGGATCAGGAGAGGATGACCCTTATCCTTCTTTAAGGATTGCCTTCTTTTCACGGGGCAAGAGAAAGAGGGAGCCCGGCGGTATAGCTGAAACCCCGGTCCGTCCGGCGGGATGATTCGCGGGAATGTTCATGGGCATAGGCCCTTCAGGCCCGCCGGTCCCATACCGCGAGTGCAAAGAGGACAGTGACGGCACATGCAAGGAAAAAACTTACCAGGAATCCCGTGGCATAACCGGCCGCGGCAATGACCACCCCCGTCACGAGCGGACCCGAGGACTGGCCGATGTCCATGATGGAGGAGAGGGCCCCCATCGAGGCCCCGATCTCCTCCCTCCTCGCCACATCCGCGACGTAGGCGACCGTCGCCACGGTGGAGAGGGACATGCCGAGGCCGAAGAGGGAGCCCAGGAGGAGGAAGGACGGGAAAGACGAGACGATGGGGATGGCCGCGGCGGACAGGCCGGTGATGGCAAGGCCCGCCGCGATCTGGACCCTTTTATCGGCCCGGTCCGCGATCCTCCCGAAGAACGGCTTGGTCGCGGCGAGGACGAGGACCTGGACCGAGAAGATGATGCCGGTCTCGTATGCGCCTATCCCGAGGGAGGAGAGAAAGAGGGGGAGGAAGGTCTCGAAGGCCCCGTAGGCGAAGTAGGTCGCCATGTCCACGAGGGCCGTCCCCCGGAGCCTGCGGTTTGACCCGAAGGTCACGAGGCTCCTTTGGAAGACGGAGAACGGGATGATGTTGACGGGGCCCGACCGCTCCTCGCGGTACATGAGGGTCATGGCGAACACGGGGACCGCGGCAAGGGCCGCCGTTACGTACACCATCCGGTATGGTATGAGCCCCGGGGAGAGCAGGAAAAAGGAGATGATGGCGCCCCCGGCGAGAGGCGCCACCGACCGGCCGATGAGGGTCGCGGAGGCGTACTGCCCGAGCATCTCGCCCTTGTTCTCAGGGAACCGCTCGGCGATGACCGTCGAGACGACCGGGCCGAGGATGGCCGTCGCCGTGCCGTGGAAGAACCGGACCGGGATCAACCAGGCGGGGTCGGTAATGAGGAGGTACAGGAGGGGGGCGACGAGAAAGACCACCCCGGATGCCACGAGGAGCCGCCGCCTCCCGAAATGATCGGAGAGGACCCCCACGGGGAAGGAGAAGAGGATGCCGGCGAGGGGCGAGAAGGTCGCGATGAACCCGATGACCGCGTCGTCCGCCCCGAGGGCCTGCGAGAAGAGGGGGAGGACCGGGTTCTTCGAGATGGTGGTGGAGAAGATGGCAAAGAACCCGAGGAGGAAGAAGAAGTACGCCATCCTGCGGTGGGAACTGGCGGGGGTGCCTGCCGCCTTCCTCGGGGAATTCATCGGTACCAGACCCTCATCCGGCTCTTTGGCCTTAACCTAATTGGCGAACATCCCTTAAAAGGTAAGGCAGGAAGAAACGACTGAGGCCCCGTGCAGGAATGATACCCCCGGGCGGATTCGAACCGCCGTCGCCGGCTCCAAAGGCCTGCATGATTGACCACTACACCACGGGGGTCTGCCTTTTTCTTATCATTTTCCTCTTCGGAGAAATGATAGAGAGTATTCAATTCTCGAAGGCATAAATGGTATCTGTCGACTCATTACACCCGTGCGGGGGCTTCATTCCGACTTGTCCTTTAAATTTCATCCCCTTCATCATCTTTAATTATTTAATGAGCGCCTCCAGCCGCTTGTTCACCACATCCCAGTTCACTATGTTCCAGAAGGCCTCCACGAACCTGGGCCTCTCGTTCCTGTAGTCCAGATAGTAGGCATGCTCCCAGACGTCAAGGACCATCAGGATGCGAAGCTGGGGATAGACATTCACATTATGCTTCTCGATCTGCATGATGAGGAGCCTGCCGGTCAAGCCACACCTGGCGAGCGCTGCCCATCCCGAGCCCTCTGTGCTGGCTGCTGCAGAGGAGAACTCCTTCTTGAAGCGCTCGAAGGACCCGAACTCATTCTTCAGGGCTTCCGCGAGAGCGCCGCCAGGCTCCCTGACGGCCTTCGCGGCCGGTGCCAGATTTTGCCAGAAGAGGAGGTGCAGAATATGACCTCCTGCCTGAAAGGACAGCTCCTTGAGCGTGGCCTTCAGGTCGATGTCCATCCCTGCCTGGCGAGCCTTGTCCAGCCTCTCGAATATGGCGTTGGCGCCGTTCACGTATGCAGCGTGATGCTTGTTATGGTGCAACCGGAGCTGGGCCTCGGACATATAGGGCTCCAAGGCATTGAACGCATACGGTAGATCCTCCAGTGTATAAAATTTGTTGACCATTTGTGAATCACCTCTTTAGATGACGAATCCTTGTGGCTGCCAACTACTTATGGTAATCGGCACCGGCAACGCCGGAAATGGCGATGTCGCTCGAAGCACGGCATGCGGGATCGGGTGATAATGCGTATTACCTGTTCCCCTGTCCGACAATTGCAGCACCCAGGGCCCCGGTGATCTGAGGTTCGAAGGGGACGTAAAGGGTGACACCCAGCTCCTTCTCGAGTGCGGCCCTCATCCCGGCATTCTTCGCCACCCCACCGACGAACGCTATGTGCTCCTTTAACCCCACCCTCTTTGCCATCACCAGAACCCGCTCCGCGATGCTTGCAATCAAACCCGCCGCGATATCCTCCTTTGTGATGCCCCTCGCCCGGAGCGAGATTACCTCGGATTCCGCAAAGACCGTGCACATGCTGGTGATGTCGGCAGGGTGAAGGGACTTGAGCGCGAGGCTACCGAGGTCATTGATCGGGACCTCCAGCGCCTTAGCCGTGTACTCCAGGAATTTCCCGGTCCCTGCGGCGCACTTATCGTTCATGAGGAAGTCCGTGACTTTTCCGTCTTCCACCACAATGACCTTGGAGTCCTGGCCACCCACATCGATGATTCCCCTCACGCCAGGGAAGAGAAATGACGTTCCCTTCGCGTGAGCCGTAATCTCGCTTATCGATTTATCTGCGAATGAAATTGAATTCCGGCCATACCCCGTGGCATACACTTTTCCGATCTCCTCTCTCCCGATATTCGTGCTCGCGAGGAGCTCGTCGAACATATTCCTGGCAGCGGTGAGGAAGTCGAACCCGGTGGCGGCGACCCGGTACCCTGTGATCTCCCCGTCCTGGAACAGGAGCACCTTCGTCGTGGCGGCACCCACATCGATCCCCGCAGAGATCACGCGATCATCTCCAGGAACGCATCGATCCGGATCCCGATCTGTTCTTTATCTGAGTCCCCATAGTCGGACTCCATCGCGAGCAATGGGATCTTCTCCTTCTTCAGGGCCCGCTGCACCCGGAGACGTTCGATATTGTAGGCGTGGCAGAACTGCAGGGTATAATACACCACGCCCTGGACATCGTACTTTTTCGCGAGATCCACGATGCGGGCGACCCGCTGGTCATTCGGGGTCATGCATGCGCAGGGGATTTCCAGGTACCGCTCCGCGAGGGCCTTCCAGGGGTCTGCGTCCTCATCCACGAGGTCCCAAAACGATCTCGTCCCGGTACAGCTCTCCTCAACTACGATAACCCCGCCCTTGTGCTCAATAATGTCCGCAACTTTCGTATTCCCTGCCGCCATCGGGCACCCCGAGATCATGATCCGCGGTCCTGCCCGGGCGTCCGGTGTGACGTGCTCCATCTCGTCGCAGAGCCGGCTGACCCCCTGCCTGAACTGGTCGGGAGAGAGGAAGAACTGCTTCTGCATCACCCGGAGGACTTCGGACCCCCTGATCGGGGGCGGGTCGCGCCTTCTTAGCTCGAAGAGCCGGTGGAGGAGCCGCCGTGTCTCGTTTGCTGACCTGATCTCGTGCCTTATTGCATCGTTGCTCACGACGTTTCCGGTCAGGCCCTCCATGAACTTCCCAAACTTCCGGAGCTCAGAAAGGAAGTATTCCAGGGCCTCGGGGCTCCCGGGTTTCTGCGGGAGGTCCAGGACATGCGTGGGGAGGTATTCAGGAAGGATCTCGTACATCTTCTTCTTCCCGTCGCATGTCGCCTCTGCAACCACCACGTCGACCATAGGGACATGGGGGCACGCCAGGTTTCCCCCGCAGCATGCGTCGACCACCGCTCCGAACGAAGACCTGATCAGCGGACATATGTTCCGTGGAAGCGATTGCTCTGCGACGGGGATCGTATCGGCTCTCCCGCCACAGAGCACAATCCGGTCGGCACCCGCTGCAAGGATGATCTCATCGGGAACATAGAGGCAGAATGTCCCGACGACCTTTATTCCCTTTTCTCTCTCTTCTTTCAGCTGGGCGATACGGAGCTCGTATGAGTCCTGAAAAAAGTCGAGACTCCGGAGAGAGGAAGACATGCAGTTCTGGTATTCATTTTAATATACAGCTATTCAAATGTGTCTTCTCATGGTCGTCGTTGCTAAAAGGAAGCTTCGTAAAGACAGCAGGGATAAGACCATCAATCCCAGATAGGGTCGTCACCGAACCGTTCCATCCAGTAATCAACAGGGTTCCGATCCATGTTCTTTACAAGATCTTCGACCCGGAACGAGAAGATATAATTCATGCAATAATCGATGAGAAGATCATAGGCTTCCTTCAAGCGGATGGTCATCTCATGGGACACGGTTGGGTCTTTCTGCGACATGTCAGGATGCCATTCCTTGATCCGCTCATGGTAACGGAGACGAATCTCGTTTAAACTGGCCTGTTCCCGAATTCCAAGCAGCTCAGCTGCTTCCCTCAACGTTTCAGCAGTTATCGCTGCCATCGGATTTCTGTACTCTTACCATTGCGATAAGGGTTATCCTGAATATTCAATCCGATTCTTTTTTCAGGCATGATCACCAGATCATCAGAAAACGAGTTTCATGGTTCTCAATCCACCAATTATCTACCTGAACAACGCTGCAACGAGCTGGCCAAAGCCCCCGGAGGTGCTGGCAGCCGTCACCCAATCCCTCACCCTTCCGGTCTTTGGATCGGGCAGGACCACAGCGAGCCAGGGTGAGGATTATATCACCCTCGCACGGGCGACACTCTCCAACTTCCTGGCTGCTGAGCCACAGGAACATGTCGTGTTCACCCACAACGCGACCGATTCCCTGAACATTCTCATCCAGGGATTTCTTACCGGAAAAGAGAACGGCTGCCATGTCCTCACAACCGCGCTCGACCATAACTCGGTGCTGAGACCTCTCCATGAATTTGAACGGCAGCACCGCATCCAGTTGACCATCCTCCCGTTCGCACAGTGCTCCGTGAATCCTGCTGCTGTTGAAGCGGCCATCCGGCCCGATACCCGGCTCATGGTCATGACTCACGGGAGCAACGTGCTTGGATCTGTGCAGGACATCCAAAGCATCGGTGAGATCCTGCATGATCATGGGATATATTTCATCGTCGATGGGGCACAGACGGCCGGCCATATCCCCATCAATCTCCAGGAACTTCCGGTGGATGCATTCGTCTTCACCGGCCACAAAGCCCTCTTCGGAATCCCTGGTACCGGCGGGTTTTACGTGCGGGATCCAGAACTGATCGCTCCAGTCCGGTTCGGGGGTACCGGGACGGACTCCTTCTCGCTCCTCCACCCCCGGGAGATGCCGGAGCGGTTCGAGGTCGGAACCCACAATTACCCTGGCCTTGCTTCTCTTGCGGCCGGCGTATCCTTTATCATGTCAACAGGTTTGGATATTATCACCGCGAAAGCGGACCGCCAGACGTCATTTCTCGTTAGGGAGTTGAAGAAAGAGCCGAACATCACCATCTACAACGACCATCCCTCTCTGCCCATCGTTTCATTCAACATCAACAGCTTAGAGAACGACGATGTAGGATTCATGCTGGCCCGTGCTTATAGTATTATTGCCCGGACCGGGCTCCATTGCGCTCCCCTGGTGCACAAGGCTATTGATGGAGGGAAGGGCTGCGTTCGGCTCAGCCTCTCCTGGTTCACCACTGATGAAGAGTGCCGGATCGCGGCGAAGGCGGTTCGGGAGATTGCAGCGGATGCGGATTCTTCGGTCGGTTCGTCATAAGGTCTGTGCAGACGGCTCATTCATGAAGGAGTTCCTTCTCGATGCTCCGGTAACCAGGGAATTTTTCTCCTATCTCGGGAACTTCGGGCAGGTGGAAGCCCTTCCCAATGTTGGGGAAGGGTTTTATACATTCGAGAAGACCGACTGGTTCTCCATCAAGGGTTTTATTGGGGATACCACCCTTGAGGTCAGGTTCAAAAAGGAGGTGATGGACCTGACGGTTGACTTCCTCTACTTCCTTTTCTCGTCGTACAGGGAGGGGACGATGGACCTCTCCCAGCTGAAACAGAGGGAGCAGGCAATTGGGGAACGGGTACGCAAGAACCTCCATGGGTATGACTGACGGGTATGCAATGTCAGACGATGTGTTCGAGCAATATGCAGAGGAATATGATCACTGGTTCGAAGCGCACCGCAGCGAGTATCACGCGGAACTGGACCGAATCCGGCGAATCCTCCCCGCAATAGACTCCCGTGCCATCGAAGTGGGAGTCGGATCCGGGAGGTTTGCTGCTCCCCTGGGAATCACGCTCGGGATCGAACCGTCGCGTGCCCTTGGCCGGATGGCACGCAGGCGGGGAATTGAGGTTATTCGTGGAAGAGCGGAATCCATCCCGATTAGGGACGAGTCATGTTCATCTGTGCTCCTGGTGACGGTTATCTGTTTTTTGGATGATCCGGTCCCGGCATTCAGAGAAATTCACCGGATCCTTGTCCCGCAGGGAACCTTCGTCCTTGGATTTATCGAACGCGAGGGGCAGATTGCCCAGAAATATCTGCGAGAGGGAGGAAAGCGGAGGTTTCTCTCTCGTGCTCGGTTCTATTCATCTGATGAAGTTCAGGCTCTCCTTGAGAAAGTCAGATTTCGCGTGTTTGCGGTAGACTCCCGGGCCGGCTTCTGCGTAATAGCAGCACTGAAGGACTGAAAATAAAACCAGAAGGTCGGCTGGGGCAGTTTCCAAACCCTCACCTATTCTTATGACGTACGGTCCTTTTCGAAGGGCAGGTGGTACTCTGGCAGTGAGCTGTATCGCATCTCTTCTGATGGAGATTATCACGCCTCTCTGCCCATTGGACCAGGGGCACCATTGCTTCCCGGAGTTTTTTTCCCTCGTCAGTCAAGGAATATTCAACACGGGGAGGAATCTCTGAGAATGATTCCCGATGGACCAGACCCTCTCGCCGGAGATCCTTCAAAACGTCGGTAAGAGTTTTAGGACTGATTCCATCAAGGCTCCCCATGATGTCGTTGAACCGGATTTTTTCATGCCGTCATGGGGACTGGCCCTCGCCGTCTGCTCCCCGCTCACCTATTTCACCGATCTTGTGCGCTACTCGTTCACTGGCTCCCACTTTTTCCCCGTTATAGTCGATATTACAATCCTCAGCGTGTTTATGCTCGTGTTCACCGCCGGAACCATGTACCTGCACAAAAGAACGATGCCTAAAAGGATATGATGGAAGAATGCCAGCAGGTATATCAGTGGCCTGAAAAAATATTTTCAATCAACTCACTCTCTTTCGTCTGAACCCGACGTTATGGTAGTGTAAATATTGATATTTACACCACGGGGGTTCATTAGATTTTCCCACCCCCATGGCTTTAAGGAATGGGTGGACAGGATAACCCGTCCTTCCGACCCTGTCAGAAGACGACTGTTTCGCCGTCATTGCGACTCTGTCGCAAAACGGGTACTTCCCCTCGCTGCGAACCCTCGCAAGTTCGGTAATTCCCCTCCTTCCGATCCTGTCGGAAGAAGGCTGAATCGCTTTAATTACGAATATTTTCGTAATTAAGGCAAGTATCATATCCTTTTGCGCCAATAAGCCTGTATAAGCAGCCGATTGGTAAAGGAACCGGGATCAGTATGGAGAAAAGCTGGCAAATGGTCCTGATGGTCATCGCGGTGGCGGTCATCGCGGCTATCATCGGGTACGGGTTCATGAGGGATCACCCCGCCCCCGCCACGGGCGAGGGGGCCCTGAAACAGTTCGCCTCCGCGGCCGAGGTGCGGGCATACCTTGCAGCCCATGCGCCGTCGGGCTCGAACACCTATGGCCAGGGAACCCCATGGGGTGGCGCGGTTCCCCAGGCAGTGGACGGGGTTGCCGAGAAGACCGCGGCCCCCTCCCTCCCTACCCTCGGGGGCACGGGGGCGTCCCATGACTACTCCACGACGAACGTCCAGGTCGAAGGGGTGGACGAGGCGGATATCGTGAAGAACGACGGGAGGTACGTCTATGTCATCTCGGACGGCAGGCTCGCCATCGTGGACGCCTACCCGGGCGAGAAGGCGAGGATCCTCTCCGACACAACGGTGAACGGGACCCCGTTGGAGATGTTCCTCTCCGGCGACCGGCTCGTGGTCTTTGCTACGGGGACCGGCAGCCCCGTCGCGTACAAATCCTCCGGCTCCGGGACGGTCATGCCGAGGTACCGGACCGAGGCCCATGCCTACGTCTACTCGGTAAAGGACCGGTCGGCACCCGTCCTCGTCCGGGACATCACCTTCCCCGGGAACTACTACGACGCAAGGATGATCGGGGACCGGGTGTACGTCATCACGAGCGAGAACGCGTACGGCAACGCCGATGATATCCCCATGCCTGTCGTGCAGGACACCCTCGGGAAGGTCATCGAGCCGAAGGTCTCCTACCTTGACTATCCCTTCAACTCGTACGTTTTCTCCACCATCTCGTCCTTCTCCCTTGCCGACGACGGCTCTCTCTCGGCCGAGGCCTACCTCCTGGGCTACACCTCGACCCTTTACGTCTCCGGGGAGAACATCTACATGGCCATCCAGAAACCCGTCGCGGTCCCGGTCGAACCGGTCGTGAGGAACGACGTGGCCGTGACCTCCGTGCGGCGCATGCCCACCACGGAGATAACCGGCATCTACAAGTTCGCCATCGATGGCGGCCGGATCCGGTACGTTGCGGCCGGCGAGGTGGAGGGGCACCTCCTGAACCAGTTCGCCATGGACGAGTCAGGCGGGAACCTCCGGGCCGCGACGACGGTGCAGGGCTATGGGAGCTCCGGGTCGTACAACAGCGTCTTTGTCCTCGACTCCGACATGAAGACCGTGGGGAGCCTCCGGTACATTGCCCCGGATGAGAAGATCTATTCCACCCGGTTCATGGGCGACCGGCTCTACATGATCACCTTCAAGCGGATCGACCCCCTTTTTGTCATCGACCTCTCGGACCCGGCGAACCCAGGCATCCTCGGGAAGCTGAAGATCCCGGGCTACTCCGACTACCTCCATCCCTATGATGCGAACCACCTCATCGGCATCGGGAAGGAGACCGAGCTGAACGACTGGGGCGGCGTTTCCACCTCCGGCCTGAAGCTTGCCCTCTTCGATGTCTCGGACGTGAGCCACCCAACCGAGATCGGCCACGTGGAGATCGGGGAGGCGGGGTCTGACTCCGAGGCTCTCCGGGACCACAAGGCCTTCCTCTTCTCGAAGGAAAAGGACCTCCTCGTCATCCCGGTGCGGGAGGTGCAGAAGGTGCCCCTCGGGGGTAAGTACTCCCCCTACACCCAGAAGATCTGGCAGGGGGCGTACGTCTTCGGGGTCTCCCCCGACGAGGGGTTCAGCCTCCGGGGGAAGGTCGCCCACAGCTACGAGGACACCTCCGGGTACTACTGGGGCTCCCGTGATGCGGTGAAGCGGTCCCTCTACATCGGGAATACCCTCTACACCCTCTCGGACGGCGAGCTCATCGCGACGGACCTCGCGACGATGACCCCCATCAGGGAGATCCCCCTCCCGTTCGCGGGCTACGGGTACCAGTACGCTGTCCCGATGGTGGAGTGAGGGGGGCCCGCTCATCCTTTTTTTCGTTAGGGCCCCTGAATCCGTGGCCGATCACGACGCACCGGGACCCTCCCCTGGTTATCCCCCTTTCATAGAGCAGCCGGCAGTTTATGACCTGTCCTCTTTCCCGTGATGATTGCCGTTCTCCGTCGAGAGGGGGAAGAAGTCCTCGTACACCTTCTTCCGCTCCTCCACGTCGGTGTGCAGGTAGATCTCCGTGGTCTTTATCGAGCTGTGGCCGAGGTTCTCCTGGACGACCCGGAGGTTCCGGGACCGGGTATAGAGCTCGCTCGCGTAGCTGTGCCTGAGCTTGTGAGGCGTTATCCCCGCCGGGGCGTACTTCCGGAAGATGAACTGGATGGTCCTCGGGGAGATGGGCTTCCCCATCTGGCCGGGGAAGAGGGGGCCCTCCCTCCGGTCCCCGAGGAAGGCACGGATCTCATCGAGGGTCTCCCCGTCGATGAAGACGATGCGGATCTTCCCCCCCTTTCCCTTCACCCGGATGGTCTGTCCCCCGAAGTCGATGTCCTCCACCCTCATCCCCGAGAGCTCGGAGACCCTCACCCCGGTGGCGTAGATGGTCCGGACGACGAGCCGGTCCCGGGGATCCGCGATCTTTGCCAGGAGCTCGAGGACCTGGCTGTGCTTCATGTACACGACCTCCTGCCCCTTCACCTTCGGCCGTTCCATGTCGGCGAGGGGGTTTGCCTCCACGATCCTCTGCCGCTTGAGGAACTTGTAAAATGAGGAGAGGGTCGAGATGATACGGTGGAGGGTCCGGGGGTGGTACTTCCGGAGGGAGGAGAGGAAGGCAAGGAAATCGGTGACCCAGTGATCGGGCACCACCACGTCGGTATCAAGGCGGGCGGCACCCAGATCCTTCCACTGGTAGGTGAGCCGGTCAGGGCGGTGGCGCCTGAGCCAGGCGTACCGTGCGAACCGTTCGAGGATCTCCTCGTAGCTGTCAAGGGTCCTCTCAGAGTAATTCCGCATCCGGAGGTAATACCGGTACCTGGGAATCTCCTCGGAGAAAAAATGGCCCTTTTCCATGCGCAGAATTATGATTTGCCGGTTAAATAAAGTTTTTCGTAGAAGAGACATTCTGCGCAAAATTGAAATCCCGGTATCCCGTGGTACCGATACCCGGGAGAGGGTATAATGACGATCGCAGTACCATCTTCCGGGGTGGTCCCGTTCATCCCTGCAGGATGAACTGCCGGAGGGATATACCCAGAATCCCCTTCGTCCTGTTCTGCATACCCGGTTGCTTCACCCAGTCCCTTTACCTGGACAGCCAATCGCCTGAAGATCATCTGCCGTGATCCGAAAAACATCCACGGGTATCGGGGAAGATTTCCCGGTGTTACACGAAACCACTCTTCCTGGCCGGTCCCCCTCGATCTCAGAATCAGGGATGACCTCCACCATCCCAGGAATAACCGTCGCGCCGGAATCGTTACAACCCGGATTCCGGATATCGCACTTTTCCTGCGAGATTGGAGCCTTCTCCCGGTCCCGCGGAAAGAAATTCCGATAAATAATTCACCTAGCCCTGTTACGGGAGGCAGATCTTCCAGTTTTCCTCATGCACAGGAGATGCCAGATCCAGGTCTGATCCCTTGACTCAACCCCGGCCCCGGTACACTCTTCCCACCAGCAGGAGGGTGGGGGCGGCAGGGACTCCCAACTTCGGATGAATCTCCGTGTCCGATGCCCCGGATGTGGAGGCCATCCCCTCTCCACTACCTTGATTGAACTCTCCGGTCTTCTTCAGGGAATCCTCACTCCAGAGGAGGAAGTGGGAAATATTGGTCGCGGCCTGGGTCCTTCCGGTCCCCGGATACGATACGGGGGGCCGGGGGATTCAGGCCTTGCCGAGGGCAACTTTCAGTATCTCTTCGCGGCCTGGGCCCGTAAGTGAAACCGGACACACTCAGGGGCCGGAGAGGGCAGATACGACCCTTTTCTCAGGCAACCGGATCGCGAGGCCCCTTTTCCCAAACAACTGGATCCTCCTGAGGCCTGAAAAATCAAAATCCTGTGGAATGAGGCCGAATTCTGAATCAGCCCCGCCATTTTCCGTATCTCTCCTTCCTGGATTCCCGTGAGATACCTGGTCATAAACCGTATGATGCTATACAATAAGGGGCTGGATCATGGTGAGCTCCCGGGGTCCGGGCAGTTCTGAATGGAGAATTTAAGCCGCAATACGCCGATGCTCATGGCAGCGTATGGTAGAAAAGGTACCGCTGGGGGAACTCGAGGGGCGTCTCGCACGCTTCAGGGCCCGGATGGAGAGGGACAACCCCGGCTGGGAGATGGCCGCCATCTTTGGCAGGGTCAACCTGTTCTACTTCACCGGCACCATCCAGGACGGGGTCCTCCTCATCCGGCCCGACGGTGATCCCGTGTTCTGGGTTCGGCGGAGCTACGAGCGGGCGCTCAGCGAGTCCTTCTTCCCCTGGATCAGGCCGATGAGCGGCTTTCGCGACGCGGCCCGGGAGGCAGGACCGATCCCGGGGAAGATCCATCTCGAGACCGGGCTCGTGCCCCTCGCCCTCCTCGACCGGTTCCGGAGGCACTTCCCCGTCGCCGGGGTGTGCTCCCTCGACCGGCAGGTCATGGCGATCCGGGCGGTGAAGAGCCCTTACGAGATCGCCTGCTTGGAAAGGGCAGGGGCGATCCATGAAAGGGTTCTCGGGGAGCTGGTGCCGGGGATGCTCCGGGGAGGGATGACCGAGGCGGCCCTCGCCGCCAGGCTCTACTCGGCCCTGGTGGAGGAGGGGCACCAGGGGATTGTGCGGTTCGGGAGCTTCAACACCGAGATCGAGGTCGGCCAGATCGGGTTCGGCGAAAACTCTCTCTCACCCACCTGTTTCAACGGCCCCGGGGGGTGCACGGGGCTCTGCCCCGCCGCACCGGTCCTCGGGAGCCGGAGCCGGAGGCTCGCGGACGGCGACCTCGTCTTCATCGACTGCGCCTGCGGGGTGGACGGCTACCAGACGGACAAGACCATGATCTATGCCTTCGGGAGGCCTCTCCCCGGCGAGGCCATGGGGATCCAGCGGCGCTGCGAGGACCTGGAGCGCCGGATGGCCGGCTCGCTCAGGCCGGGGAACACCCCCTCCGCGGTGTATGCCGGGGCCATGGAAGGCCTGGAACCGGATTTCCTCGAGAACTTCATGGGATTCGGGGAACGGCGGGCAGGGTTCCTCGGTCATGGCGTGGGGCTCGAGGTTGACGAACCGCCGGTCATTGCGGCGGGCTTCGACGAGCCGCTTGAGGAGGGGATGACTATAGCCCTCGAGCCCAAGAAAGGGGTACCGGGGGTGGGGATGGTGGGCACCGAAAACACCTTTCTCGTAACGAGAGGCGGCGGCCGTTCCCTCACCGGGTCAGGCCCGGCGCTGATCCAGGTCCCCTAGGCTGCGGGGCTCCAGGGCGGATCTTCGTCGAAAAACAGGCAGGGAGGGTGCAGCGGAATGGTCCTATGCTGGTAGGGAACGCCCCCGGCGGGCGGGCGGTCTTCCCTCACCTTCTCGTGGCAAGGACGAACAGGGTGCCCAGGGCAAGGGCGGCGATGGCGAGGATGGCGGGGATCGGGGTCCCCTTCGTGGTGGTCACCGGGGCCGTGGAGGTCATGGGCTGGGTCGCCGGGGAGGTCCTCGGTTCGCCCCCCGTGACCATGGTCGTGGAGGAGGTGGCCGTAGGGGTCTCCGGCACGGTGGAGGGGAAGACGAGGCGCATGACGACGTTATCGATGTCCCCCTCGGCGGCGGCGCTCGGGTTCTCGAAGTCCCCGATGGTGGAGATGTAGATGCGGTCCATGGGCCCGAGGTTCACGATATTGGAGAGGGTATAGCCCCAGAAGAGGGACTTGTTATCAAGGAAGCTGATGGCGATTCCGGCGGTCTTCTGTTCCCGGCTGTATTCGATGACCACATGGTAAGGGGTGCCATCCGAGAATCGCACGGACGGGCCGCTGTATGGCAGGCCGCTGCTGTAGGATTGGCCGCTGTAGGAGGAAGTCTCCCGCCTCTGGTTCGACTGGTCGATGACCCGGATCCAGGTGATGTTCCCGTACGGCCCGTTCTCGAACTCCGAGATGAGGGTGGTCCCCTGGTTGATGACCATGTCCCGGTTCCCGAGCCCGAGGCGGAAAGAGGACTGGAAGTCGGTCCTCAGGGGGAAGAGGTCATACTCGAGCCGGAAGGATTCGCCGTTATAGGGGATCTTCTTGTACACGAAGGTATTCGTGGAGTCCCGCAGGTAATAGTGGAACATGCCCGTCATCTCGTCCCAGTGGTTCGTGTACGGGTTGTTCGTCACCCAGCCCGGATCGGAGGAGAAGTCGGTGGAGTAGATGACGGAGGAGACCTCCGCGGCCGTCGCCATGACGGCCGCCGGGGCAAGGATCAGGAAGGCAAGCACCAAGGGGCGGAGATGCCGCCTCGGCAATCCCATGATCATAGACTCCTTCACTCCAGGTCTATCGGCCCTTCCGCAGACCTGCACGCAATCTAGTACAGGTGTACCTGCTCATTTATATGTTTACTACCTGCCGGGGAGGGCGATCCCCCTGATCCGGGGGGCATTTCCGGCAGGCCTTCCGGGGGTCGTAAACCACCGGATGCTCTATCCAAGGCTGACCGCGGGATTCATTACCTGCACCCCCTCAGTTCTATACTGGATGCCGGAGCAAGAGGGAACGGAAGACGCGCAGAAATACCAGAAATTCAAGAAGGTGGACGGGGCCGCCTACGAGAAGGTGAACACCTTCCTCCGGAGGAGGACGTACGTCACCGCCCGGGAATGGGCCATCGCCCGGCTCTGCGCCGACTTCAAGACCACGGGGGGCTCGGAGATGACCTTCATCGGGGAGCACCTCCCCGAGCTCGTCCCCTTCATGACCGATACCTACACCCCGCAGGCCGTGAACCAGGCCCGGAGCGCGTTTAAACGGAAGGTAAAGAAGGCGGGGGCGACCTTCTTCTACGGGGCCATGTGCGGCTTCTTCACCGCCGAGGAGCTGGACGACATCCTCTTCGAGGCGAGCGAGGTGGCGAAGTTTCTCCTCGAGGTGGAGGGAACGAACCTCGAGATCGACGAGGAGATTTCCATCGAGGACCGGATCACCGATGTCATGCGGAACGTCGCCGAGTCCGCTGCCAAGCTCCGGCGGTCCCGGGACGAGGACGAGGAGCGGGAGGCGGCCAGCGGGCCGGTGGAGGGGGCGGGGGGGGACCGTCCCGGTAAGAAGGTGAGGAACCGCCGCCGTGTAACCGGGGGCGACGGAGGGCCCGGGGGGCAGCCTCCCGCGGAAATCCAGTCACAGGGAACTCCCGCCGGAGTCCCTGAGCCGGAAAAGCCGGAAGCTGTACCGGAAGACGGCGGCCCCAGCGAAGTTCCCGGCCGGGGAGATGCCAGGGTGGTGCAGGATCAGGAACCACCCGTCGAAATACCCGGAGAGGGATCCGGACAGGGAGATTCCGGGGCGGCTCGGGAGCAGCGGATGCCGGCGGCAGGCCCGGACCTGGGCCCGGGGGAGTAGTCATGGGAGAGAAGAAGGCCGGGAAACGGCTCTTCGGCACGAACGGCGTCAGGGGGGTCGTCGGGGAGGACATGCACCCGGGCCTCGTCCTCGGGATCGGCGCCGCCCTCGGTTCCATGCGCCGGGGCCGGATAGCGGTGGGGAGGGACACGAGGACCTCGGGACCCGCCCTCGTGGCCGCGCTGAAGGCCGGGATCATGGCAACGGGCTGCGACGTGATGGACCTCGGGGTCCTCCCGACCCCCGCCCTCCAGTACATCGTCCGGGGCCGGTTCGTCGGGGGCGCCATGGTGACCGCCTCCCACAACCCCCCGGAGTACAACGGGGTGAAGGTCATCGATACCGACGGGACCGAGATGGGGGACGACGAGGTGGTCCTCCTCGAGGACCGGCTCTTTGCGCGCCGGTTCGAGTACGCCCCCTGGGACCGGGTCGGGACGCAGGTCTTTGTGCCGGACCTGGTGAGGGAGTATATTTCCGGAGTGGCCGGCCGCTTCTCCCCGGATACCGGCGGGGGACTCACCGTGGTGGTGGACCCGGGGTCCGGGTCCGGCTGCCTGACGACGCCGGATATCCTGTCCCGGATCGGGTGCCGGTTACACACCCTGAACGCCGTGCCGGACGGCGGCTTCCCGAACCGGGCGCCGGAGCCCTCGGAGGAGGGCCTCCGGCCCCTCGCGGAGATGGTGAAGGCGACCGGGGCGGCCATGGGGATCGCCCATGACGGGGATGCCGACCGGACGGTCTTCATCGATGAAAAGGGCCGTTTCCTCGAGGAGAACCGGGAGTTCGCCCTCGTCGCACGGTCCCTCTGCGAGGAGAAAAAGGGGACCGTGGTCGCGCCGGTGAGCACCTCGCGCATCGTCGAGGAGGTGGCGGGCGGCCTGGGCTGCACGGTGGAGTACACCGCCGTCGGTTCCATCTACGTGGCACGGAAAATGATGGAGCTCATCGCCGCGGGAAGACCCGTGGTCATGGGGGGCGAGGGAAACGGTGGCCTCGTCTACCCGGATCACCAGTTCTGCCGGGACGGCGCCATGACCGCGGCGAAGATGGTGGCCATCGTCGCCGGGTCGGGGAAGCCCCTCTCGGTGCTCGCCGGCTCCCTCCCCCGGTACTACATGATCAAGGAGAAGATCCGGACCGAAAATGCCCGCGCCCTCGTCACCGGCCTCGTCCGGCACTATGCCGGGGAGAAGCCCGACCTCACCGACGGCGTGCGCCTGAACCGGGACGAGGCCTGGGTTCTCGTCAGGCCCTCGGGGACCGAGCCACTCGTCCGGATAACCGTGGAGGCCCGGAGGGAGCGGGAGGCCGCGGAGCTCCTCGGGGAGATCCGGGAGATCATTTCCACCCTCCCGGGCTCGCGATGAGCCCCGGCACCCCGGATTATTTTTCCTGGCATTCCCCGCACGGGTCGCCCTCACGGTAGTACCTTCATAAATAACCCGAATAAATCATTTTCAAAGGAAAATATCAGGTAGAATCAATCAAAAAGATCTTAATACCTTTGAAAGAGCCGTGAAGGCATAATCTTTCTGAATTTTCGTTAAATACGGTTTTTGATTCGTTTAATAAAAAGTTTTCAATAGAAATATTTATAAATAAAATAAGGTCATATTGTGTGTAAAGGGGATTCCCATGCCCGTCACCCCCAATATCACCCATATCAGGAAGAAGATCCACCAGGCTCTCCTCCATAAAGATCTCGATGGGATCGGGCATATCCTGGACGATGTGAAGACCATCCCGAAGAGGAAGGAGCGGCGGACCATCCTCTCGGTGATCCACGAGGCCATAAAGGAAAGCATCTTCAAGGACGACAACCCGGACTTCCTCGTCTTCCTCGGGGACCTCCCCTTCCCCGAGATCCAGGAGGTGGCCGACCGGGCCATCAAGGCCTACATATCGACGAGGAACGAGCGGTGGCTCCAGAAGACCGTCGAGCTCTGCCATGGCCTCGACCGGAAGAACTACCAGTCCAAGATTTTCTCCGTCGTCTCCAAGGAGCTCATCGAGGCGGGGGTCGCCCAGAAGGACCGGCAGCTCATGGAGCGGGGGATGTCCACCATCCACATGATCAGCTTCCGGAAGCACCGGTCGAGTATCATGATGGACATCATCCCCATGATCATCGTCTGGAGCGTCTCCACCGAGGACGACCGGCACCTCTACACCTCGCTCCAGCTCATCGATGTCATCGGGGACGTCTCGAAGCGCTCCATCCTCCACTCGGAGATCGCGAAGGCCATCGGGATGATCGGCATCCTCCAGCGGGACATCCGGGGGGTCCGGGAGGCCGTGAAGATCGCCATCATCATCAAGCAGAAACAGCGCCGGATCACCTGCATCTCCCACATCCTCGAGCGGGTCTGGTCCTCCCCCCTCGGGAAGCAGCTCGAGGACGTGGTCGGGTTCATGAACCTCATGGGCGAGGTGGCCGCCCCGAGGAAGTACGAGATCCTCTCGGTCATCATCGAGCACCTCCTCAACCGGGTGAAGGACAAGAAGCAAATCAACTACACCCTCCAGAACCTCGTGGAGAAGATCCCGCAGTCCCGGGAGTGCATCGTCCTCAAGCTCGTGAAGAAGGCCGATCTCTCAGGGGACAAGTGGTACTTCGAGCGGGCCCTCGAGTTCAACGAGAAGATCCCCGACGCCTCCCGGATCCCCATCAAGGAGATCATTGCCTCCTCGAGCTCCGTTGTTGAAAAGACCGGGGACGTGAGCCTCCTCATGAAGACCGTCCCCCTCCTCGACGCGGTGGCAAAGACCTCCCCCGAGTCCTTCCTCCCCCAGTACCTCATGGTCTCCGACACCCTCCTCAAGCGGGGCAATCTCCAGAACGCCGTGGACATCTTCGCCCGGATCGGCGGGCCCCTCGAAAGCGGGAACAAGGTAGCCATGGACACCTGTGTCCGGATCCTCAGGGAGGGGATCTTCCGGGACGAGACCGAGCTCCTGAAGGAGAAAATCCTCGGCCCCATGGACCCGGAGACGAGGGACTTCGTCATCAACCGGGCGGTGACCGAGTTCTGCACCGATGCCGAGTTCGTGGACATCATCGCCCACCTCCCTTCCCTCCAGTCCCTCACCCTCGCCAACCGGACCCCCGGGGTGATCATCCCCGAGTGCATCCGGATCCTCATCGAGCGGAACTTCATCGAGTTCCAGGACCCCTCGGCCCTCCTTTCCCTCGCGAACCAGATCCCGAACCGGGCGGAGAGGGAGCAGATCGTCTCTGCCATCGTCATCGGCATCGCGAAGGTAGGGGTGGCCCACAAGAACCGTGACCTCCTCCAGCGTGCGGTCGGCCTCTCCTGCGAGATCAAGGAGCAGCGGCCCCGGTCCGAGGCCCTCGGGCACATCATCGACCAGGCCACCCTCCTCGCCGTGGAGCAGGGGGACCTCGACCTCCTCCACCGTATGATGAAGTGGACGGGCTCCCTCCTCGAGCGGGACTTCAAGCTCTATGCCATCGACAGCGTGATAAAGGGGATGATCACGTACGGCATCCACCACCAGTCCCCCAAGGCCCTCGACGAGGCGTACCTCATCACCCACACGGTGGACGACCCGTCTCTCCAGCAGCAGCAGCGCGAGGCCATCATCGAGGGGCTCGTCCGGGTCGGCTGCATCCGGCTCACCGCCGCCGTGACGCCCATCACCCCCGAGGCCCTGAAGTTCGAGATCGAGCCCTTTGACCGGGCCCTGTCCCTCCTCTCGGGAAGCGTGAACAGGTCCCAGCTCTCCCTCAAGATCTCGAAGTTCATCGACATCATCCTCGAGTACGCCCAGGCAGGGAACCGGCAGGAGTTCCTCATCCCCCTCACCATGTTCATCTTAAAGATCGAGGACCGGCTCGAGAGGAACGCCATGTTCTACCGGATCTCGGGGAACTTCCGGGACGTCATGGAGGACCTCGAGTCCACCGACCCGTACGAAATCGTCGCCGCGGTCCTCCAGCGGCTCCAGAGCGGGAACATCTCGCCCCTCGTCCTCGATCTCATCCACCGGCTCCTCGAGCAGACGCCGGACTCGTACAAGAAGTTCGCCGGCCTCTGCAACCTCGCGGACTCGTACTACTCCATCCAGGAGCGGGAGAAGGGGACGGAGATCCTCAAGAAGGTGTACAGCAACCTCTCCGCCCTCAGCGACGCCTACGAGCGGGCCCGGATCCTCGCCGACCTCGCAGGGATGCTCGCCCGGGTGGACGAGGCCCTTGCCCGGGACTGCCTGGAGGCGGCCATCGCCCTCCTCAACCAGGTGCGGGACGAGAAGGGCTCGCTCCTCAGGAAGCACATCGTCTTTGCCATCCTCTCCCTCCACACGCTCAAGACCCAGGAGGAGAACCTCGAGACCGCCCTCGACCTCGTGAAGCAGATCGAGGACCCCACCGAGTACGTGAACGCCCTCATCGCCATCCTCTCCATGGTGATCACGGGCGAGAAGGCAAAGGAGATCCTCGCCTCCATCTACGACGCCATCGCGGCCATCCCGTCGACGTACGAGCGGGTGGCCATGCTCCTCGACGTGGTCCCCCTCGCCGAGCAATACGGGGACCCGGACGATGCCACGCGGCTCCTCGAGGAGGCCCGGGCCGAGGTGGAGTCCATCTCCATCCCCTATATCGGGAGCATGATCAAGAAGGGGCTCGTCCAGGTGATGCTCATGGTCTACCACAAGAGGGGCGACGAGGGGATCAAGCGCAAGGCAAAGGAGGTGACGATGCGCATCGAGGACGAGGAGGCCCGGTCCCAGCTCCTTGCCCAGATCGGTTACGACCGGGCAGATGCCCAGGTGAGCCCGGTCTTCACCTCTCTCCACGCCCTCCGGGAGAAAATCAAGGAAGGCCGGAACCCCCTGAACGAGCTCTCGAGCATCACCCACCAGATCAACACCCTCCCCGACCGGGCGAAGCGGGCGGTCTACTATATCGACCTCTTCAGGATCTTCACGGAAAGCAAGGAGGAGAAGATGGCCGAGCGGATGCTCTCCGCGGCCATCGACGAGGCGGCCATCATCCGGCCCCTCTCGAGGCGGGCCTACGTCCTCGGGGACCTGGCCCTCAACGTCTATTCGGCAGGGTTCGAGGAGCGGTCCAAGGACATCCTCGGCATGGCGGTGTATGCCGCCATGAACATCCGGGACGAGAGCCTCAGAGACGAGGTCTTCTACGAGCTCGACGTCGCCCTCCGGATCATCGAGGAGCGCCTCGCGTGAAGACCATCGAGCTCCACATCTCCGGCCGGGTGCAGAGCGTCGGATTCCGGGCCTGCGTGAAGAGGGTGGCCGCAAACCTCGGGCTGGCGGGCGAGGTAATGAACCTCCCCGACGGGCGGGTGCTGATCACCGCCACCGCCGAGGAGGTCATCCTCGAGAAGTTCGTCTCCATGCTCTACGGCTGCCCGAGGGCCGTCATCCGGAACCTCGAGGTGAAGGAAACGAAGCTCACATCCTTCTCCGATTTCTCGATAAAACGGGCCCCGGACTACTGAGTCCCACCCTGCTCGGGGATCATGAAGGGCTGGTTCCCCAGGAGGGCCTCCCGGAACCGGGCCACCATGTCGTCGATTCCCTCGGCCCGCACCGAGATATAGAGCCTCGAGAGGAGCCGCTCCACGAGGCCCTCGGAGAGGTGGCACCGGCGGTCCCCGTGCTCGAAGTCACCCTCGCGGACCCCCCGCCGCGCGAGCTCGAAGACGGCATCGTCAACCATGGAGGGCTTGAGGGGCTCTATGAGGTCATAGACGAGGCTCCCCGTCCCCTCGTGGAGCATCCCGAGGTCCGGGTCCAGGTTCGCCCCGCAGACCGCCCGCATACACTGGGAGAAGAGCATGGCGTACCCAAAGGAGAGCATGGCGTTCACCGGGTCCTGGTGCGGCCGCCTCGTCCTCCGCCGGAAGCCGAGCTCCGGGGGGAGGGTGCGGGAGAGGATCTCGTAGTACATGTCGGTGGAGAGGGAGAAGAGCCGGCGTATCTCGTCGAGCTTCACGAGGAACTCCAGCTCCCCGAGGGAGGTCGTGAGGAACTCGAGCTCCCCCTTGTAGAGGATCTCTGCCCCCGAGGCTTCCCCGAGCCGCTCGAGCCGGGTCATCCGCTCCCGGATGGCCCCGTTCGCGATGGCGAGGGCGTACCGGTGTGCGGGGGCAATCTTCTGGACGGCCTTGATCTCCTCGTCTGGGTGCCGGAGCGGGGGGTGGAGGAAGCCGACCGGGGTGCTGTCCTGGTCGAGGAAGCTGATGGAGCCCCCGGCCCGGAGGAGGTGGGCGATGGCCGCGGTGTGGATGGTGTGGCCTCCGGCGATGACCAGGTGATGGACGCTCCTGAGAGGGAGGTTCTGCACCTCGCCCTTTCTCAGGATGATCAGCTGGGTGGGGGTGGCCTTGATGTGTGCACCATACCCCGAAACGGTGAGCCAGGGGACTTTCTGGAAAACCATCCTAATACGGTGAAAGAACATGGGATGCGCAGGACTTGAACTCATCGCTTCGTGCCTCCGGGGAACCCGAAGGGCGAGAGCCCGAGGGAGAACGCGACGGGCGTAAGCCCGGGCGAGAGCCAGCAGGTCCGAAGGCCTGATGGCGACCAACGGGGCGAAGCCCCGGTGGTGATTCGCACCTTCGGTGCTCAGCCCCTCCGGGGGTTCACACCTTTGGTGTTCAGCCCCTCCGGGGGAGGGAAAGCATCTTCAACCGAGAGATCCCCACATCAGGATATGGAGCCGGGGGCCCGTGCCGAGTGGGAGACCCTGCGGCATATCCTCGTCCACGAGCCCGGGATCGAGGTCTTCTTTGCCCTCCTCGACCCCGGGGCCCACCTCTACGAACGGTTCTTTTCGCACCACGAGGCCCGGTGGGAGCACCGGCAGCTCTGCGACCTCCTCCACAACTCCTTCGGGGTGCGGGTCCACCATCTCAAGACGGCCCTCATGGAGGAGGCAGGGGAGCCGGGGCCGGTGCGGGACCGGCTCGTCGCCCTCGCGGGGAGGCGGCTCGGGGACGGGAGGACCCAGGCCAATGGAGGGCACCGGGGAGGGGACCTCCCTACCGTTCCCCTGTCAATGCGCGACCCGGAGCACCTCTTCCGGATTGCGGTGCTCAACCCTTCCGTGGGGCATGGGCCCGCCGGCAAATTCCGGCTCGTGAACCCCCTCCCGAACCTCTACTTCATGCGGGACCAGCAGGCCGCGACCGACCGGGGTATCTGCATGGCCCGGATGGCGACCCCCGAACGGGCGGAGGAGGTGGCGGTCACCTCCCTCGGTCTCGCGGCCGTCGGGATAGAACCCGTCCACCGGGTTGGCCGGGGGAGGTTCGAGGGCGGGGACTTCCTCCCCGCCGGCGACTTTGCCCTCGTTGGCTGCGGGTCGCGGACGAACCCCGAGGGGGTGCAGGACCTCCTCGGGGGCGGGATCGGGACCTGGGAGGTCGCCGTGGTCAGGGAACCGCAGCACCCCCTCGTCACCGGGCGCGACCACATGGTCAACATGCACCTGGACACGTACCTGAACTTCCCGAAGGAGGGGGTGGCGGTGGGGAGCCCGGCTCTCCTCCGGGAGGCGAAGGTGACGGTCTGGCGCCGCTCGGGGGACGGGTACGAGCGGGCCGGTCCGGGAGGCAACCTCATCGAGTACCTCGGGAGCAAGGGATTTGAGCTCATCGAGATCACCACCCTCGAGCAGCTCTGCTATTCCACGAACTTCCTCTGCGTGCGTGACGGTGCCTGCGTCAGCCAGGACGCGAGCGCCCTCGCCCCCATCGTGCTCAGGCGCCTGGGGGAGAAGGCCCGGGCGGACCCGGGGAAGTATGGCCGGCTCCTCTCCCAGGCGGAGCATGACTACCAATCCATGAAGGCCGAGTCCGAATTCTTCCCCCATAGGCGTGAGGTCTATGCCCACGGCCTCGAGATGACGACCCTCCTCCTCACGAACGCCACCGGGGGATACGGCGGCGCCCATTGCATGACCTGCGTGCTTTCCCGGTAAATCACGGGAGGATCCGGGTCCCGGCAGTCCCCTCCAGCCCCTCGGCGGCCTTTTCGAGAGAGGTGACGATGGCGTACCGGCCGCCCTCCTCAACGAAACGGGCGCAGGCCTCCATCTTCGGCCTCATGGACCCCTCGGGGAACTGCCCCTCCCGGAGCCAGGCCCGGACCTCGGCCGCCCGGGCGGAGCGGACGTGCCTCTCCCGGAGCGTGCCGAACCCGAGGGAGACCTGCTCCACGTCCGTGAGGATGAGGAGGACCTCGGCCCCGATGGCCGCCGCGAGGCGTTCCGCGGTGAGGTCCTTGTCGATGACCGCCTCGATCCCGGAGACGTTTCCCGCGGCGTCCTGCACCACGGGGATCCCCCCGCCCCCGGCGGCGATGACGATGAAGCCCTCGTCCACGAGGGTCCGGATGGAGGACTCCTCCACGACACGGACGGGGGCAGGCGACGGGACCACCCGGCGGAGGAGCCCCCCTCCTGAGGGGAGGACCGCCCACCCCTCCTTTTCCGCGAGCTGCTTTGCCTCCGCCTCCCCGTAGAAGGGGCCGATGGGCTTCGAAGGGCAGAAAAAGGCCGGGTCGGCAGGGTCCACCACCGTCTGGGTCACCACCGTGATCACCCGCCGGTCGATCCCCTCGTCCCGGAGGGCGTTTTCCAGGCTCTGCTGGATCATGTACCCGAGCATCCCCTGGCTCTCGGCCCCGCAAACATCGAGGGGCATCCGGGGGAGGGTGTCCCTCGCGCACTCGTTTTTCAGGAGGATGTCCCCCACCTGGGGACCGTTCCCATGGGTGATGGCTATGCGGTGCCCCTCCTCCACGAGGCCGGCGAGCCGCTTTGCCGCATACCGGACATGCCCGAACTGCTCCTCCGCGGTCCCCTTCTCCCCCCGGCGGAGAATGGCGTTCCCTCCCAGGGCTACCACGAGACGCATAGGAGATCCGGGGATTCCGGGGGACATAAGAGAATGGGTGGACCGATCCGCTCATGCTATGAACACTACGAGCTGAGACAGAATGCCAGAGACAGCGGAGGAAGCACATGGACAAGATCTCCATTGGGACAAACTTCTTCATCCCCATGCCGGTCGTGCTCGTGGGGACGCAGGTTGACGGGAAGGAGAACTTCATGGCCTTGGGCTGGTGCACAAGGGCGAACGCACACCCACCCATG
The DNA here is from genome assembly GCA_035542115.1 of Methanomicrobiales archaeon. Lineage (GTDB taxonomy): Archaea > Halobacteriota > Methanomicrobia > Methanomicrobiales > JACTUA01 > JACTUA01. Next base: position 12,682 of record DATKMC010000017.1, on the reverse strand, counting down.
CTCACCTGCGGGATAGGGAACCACCATCACACCCCGAAGGGGATCGCCCAGACGGGGACCTTTTCAGTGAACCTCCCGTCAAAGGACCTCCTCGAGAAGATCGACTACTGCGGTCTCGTCTCAGGGGCGACGGTGGACAAGTCAAAGGTCTTCTCCGTCTTCTACGGCAACCTTAAGACCGCTCCTATGATCCAGGAATGCCCGGTCACCCTCGAGTGTCGGCTCGTGCAGTCCGTCCCCCTGCCGACGAACACGCTGTACATCGGAGAGATTGAAGGGACATGGGCGGACCCGGTGGTGGTGAAGGACGGAAAGCCGGACTTTCCCGCCATGGACCCCCTCCTCCTTACCATGCCGGACAACACCTACCGGACCCTCGGGGGCGCCGCAGGAAAGGCGTGGAGTGCAGGACTCAGACTGAAGAAGGGCGGTTAGATCCTCCCGGAAGAACGAGAAGCGGGATTCCAGAAATGCTGTACCCGGAACGGTGGGCGGGTATGCCGGGCTCATTCCTGCCGGACATGCATCCCGTTTCTCTCTCGGGACAGGAGCTTTCTCCGTGCCGGATCATGCACCCATAAATATCATGCCATGTAACGGCATACCAAGGGATACCGGATGTTCTGGGACGAGCGGATGGAGACCCTGAAGGGGAAGGAGCTCGCGGCCCTCCAGCTGAAGCGCCTGAAGTGGACGGTGGCGCAGGCGGCAAAGATCCCCTTCTACCGGGACCTCCTCGGGAAGGCCTCGCTCGGGCCCGGGGACATCAGGGCCCTGTCGGACGTGGAGAAGATTCCCTTCACCATGAAGAAGGATCTCCGGGGGGGCTACCCCTTCGGCTTCCTCGCGGTGCCCCTGGAGGAGGTCAGGCGGATCCACACCACCTCGGGGACCACGGGGAAGCCGACCGTCGTGGGGTACACGGGGAATGACCTCTCGAACTGGGCCGGGCTCATCGCCCGGAACCTAACCATGGTCGGCCTCGCCGAGGGGGACGTCTTCCAGAACATGGTGAACTACGGGCTCTTCACCGGGGGGCTCGGGTTCCACTACGGGGCCGAGCTCATGGGCCTCACCGTCGTTCCCTCGGCCACGGGGAACACGAAGCGGCAGATTGAGATGATCCAGGACTTCGGGGTCAATGCCATCCACTGCACCCCCAGCTATGCCATGCACCTCTCCGAAGTGGCGGCGGCCGAGGGAGCACGGTTCCCGACCCTCCAAATCGGCTGCTTCGGGGCCGAGCCCTGGTCCGAGGCGACCAGGGCGGAGCTCGAGCGCCGGCTCGGGGTCTCGGCCTTCGACTCGTACGGTCTCTCGGAGATGTACGGCCCGGGGGTTGCCATGGAGTGCCAGGAAAGGGACGGGCTCCACATCTGGCATGACAGCTACCTCGTGGAGATCATCGATCCCGCCACCGGGGAGACCCTCGGGCCCGGGGAGAAGGGCGAGATGGTCATCACCACGCTCGTGAAGGAGGCGATGCCCCTCCTCCGGTACCGGACGGGGGACATCACCATGCTCAGGGACGAGGACGGCTGCTCCTGCGGCCGGGGGCAGAAGATCAGCCGGATCCTCGGGCGGTCGGACGACATGCTCGTCGTGCGGGGTATCAACGTTTTCCCCTCCCAGATCGAGCATGTCCTCTTCTCACTCCCCGAGGTCGGCGAACAGTTCATGGTTTACCTCGACCGGGTCCACCAGCTGGACGAGATGACCATCGAGGTGGAGATGAACCGGGCGGCCTTCTCGGGAGAGCTCCGGGACCTCCACCGGGTGCAGGAGAAGATCGCCTCGGCCCTCCGGGAGACACTCGGGATCAGGACCGACGTGAAGCTCGTGGAGCCGGGCTCCCTCCCCCGGTTCGAGGGCAAGGCGAAGCGGGTGGTGGACAGGAGAGGGGTGTTGTTCTGATGTACTGGGATTCCAAGATGGAGACGATGGACCGGGAGGAGCTCGGGCGCCTCCAGCACCGGCTGTTGAAGACCCTCGTGTACCGGCTCTACAGCTTCTCGCCGTTCTACCACCGGAGGATGGAGGAGGCAAAGGTCCACCCGGACGACCTGAAGACCCTTGCCGACGTGACGAAGCTCCCTTTCATGTTCAAGCGGGACCTCAGGGACAACTATCCCGACAAGCTCTTCACGGCGACGAAGGAGGAGCTCGTCAGGTACCACGTCTCCTCGGGCACCACCGGGAAGCCGACGGTCGTAGGATATACCGAAAACGATCTCGAGGAGTGGACTGTCTCCCTCGCCCGGGCCCTCACCTCCTGCGGCCTCGGGGCGAAGGACGTCATCCAGGTGAGCTACGGGTACGGCCTCTTCACGGGTGGGCTCGGGCTCCACTACGGGGCCGAGCGCATCGGGGCGACGGTCATCCCCACCTCCGTCGGGGGGACGGAGCGGCAGATCGAGCTCATGCAGGACCTCGGGGCGACGGCCATCTGCTGCACCCCCTCGTACCTCCTCCACATGGGGGAGGTCGCCGAGAAGATGGGGGTCTCCATCAAAAAGGACACGAAGATGCGGGTCGGGATCCTCGGGGCCGAGCCCTGGACCGCCGAGATGCGGAACCGGATCCAGGACTGGCTCGGGATCAGTGCCTATGACATCTACGGGACGAGCGAGCTCTCGGGCCCCCTCTTCACCGAGTGCACCGAGCAGAACGGGATCCACGTCTGGGGCGACTTCGCCTACACCGAGGTCGTCGACCCGAAGACCGGCGAGGAGGTCGCCGACGGGGAGAAGGGGGAGCTCGTCATGACCATCCTCAAGAAGGAGGCCCTCCCCATCGTCCGGTTCCGGATCGGGGACATCACCTCCATGACGAGGGAGGTCTGCGCCTGCGGGAGGACCCACCCGCGGATCATGCGCATCACCGGGAGGGTGGATGACATGCTCATCATCCGGGGGATCAACGTCTTCCCGTCCATGATCGAGCACACCCTCATGGGCATCCCCGAGGTGGGCCAGCACTTCCAGATCGTGGTGGACCGGAAGCACGAGCTGGACACCCTCCTCGTGAGGGTGGAGGTGAAGCCCGAGGCCTTCTCCGACAAGATCACCGACCTCATGAACCTGAAGGCAGGGATCGAGAAGCGCCTCGAGTCGGCCCTCACGGTGCATGCCGACGTGGAGCTCGCCGAACCCGGCTCCCTCCCGAGGTTCGAGGGGAAGGCGAAGAGGGTCACCGACAGGAGGAAGTTGTAATGGAGCATGAGAAGTACTTCATCAAGCAGATCTCTGTCTTCTCGGAGAACAAGCCCGGGAGGCTTGCGGCCATCGCGAAGGCCATGGAGGAGGAGGGGGTGAACATCTTCGCCTTCTCCATCGCCGAGGCCGACGGCTTCGGGGTGGTGCGGGCCCTGGTGAACCACCCGGACAAGGCGTACCGGAAGCTCACGTCCCTCGGGTTCGTCGTCTCCTTCACCGATGTCATCGGGGTGAGGATGCGGGACCAGCCGGGCGGGCTCTACGAGGTGGCCCGGGTCCTCGGTGAGGCGAACATCAACATCGAGTACTCGTACGCGTACAGCGGGAAGGAGGCGGCGGTCCTCATCCTCCGCGTGGACAATATCAGGAGCGCCATCGAGAAAATCCTCGCCCACGGGGGCTCGCTCATGGAGGCGGCCTTCTTCAGCTAAAGCCCCCTCACCGTTTCTCCCACTTCCCGAGCTCCATGATGGAGGAGAGGGTCCCGCCCCGGGAGATCTCCTCCCGTATCCGCTCCTCGCCTTTCTGCACCTCCCGGGCCCTCCTCGCCACCTCGTAGACCCGCTCCCCCGGGATGACCACCACCCCGTTCTCGTCGCCCACGACCCAGTCCCCCGGCCGGACGACCTGCCCGCAGCAGGCGATCTCGGTGTTGATCTCCCCGAACCCCTTCGGTTCGCCGGCGTTCGGGACGACGGCCCGGGCAAAGACCGGGTAGCCGATCCTCCGGATGTCGTCCACGTCCCGCACGGCCCCGTCGATGACCACACCGGCGATCCCCTTCACCATGCAGCTCCTCGTGGCAAGCTCCCCCCAGGGGGCGACGTGGACCCCGCCGTCGTTGTTGATAACGATGACATCGCCCGGCCCTGCCCGGTCGATGGCCTCCACGGGCTTTGCCCAGTCGCCGGCGAAGGTCTGGACGGTGACCGCCCTCCCGGCTATCTTCACGTCCCCGCAGAGGGAGAGGATCCCCTGCATCGCCCCCTTCCGGTGCATGGCGTCCGAGATGTTCGGGGTGGACGTCCCCATGAGAAGCTCCCGGATTTCATCGTCCCTGGACCGGGCCCCCTTCCGCCGGCTCCCCGGACGGTCGATGGCCCGCCGGATAGTCCTCGTCGAGCCGGTCACGTCCCCCGACCGGACGATGTTCCCGCCGACGATGACGATGGAGGCCCCGGACCTCACCGCCTCGGCCGCCGACTCCGCGTCGAGCCCTCCGGCGACGGCAATGGGAACCGTGACCCTCCCGGCGAGGTCCTTCACGAGGTCCACGGAGGTAACCCCCACCATCTGCTGGTCGATGCCGGCGTGGGCCGCTATGATGTCCACCCCGAGCTCCCCGAGCCTCACGGCCCGGCCGACGGGGTCGTGGGAGTTTATGAGGTCGGCCATGATCCGCACCCCGTAGAGTTGCTTCGCCCGGACCGCCTCCCGGACCACCTCGTCATCAGCCGTGGCGAGGATGCAGACAATGCCCGCGCCTGACTTCGCCGCCATCTCCACCTCGAGGGTGCCCGTGTCGGCGACCTTCATGTCGGCGACGATCTCCCGGTCGGGGAACTCGGACCTCAGCCTGCGGACCGCCTCCATGCCGGCGCTCTTGATGAGGGGGGTCCCGGCCTCCACCCAGTCGGCCCCGCCAAGGACCGCCTCCCGGGCGATAGCGACGGCCCGGTCCGGCTCGAGGAGGTCGAGGGCGACCTGGAGAACGGGGCCCGCTTGGATCCCCTTTGCGCCCCTCCTCCGGATCCCCCGGGCGCCCCCCGTCCGGGTCCCTTTCGGGGCCCTCCCCTGCCCCTGCCTGCCCCCTTCCGCAGCCGGGCTCATACCATGGGGTGGGGGAAGAAAAGGGATAAGGGTTGCTGGGATCCCGGGTCCCGCAGGAGCCGGGATCGTCCAGGGGGAAGGGGGGCCCTCGGGACGGGATCCCGGGTCCCGCAGGGAAATCCGGCTCCGAAGGATCCGGGGGTGTCCCGGGGGTGGGGGCCCCTCGGGACCATGCCTGGATCGCCCAGGGGGGAGGAGGCGCGAAGCGGCTCCTCCGTCCAGGGGGGTAGGGGCCCCTCTGGACTGGGGAACGGGCCCCTCTGGATGGGATCGAGGGAGCGGGCGCGGAAGGTTCAATGCCGGGGAGAGCAATACCTCCGGGGAGAACAGGGGCAGGAACAGGCCCATGGAACCGGAATCCCTCCGCACCCGGATCGCGGCCCTCGCGGCGAGGATGAGGCGGGCCGGATCGAAGGAGGCCCTCGCCGTCATCATCGCCGGAGAGGTCGCGGCCTACTCACTCCATGACCTCCTCCAGCTCCGGGCCTCGGTGGAACGGGACCTCAGGCACGTCCCCCCGGCCTACCGGGCACAGCTCCAGCCGAAGATGATGGCCCATCTCTTCGGGACCCACCATGCCATCATGGCGGCTTACCACCGGGGGAGGTTTGATGAGTACCACGGTCCCCCGGAGGGGAAGCTCGGGGAGTTCTGCGATCTCCTCCTCGGGATTCCCGACCGGGAGGATGAGACGGATCCCAGGCTCACCCTCCTCTACTACCTCATCGCTGCCTTCACCATCTTCGTCTGCGAGCTCCCGGGCCATCCCGTGGGCACGCCCTTCCCGGGGGGGTTCCTCGTGGAGGAGCGGGACGGGACCTACCACTGCCCGGTCCGGGAGAAGGAGGACGATGTCGAGACCTCCATCTGCCCCTTCTGCCCGGCCGAGCAGAGCGCCCTACCGGGGGACGAAGCGCTCTGAGAAGATGATGGAGGACAAATCCTTCTTCGGCGGGGCAGGCATCTCCGCCGGGAACCCCGCGGGGACGAGGGAGACGAGGGTGTAGCCTCCCGGGACCCCGAGGAGTTCCCGGATGGCCCCGGCATAAGGCTTCTTGTCCCCGGCTACCCAGCAGCTGCCCACCCCGTAGGCCCACAGGCCGAGGATCAGGTTCATGGTCGCGCAGGAGCAGTCCTCCAGGTAGTACTTCGCCTTCCGCTCCCCAAAGACCGCAAAGCAGGCCCGGGCGTCCCTGATGAACTTCCCATGGTCGGTGATGTCCGCGATCCGGGCGAGGGTGTCCCTGTCCCGGATGATCCCGATAAGCCAGGGCTGGGCGTTTGTGGCCGTCGGGGCCTGACGGGCGCACTCGAGGGCATCCTTGATGGCGTCCTCAGGGATATCGGTGTCCCGGAATTTCCGGACCGAGCGCCGTCCCTTGATAATGGTCGTGCCAAGGTTCATAGACGCCGGTTTGGTCGAGGGGTTACATGAGGCTTGCGCGGGACGGGGGCCAGGTAGTGCCGGGCGGCGGGCTCAGTCCTCCAGGATCCTGAGGCCGGCGCTGTCAACGACGCACCGCTTCCCCGCGGGGACCCGGGCGCAGGCATAGGCCCTCCTTACCCGCTCCTCGTCATCTTCCTCGGACCTGGCCCGTTCGAGGAGCTTTTCAGCGAGGAGGAGGGCATCCTCCCGGGATATGGCCACCCCGAGACCGGAGCAGTCGGAGACGGAAAGTCCCCCATCCACGAGGGCGAAGGGATAGGTCCGGCAGATCCACGGCCGTTCCGGGTAGCGGGTGCACCCCCTGTCTCCCAGGAACCGGCACCGGCCGCCCTCGCGCCGGAGGCACCAGCCGAGGGTGACCATCGACCCGTTCCCGCAGGGAATGAAATCCGGGTACGGTGCGGCCACCTCGTCCCAGGACCCCGCGCCGGAGGCCACAAGGACCTCCACCTCGTCGTGTGAGGCGAAAACGAGGCCAGAGTCCTCCTCCCCCGGCCGGCAGCAGGCACCGCACCGCCGGCAGGAGAACCCGATGGCCTGGATTTCGGCGGCGAGGTCCTGGAGGGTGGGGTCCATTTGGAGGGGATACGGAGAACCGCGGGGGCCTTCAGTCCTCGCGGCAGATGCGGTCGAAGTTCTCGAAGGTGAGCCTGCCATTCACCGTGTGGCTCACCTCTGGGTGCCACTGGACCCCGTAGAGGCGCTCGTCGGGCTTGGCCATGGCCTCAATCCAGCAGATCCGGGAGCTGGCAAGGAGGGTGAAGCTCTCGGGGAGCCGGGTTACCTCATCCATATGGGAGGCCCAGACCTGGTTCAGCCGCGGGTAGCCTGCGAGGATGTCGTCCGGCTCCACCACCTCCACCTCCACGAGGCCGTACCCGCCCATGGACCCCGGTGTCACCGCCCCGCCCCGGGCGAGGGCGATGGCCTGCATCCCGAGGCAGATGCCGAGGACCGGGAGGCCGAGGTCCAGGTACCTGCTGCAGTTCCCCGCCCGATCCATGGAGGGGCCGCCCCCGAGGATGATCCCCCGGCACCCTGCCGCGACCTGCTCCGGCGGCGTGGTGTTCGGCACGAGCTCGGCGGGGATCCCCATGTCCCGGAGGCTCCGGAGGATCAGGTGGTTGAACTGCCCGAAGTTGTTCACCACGTAGAGGGGACGCATGGATAGTACTTTTGCCTCAGGTCTTTAGTAGTTTTTCAGTAGGAGGAGACCGTGGAGAGGACGGCCTCCCGGATCTCCTCCTCGGTCTTCCCCATGACCCGGGCGAGGAACAGCGCCCCGCCCGCGCCGATCCCCTCCTTCACCTCGCCGATGCAGTACCGTGCGAGGCCCGGGTGGCCGAGGTCACCGAAGCCGGGGTCGACGTACCAGACCCGGGCCCCGACCATCTCCGCCGTGGAGGCGAAGCCCGCCGAGGGATCGTCCCGTACGTAGACCGTGGTCGCCACGGGGGGGACGTTCTTCCCGAGGTCCCTCTCCACCGCGGCGACGGCGAGCATCTGGGTCCCCCCTGCGAGGACGGCCATGCCCCGGAAGGAGGAACAGATACCGGCGGCGACCGCCATCATCGGATCGCCCCCGATCCGGATGATGTCGAGGGGATCCGTTGCCCCTTCGGCCCGGACCCGTTCCCGGACCTTCGCGCAGATGGCCTCCTTCAGGACGACCGGGTTGTTTACAAAGGAGGAGGAGACATTCGCGGGGATGCCGAGGCCCCGGAGCACGCAGAGCGCCGTCGTGGTCCCGCCCGGCACGCACTCTCCCAGCACGAGGAAGTCCGACCAGCGGGAGATGATCTCCCCGACCCGCTCCCCCCGGGCATAGAGGTCCCGGGCCCGGGGCACGGCATCCCCCTCCCGCGGGTCCCTCCCGGGTTCGCCGTAGACGTCCAGGCACGGGATGACCGGGCTGGTCGTGAGGCCGGCGTTCACGAAGAGGGGCTCCATCCCGAGGAGGGCCATCATGGCCCGCGTGATGACCGCGGGGGTCGGGCAGCCGGTAGGGGTGTTCGGCTTCATCCTCCGGCTCCGGATGGCCCCGTGGGTGATGAACTCGGAGTCGAGAACCGGCGTGAGCACGGTCTTTTCCGGGGACATCCCCGCCCCCGAGACACCGGGTACTGTCGAGATGAGGGTGTTCCCGAGGACGATTGCAAAGAGCGGGCGCCCCGGCCGGGCCGGCAGGGTCCCCGAGAGGAATGGCATACCGATCTCTATAAGAAGCCGGGATAAAAAAATGGATCTCATCATGTTCGGGGTGGCGGAGCGGCTTGAGGCAAAGGGGGCCACGCTCCCGGCGATGGTGGAGGCGGCCATGGCCCTCTACGTCCCCCATGGGGTCCCACCGGAGGAGGCGAAGGGGATGATCTCGGGGAAGATCGGGAAGGCCATGGGGGACCCGAACATCTCCTCCCTCCTCCTCGCCGCGGTCTTCCTCGAGGAGGAGCTCTGCACGGGGAGGCCCGGGACCATCGGGGGCGACCCGGTCTTCCTCCTCGCCGACGAGATCCTCGGGATGGCCATCGCCGAGTACATCGGGGGGACCCGCGCGCGGTTCGAGTTCACCAGGTACGACCAGAAGAAGCCGGGGGTCCTCGGCCGGCTCGGGCCATTCCTCGACGATGCCGTGGCGGGGCTCATCGCCGGCTGCACCTCCCGGTTCTACACAGAGTGCCTCGCATGATCGCCGACCCCGTCACCGCCCTCCTCCAGTTCGAGACCCGGCTACCCCTCGGGAGGCCGGCGGATCTCGGGGCCTTCGCCCGGCACCTGTGGCTCTACCCCCTCGCCGGCTGGGTCACGGGGGGGACCGCCTCGGTCATCTCCTTCCTCGTCGCCCCCCGGTCCCCGGCCCTCGCGGCCGCCGCCGCCCTCGCCGCCGTCCTCCTCGTCACCGGCTTCCACCACCTGGACGGCCTCCTCGACCTCGGGGACGGCCTCATGGCTCACGGGAGCCGGGAGAAGCGGGTCGTGGCCCTCACCGACCGGGCCATCGGGGCGGGCGGGGTCGGCCTCGGTATCACGGTGACCCTCCTCGCCTATGCCGCCCTGTCCTCGGCCTCCCCGGTATGGGTGGCCATCCTCGCCGGGGAGGTCCTCGCCCGGCTCGGCCTCGTCTGGATCACCGTCGCCGGCCGGCCCTTCAGGGAGGGGATCCACGCGACCCTCCACCGCGGAGCCCGGCCGGTTCACGGGGTCTATGCCCTCGTCTTCCTCGTGCCCCTCCTCCTCGTCCTCCCGCCAGGGACAATCCTCCTCGCGGCGGTGGTCACGGGCCTCGCGGTGGCAGGGATGGTTACCCTCGCGGACCGGCTCTTCGGCGGGGTGAACGGGGATGTCGCAGGGGGGGCCCACGAGATCGCCCGGGCCCTCGTCATCGCCACCCTCGTCCTCGTCCCCTGAAGCTGCAGGGGTTGATCCTTTTTATGCCATGGGTGGCAACACCCTTTAGCAATGTCTCCCCACTATGGCATTCATCTCCGGGGCGGGCTCATCACCGAGCGGGACGCCGATTTCTGCACGGTCCGGGTGCGGGTCCCGGCAGGGAACCTCTCGGCCGACCAGGTGAGGGGCCTCGCCGCCATCGCGAAGCGGTACGGGACGGGCAGGGTCCATGTCACCGCCCGGCAGGCCGTCGAGATCCCCCACGTGGACCCGAAGAAGATCCCCCGGATCACGAAGGCCCTCGCGAAGAACGGCACCCCTCTCGGCTCCGAGAAGGACGAGGTGGTGAACATCGTGGCCTGCCCCTCCGTTGAGCGGTGCAAGTACGGGATGGTGGACACCATCGGGCTCGCGAAGAAGCTCGACGAGCGCCTCTTCGGGAAAGATATGCCCGTGAAGATCCGGATCTCCATCTCCGGCTGCCCGAACGCCTGCACGAGCCCGATGCTCAACGAGATCGGGATCATCGGCCGGGTGAAGCCGAAGCGGATCCCCGGGCTCTGCACCGGCTGCGGGACCTGCGCCGAGTACTGCAAGGAGTGCGCCATCTCCATCCGGAACGGCGTCTCGGTCCTCGACCCCGAGAAGTGCGTCCAGTGCGGGGTCTGCATCCAGTCCTGCCCCTTCCACCTCCTGAAGTCGGAGCACAGCCACTACCTCCTCACCGTCGGGGGACGGCGGGGGAGGCACCCCCGGATCGGGAGGGTCCTCATGACCCTCGAGGATGAGGAGAAGGTGGTGGAGGCGGTGGACCGGATCGTGAAATGGGTCTACCGACGGGCCTGGAGCGGCCGGCTCCTTGCCGAGCAGCTGGATGACCTCAACTTTGAGGCCTTCAGGACGGAGCTCACCCGGGACCTGCTGCCGGAGCCCCCGCAGGCAGGGCAATCTCAGCAGTGATGGTAAAGGGACGAGAACCCCTCGTTCCCGTCGTCATCGCAGGCGATGGCATCCCCGTCGCGGACGAGGGTGTTGAGCGTCATGGCGGCATTCATGAGGGCCTCGTCCGGGGCCGTACCCCTCCGAACGTCCTTGTAGGCCTGGAGAACGGGGTTCGGCATGGTCCGTTTCCCGACGCGGACGCCCGAGCAGTGGGTGCAGTAGGCGCAATGACTGTGCACCGCGACCTCCCCGTCGGCGCACTGGACCGTCACCCGGTCTGACGGCGGGCTCCTGAGAAGAGTCAGGTCCTTCATGGCACTCTGATCATGGATGTCCCATGGAATAAGAGGGTGTCGGTCCCTCTCCCCGAATTGGTGGGGCCCGACACCCCGGCTGTTCCCCGGACGCCCCTCGCTCCCGGGCTTCGCCCGGGGGCGTGGAGGCCTGCCCGGGACGCCCTTCCAGGGCGATAAAGGGGGGCTTTGACGATATTTTATATAGTCCTGTCCCCAATAATTTACACTCGCATCAAACGGATTGTGAGCTCGCAATTTCCATCGTTAACATGGAGGATCAAGGAAAATGGCAGCAGCAAAGCCCCACATGAATCTCGCCGTCATCGGACACATCGATCATGGCAAGTCGACCCTCGTCGGCCGGCTCCTCTTCGAGACCGGAGCCGTACCCCAGCACGTCATCGACGGGTACCGGAAGGAGGCCGAGAGCAAGGGGAAGGGAACCTTCGAGTTCGCCTGGGTCATGGACAACCTGAAGGAGGAGCGGGAACGGGGGATCACCATCGACATCGCCCACAAGCGGTTCGACACCCCCAAGTACTACTTCACCATCGTGGACTGCCCCGGCCACCGCGACTTCGTGAAGAACATGATCACCGGCGCCTCCCAGGCGGACGCGGCCATCCTCGTGGTCGCGGCCTCCGAAGGGGTCCAGGAGCAGACGAAGGAGCATGTCTTCCTAGCCCGGACCCTCGGGATCAACCAGCTCATCATCGTCATCAACAAGATGGACGCGGTGAACTATGACCAGAAGAAATTCGACGCCGTCAAGGCGGACGTGACCGCGCTCCTCAAGATGGTCGCGTACAAGCCCGACGACATGCTCTTCATCCCCGCCTCCGCCTTCCAGGGCGTGAACATCTCGAAGAAGTCCGAGAAGACCCCCTGGTACAAGGGACCGAGTGTCCTCGAGGCCCTCGACACCCTCAAGGAGCCCGAGAAGCCCACCACCCTCCCCCTCCGCCTGCCCATCCAGGACGTGTACAGCATCAGCGGCATCGGGACGGTACCCGTCGGCCGGGTCGAGACCGGCATCCTCAAGAAGGGGATGAACGTCATCTTCATGCCGGCCAACAAGACGGGCGAGGTCAAGTCCGTGGAGATGCACCACGAGGAGATCCCCCAGGCGGTGCCCGGGGACAACGTGGGCTTCAACATCCGCGGGATCGCGAAGAACGAGATCCGGCGGGGCGACGTGGTAGGACCCGTGGACAACCCCCCGACGGTGGCCGACGAGTTCACGGCCCAGATCGTCATCCTCTTCCACCCGAGCGCCATCACCGTCGGCTACACCCCGGTCTTCCACTGCCACACCGCCCAGGTGGCCTGCACCGTCACGGCCCTCAAGAAGAAGCTGGACCCGAGGACCGGCCAGACGAAGGAGGAGAACCCCACCTTCCTCAAGACCGGGGACGCGGCCATCGTCCAGATCAAGCCCTCGCGGCCCCTCGTCATCGAGAAGATCAAGGAGATCCCCCCGATGGGCAGGTTCGCCATCAGGGACATGGGGTCGACCATCGCTGCCGGCATGTGCATCGACATCGTGCCGAAGATGATGAGATAAC
>DATKMC010000016.1:0-9301 GCA_035542115.1 Methanomicrobiales archaeon | reverse complement strand
CAGACACCGCACCCGGCGCAGAGCTCGGACTTGATGTCGATGCTCACGGCCAGGCCGTCCTGTACCTGGTAGATCTTCTCCTTCGTCACCGGGTCGACGGTAAAGAGCTCGATGGCATCGACCGGGCAGGCGGCGACGCAGTTGCCGCAGCCCGAGCAGCGTTCCGGATTCACGTGTACTGAAAACGCCATGGATCCTCCTTGTTGACGGGAAAATTCGATAGCCGGAATAAGATTACGGGGATGTTAATTTAAAGGTTCTGAAAACGGCAGAAAATTAAATAAAACCGTTTAATCAGGAATTTTTTTTTCAAGAAATTATTGAATCATCTCTTTTTATTTAACAGGTAGAGAGGATTCCTGGTAATCTCCCTGTGGGGTGGCCCGGTTTTTATGGTTTCCCCTCTGAGGATCCGTTTGAAAGGGTTCATCTCGTATCAGGGAAGTAGTATTTTCGGAGCAGTTCCATGAAGGTCATCCCGGTGACGGGGGTCTCTGGATCCGGAAAGACAACGTTCATCCGGTCCCTCATACCCCTCCTCGCACGGTTCGGTCCCGTCGGCACGGTGAAGCATACCGGGCACCACTCGATGCTCCTCCCGAAGGGCAAGGATACGACGGTCATGTTCGAGGCGGGGGCGGTGGCGGTTGCCGGGATCGACCAGGAGAAGACCCTCGTCACCCTCCGGAGCACCTCCCTCACCGATGCCCTCGATTTCCTCGCCGGGCAGGGGATTGCCGTCGCGGTCATCGAGGGTTACAAGGGGAGCAGCCTTCCGAAGATCATCATCGGGGACCTCGAGGCAGAACGATGTGTCCTTCGGGACCCGGAACCGGAGGAGGTGATCCCTGTCCTGGACCGGTTCCCTGATTACCACTCCCCCGGCGAGCTCCTGAGGGAGCTCGGGGTCGAGTGCAGGGAGGAGGGAGGGGAATGCGTCATGGCCTTTTCCACCGTTCCCCTGCCGCGGGGGACGGCAGACCCCGGGCCCTCACTTCCCGGAATTGCCCGGGCGGTGGAAGGTCTCGCCGGGGTCATCGGCGTGGAGGCGGCCTATAGGCAGGGAAGCCTCTTCGGGGGAACCGACGAGGTGATCATCGCGGTTGCCGCACGGAACGGGGAAGCTGCGGTGGAGGCCCTCGGAGCGGCACTGTCGCGGTTGCGGGAGAGCGGGGGTTTCTGAGGTCGATGCCAGAAGCCGACCAGTTTCCGGACCGGCAAAAACCCTCCAATGGCAGGCTTTTCATCTCCTTTCTTCGCCTTGGTCTCACGGCCTTCGGGGGCCCGGCCATGGTCGCCTACATAAAACGACTGGCCGTGGATCGGGAACACTGGATCGATGGGGAATCCTTCAGCCAGGGAGTCACCTTCTGCCAGATGGTGCCGGGGGCAACGGCGATACAGACCGCTGCCTACGTGGGACTTCTCATCGAAGGCTGGACCGGTGCCCTGGTTTCCTTTGTCGGGTTCGGGCTTCCGGCATTCATCATCATGGTCATCTTATCGTCCCTGTATGTCCAGACCGCAGCGCTCCCCGCGAGTCTCGCCGTTTTCAGGGGATTGCAGATAATCACGGTGGCGATTATTGCGAGCGCAGCCCTGTCCTTCGCACGGCTCTACCTGAAGACATGGGTCCATGGCGTCCTCGCGATTATCGCGGCGGTGTTGTTTTTCTCCGGCGTGAGTCCCATCATCGTTATCCTGCTCGCGGGCCTGCTCGGGTACCTGTTCCTCCGGGAAGATTTACAGGCACCTCACTCGAAGGAACCCGTGATGGATGGGACCGTTACCCGGGCGTTCATCATCATTACCGCGGCAGCCGGGTCACTCTACCTTCTCCTGTTTTTCTTCCGGCGTGATCTCTTTGATCTGGCCTTCACCATGACCAGTGTCGATATCTTTGCCTTCGGCGGAGGGTTTGCCGCGCTTCCCCTCATGTTCCACCAGGTCGTGGATGTGCATGCATGGCTTGATGCCCCGACATTTTTAAACGGCATCGCCCTCGGGCAGGTGACCCCCGGTCCCATCGTTATCACCGCGACCTTCGTGGGGTATCTCGTGGGCGGCCTGCCAGGGGCACTGGCGGCGACCGTCGGGATGTTCGCCGCCTCATTTCTCCTGGTGATCGGCCTTGCCCCCTACTTCAACCGGTTGCGCGATTCGCCGGTCTATCATCGGATCTTCAGGGGGATCCTCTTCTCCTTCGTGGGGCTGCTGGTAAGTGTAACAATGAAATTCGGGATGGGAATCCCGTGGGACATCCCGTCAATCATCCTCGGTGCAGGCACATTTATCTCCCTGGTCCTTGGCGCCGAGATCCTGTGGGTGGTCCTCGCCGGATTGGTCATATCGTACTTCATGTTCGGGATCGGGTAGAATTATCGGGGCTCATCTTCCTCGAGGAGACCTGGAAAACGGCCGCGACGGCCTTCATTGGCTGTGGCGGAGAGGAGCCGGTACGTGAACCCGGCCAGCGTGCCGCGACCGGCAGGGTCAGGAAGGTTCCCGGATCCCTCCCCGCCAAGTAACGTCGGGGAGATCTTCGGGCTTCCCCTCCCATACCTTTACACCGCGGTCGATAATGCAGGCCCGGTCCCCGACGTCGATGGCATCCCGGACCCGGTGCATGACGAGGATGCAGGGGATCCGGTTCGCGGTGACATGCTCCTTCAGGAAGAACTTCAGCTCATGGATGCTCCGGACATCGAGGGCATTGAAGGGCTCGTCCAGGAGGAGGAGGACGGGCCCGGGGGCGAGCGCCCGGGCGAGGGCGACCCTCTGCCGCTGGCCGCCCGAAAGGTTCCCCGCCCGGATCCCCTCGAGGTCGGTGAGGTTCATCCGCCCGAGCCAGTGGCCCACGGCGGCCCCGATGGCGGTGCCGGCCACCCCCCGGGCCCTGAGCCCGAAGGCGATGTTCTCCCCGACAGTCATGTGGGGAAAGACCGCGGGGTTCTGGAAGACGTACCCGATCCTGCGTTCCTCGACGGGAACCTGGATCCTGCGCGCCTGGTCGTGGAGTACCGTCCCGTTCAGCCTGACGAACCCGGACTCGGGAGGGAGGATCCCAGAAATAAGGTTGAGGGTCATGGACTTCCCCGCGCCGTTCTCCCCCATGAGGACCAGTATCTCGCCTGCATCCACCGTGATCGCGAGGTCGAGCGGGAAGTCGCGGAGCACCTTTGTCACCCTCGCCTCAAGCATGGGGCTCCTCCCTCCCCGCGAAGAACCGGATGGCCCCCATGATACCGAAGGAGAGGATCACGAGGAGGATGGCGATGGTGATCCCGATGTTGAAGTTCCCCTCGAGACCGCCGTACACGGCGAGAGGCATGGTCTGGGTGACGCCGGGGAGGTTCCCCGCAAACATGATGGTCGCACCGAATTCCCCGAGGGCCCGGGCGAAGGTCATGACTGCGCCGGAGAGGAGGCCTGTCGCCGTGAGCGGTATCGTGATCCCGATGAAGATGCGCAGGGGCGATGCCCCGAGGGTCCGGGCCGTCTGCTCGTAGGCCGGGTCCAGCTGCTCAAAGAGGGCCTTTGCCTGCCGGATGTAGAAGGGGGAGGCCACGAAGACCTGGGCCATGACAACCGCGAGGGTGGAGAAAGCGATGGTGATTCCGAAAAGGTCCAGGTACCGGCCGATGAGCCCGGTCCGGCCATAGAGGAGGAGGAGCCCGAGCCCCGCCACCGCGGGCGGGAGGACGAGGGGGAGATCGATGATAGTATCGACGAGGGCCTTCCCCCGGTACCGGCTCCTCGAGTGGAAGTAGGCAAAGGGGGTGCCCACGAGAGCCACCACACCGAGGGAAACAACCGAGGTGAAGAGGGATAGGGTGAGGGCCCGGTGCACCTGGGGATCGGCGAGGGAGGCGAGGAACAGCTCGGGGGTCGTCCGGAGGAAGAGCGCGACGACCGGGAGCCCGAGATAGAGGATCACCGAGAGGACGAGGATGGCAACCCCGAGGGAGGCGAGGGTCCGCCGCGAGAGGATCCGTTTCATGGCCGTTCAGCCGGGTATCCCGGGATAACCGGTGATCCCGGGGAAGGGAAAAAATGTACCATTGCTCCCGGACCATCAGGAGAGGGACCGGAACCCGAAGTCTGCGAAGATCTTCTGGCCATCGGGAGAGAGGAGGAAGTTCTCGAAGGCCTGGGCGGCCGGCTTGTTCGTGCTGATTCTCATCACCGCGATCGAGTAGGTCTGGAGTGCGTTGTCCTTCCTCGGGATATCAACGGATAAGAGGGTTCCCTTCGGTGCCGCCTTGCAGGAGGACTCGTACACGAAGCCGGCGTCCACCTCACCGAGGGAGACCTTGGTGACGATGCCCGGTTCTGTCGTCTCATAGGTCTTCACGTTCTTGAAGAGCTGGTCGCTCCAGCTCGACGTGAAGGTACTGTTTGCAAGATTGTTAATGATGATCCGGGTATTCATCCCTACGGGGACTTCTGCGGTCCCCATGGCGATGCGCTTCCCGGCGACGCCAAGGTCAGCGAGGGAGGAGATACTGCCGGGGTTCGTTGCTGGGAGGATAACGATGAGGTAATTCGAGGTGAGAGGCTTCACGGAGTCGCTGACGAAGTACCGCCCTGCTTTGAGGGCGTTCGTATACGTGTTGCTCGCGGAGATGAAGACGTCGGTGTAGGCTCCGGACTCCACCTGGTGCTTCAGGATCTGGGTGCCGTCCAGGTCGAAGATCACCTGGGTGCCGGGATATGCCTTCTCGAAGGCGGGGCCGAGCTTCGCAGATACGCCCTTGAGGGAGGCCGCGGTGTAGGCCACAACGAGGCCCTTTGGCGCCACGGTTGTTGTCGGGGCAGGGGTTGGGGTGGTGATCATGGTCACCGGCACAGGGGTGGAGACCCCGGGGGCCGGTGTGGCAACCGTTGTTACCGGGGCCGAGGTGGTCACTGTCGTTACCGGGGCGGTCTGCGGCGTGGTTGATTGACAGCCGGAGAGGATCCCGACTGCAAGCATGAGGAGGCAGAGTACTCCCGCGAAGAGTGAAAGGCTTCGTAGGGACATGGAAATTTCACCGTGTTCTCGGAAAGGGATATACCCGGACCTGTATAAGTCTTATGATTTATAATTAGGATTTGTTAATATATATTAACCTATAGATATAATAATATTTAATTAACTGGTCATCCGCCGGACACATGGCGGGATGCCGGGAAAAGGAGGGGAATTTCAGTCCACGGCGATCATCACTTCGCTCGACTTGATGACCGCGTAGCAGGGCTTCCCCACGGCAAGGCCGAGGGACTCGACTGACTTCTTCGTGATGATCGAGGTGACCTCCTGCCCACCTGGGAGTTCGACGACAACCTCGGAGTTGACGGCCCCTGCCGTGATCTTCTTCACCTTCCCCTTCAGGATGTTGCGTGCGCTGATCTTCATGGTTACCACCGGAGTAGGATGAAAACCCATGAGATATGAATCTTGGGCTGAAGTTCAGGACCTGAAAAGAAGGAGGGGAAACCGTGCGGTCTCCCGACCCGGGCCATCTCCCGACCCGGGCCATTTTTCCTATCCCGTATTCACGGGATACCAGCCCTTCAGCAGGGCAGCGAGCCGGTTCATCCCCCCTCCTCCTCCTTGGTCGGCTTCTCTCCGGACGCGCTCGGGTCCGGCTGGATCCCGACGAGGGTGATCGGCGCCTTCGCCTCCTTCTCCAGGTACTCCATCACGACATGGAGGGGGAGGGCATGGGTGATCAGAAGATCGCCGTGCACGTCGCAGGCCTCGATGATGCCGAGGGTTCCCGGTGGTTTCCCCATCGCGGCCGCATCGATGAAGAGGATGCGGGCGGGAGCGACGTGTGGAGGGGCGTGCAAATTGGAAGAGATCACTATGGTTCCTGACGAGGATTTTTCCCTGCCCCTGACACACGGATGGCATATTTTTCCAGAACCTTCCGAAATTTCTATGGGTACGGAGCCTGAAACGAGCTTCCACCTCACCGGATATGTAAAACCGGAAACCCAAAGTTTTATGCTCTGCTTTGTGGTATGATGGATTTGTTTAAAAGATAATTTCTGGTTTCCTTCCCCCGGAGCGATATAAATGCCCTTCAATCCTCATGGCGAGATGGGTGTTTCTCCCGGTGTCGGAGGAGGATTCAGGAACGCTCCAGGCACATTCATCTGTTGAAGATGTCCGGGAGCATGTCAGAGGTGGAGAGTGGAGGAGATGATCCCCGGAGACTCCCATGGTAGATAGTCTGTTTCTCGTCCATCTCGCTGCCATGGGGGCACTCCTTTTCTCCCTGTCATGTGCGGTCATGACAAAAGATCTCCTGTATTCTGCTGTTTTTCTTGCGATAGGAAGCGTGACCCTCGGAGGGATATTTTTCCTGCAGTCGTCTCCCTTTGCGGGAGTTGTTGAGATCAGTGTGGGTGCAGGCCTCGTAACTGCCCTTCTGGCCACAGCCATTTCCCTTACCAGGAGGGAAGGGGATGCATATGAGCAATAAAGGAATTATGGCAATTCTCCTTGTTCTTGCGCTCGGCCTCCTGATTCTGGGAACCATGATCATTACGGAACCACGGTATGTGGGTAGCGATCTGTCATTCAACGCTGCCTTGTGGGAATATCGTGGCTTCGATATCCTGGGTCAGGCGATGCTCCTTCTCGCCGGATCCTTCGGTGTCGTGGTGTTGCTCCGGGAGGAATCACGCCATGATTGACCTTTTTTCCGAATATTTCATCCTCTCCCTCGTTGTTTTTCTTCTTGGACTATACTGCGTTGTTTCCCAGGGAAACCTCATAAAAATCGTGATAGGCATTGAAATCATGGGGAAAGGGGTAATCCTTAACTTTATAATGGCCGGATTTTTTCAGAACAATACCGGTATAGCCCAGGCGGTTGTTGTGACCGCGATCCTGATTGACGCGGTTATTGCAGCGGTGATACTCGCCCTTGTCGTAAACGTGTTCCGGCTGAAAAGGGGGATCCTTGCTGACCAGATTGCAGGGCTGAAGGGATGATGTAACTGTGTCGGTTGAACCGGGCATCATACTGATTCTCTCATCACTCATCGGTACGCAGACCCTTCTCCCTGTCTCACCCTTCGGCTGGGGAACCATGTGGTATTTTCAATCGGTTGTACCGGTCGCGTTCCAGGGGGATGACCACTGATGGATGCCCACCAGTGGGCGCTCGCCCTGACAGTCGGCATGCCCTTTCTCGGGGGCCTCTTCATCCTTCTCCTGAGGAACCGCCCGAACGCCCGGGAGGCAGCATCGCTCACCGCTGCCACCCTGACCTTCCTCCTCACGGCTCTCTCCCTGCCCTCGGCATTTGCATCGGTACCTGCATCTACGTCGGCGGTGGTACTATATCCCGGGTTCAGCCTTCAGTTCACCGCGGATGCCCTCGGCCTTCTCTTTGCATGCCTGGCCTCCTTCCTCTGGATCCTCACGACGGTCTACAGCATCGGCTACATGCGCGGCCTCCGGGAGCATGCCCAGACCCGCTACTATGCCTGCTTTGCCATCGTCATCGGGGCGACGATGGGGGTCGCCCTCTCTGCGAACCTCTTCTCCCTCTTCGTCTTCTACGAGATCCTGACCGTTGCAACCTATCCCCTCGTTGTCCATAAGGAGACCGAGGAAGCCTTCGCGGCGGGGATCAAGTATCTCGTGTATACCCTGAGCGGGGGGGTCGCCATCCTTGCAGGGCTGCTGATCCTCCTCCAGATGGGCAACTCCCTTGACTTCGTTCCCGGGGGCAACGCGGCCATCGCGTCCATTGCCCCGGAGTTTGCGAAGATCGCCTTTCTCCTCCTCTTCGCCGGGTTCGGGGTGAAGGCAGCCATCATCCCCTTCCACGGCTGGCTCCCGAGCGCCATGATCGCACCCACCCCCGTGAGCGGTCTCCTCCATGCCGTGGCCATCGTGAAGGCAGGGGTTTTCGGGATTCTCCGGGTCCTCCTCTTCCTCTTCGGACCTGCCCTGTTGCTGGATCTGGGCCTCCAGAACCTTGTTATCGCGGCCGCAATCGTCACCATCATCGTTGGTTCCCTCCTGGCCCTCCTAAAGGACGACTTCAAGCTCCGGCTCGCCTATTCCACCATCAGCCAGCTCTCGTACATCGTCCTCGGGGCAGCCATCCTCCTCCCGGCGGGGATTCCGGGTGTCTCTGACGCCGGGCGGGTCGCGGCTGTTCTCGGGGCAGGATTTGCCATCGCCGCCCATGCCTTCGGCAAACTGACGATGTTCTTTGTCGCCGGCGCGGTGGCCGTGGAGACCGGAAAGACGAAGATCTCGGAGCTCGGCGGCATGGGAAGGCGGATGCCGGCGGAGTTCGTTGCTTTTACCCTCGCAACCCTCTCCATGGCCGGGCTCCCCCCCATGGCAGGCTTCGTCTCCAAGTGGTACCTCTCCGTGGGGGCATGGGGAGCCGGGGACTGGTGGATCCTCCTCGTCTTCGCGGTCTCGAGCGTGCTGAACCTGGCCTATTTCCTCCCCATCATCATCCGCGCCTTCTTCCGGCACTATGACGGTCCCGTCGCCGGGGCGAGGTGGACCCTCTCGGTTCCCATCCTCGCCACCGCTGCCTGTGCCCTCGTCTTTGGGATCTTCCCCGGCATCCCTTATGGCCCCTTCACCGTCGCCGCGAAGATGGCCGCGGACGTGACCGGGACAGCGATGATGACCTTCGGGAGCTCCTCCCCGTCCCTCGTCGTGCCCCCGTTCCTCATCTTCCTCGTCGGCGGACCCCTCGTGCTCTTCCTCTCGGGGAGGGCACGGCAGGCGGCCCTGGTCGCGGTCTCCGGTATCGCCCTCCTCGTGGTCCTCCTCATCCCGGGAGGCTACCTGAACCCATCCGCTGCCACCGAAGTCTCCCTCTGGCAGGTCCCGTTCATGGGCTACACCCTGACCCTCCTCCGGGTGGACTCCCTCTCTTACCTGACCGGCCTCATCTTCGCCCTCATCACCCTCCTCGCCTTCCTCTCTGCGGCCTGGATCGATAAGCCCCGGCTCCACCTCTATGCCCTCCTCTATGCCGGGACCTCCATCGGGGCCGTCTTTGCCGGCGACTGGATCACCCTTCTCATCTTCTGGGAGCTCATGGCCATCACCTCGACCTTCCTCATCTGGCAGGAGAGGGGCGAGGCGGTCGGGGCCGGCTTCCGGTACTTCCTCTTCCATGCCCTCGGCGGCGCCCTCCTCGGTGCCGGGATCGCGCTCATCATCCTCTCCTCCGGTGGTTCGACCATGGTCGGCCCCATCGGCGGCCTCATGGGGTCTACCCTCGGATACTGGGGGGCCCTCTTCCTCATCCTCGGGATTGGGGTG
>DATKMC010000015.1:0-9775 GCA_035542115.1 Methanomicrobiales archaeon | reverse complement strand
GCGCTGGGCTACGGAAGTATCCTCGACTACTGCTACGCGATGTGCCGCGAGGCCATCGGCATGGGCCTCCTCCCCCACACGAACGCGGGGCTCCTCTCGTACGGGGAGATGGAGCGGCTCAGGTCGGTGAACGCCTCCCTGGGCCTCATGCTCGAGACGACGGCGCCGGTTCCCGCCCACCGTCACTCGCCGGGGAAGAAGGTGGAGGAGCGGATCCGGATGATGGAGGACGCGGGGAGGCTCCGCATCCCCTTCACCACGGGCATCCTCGTGGGAATCGGGGAGACCATGGAGGACCGGGAGGAGTCCCTCATGACCATCAGCGACCTCCACCGGCGGTTCGGCCACGTCCAGGAGGTCATCGTCCAGAACTTCTGCCCGAAGGAGGGGACCCCCATGGCCGGGGTGCAGGGGGTATCCACCGAGGAGATGTGCCTCACCCTCCGGCTCGCCCGGGACATCCTTCCGGCCGATGTCGCCGTGCAGATCCCGCCGAACCTAACCGATGCCGCCACCCTCATCCCCTGCGGCGTGGACGACCTCGGGGGGGTCTCCCCGGTGACCCCCGATTATATCAACCCCGAGCACCCGTGGCCGGGGCTCGACGAGCTCCGGCGGGTGGCCGGGGATGCCGAGCTCAGGGAGCGGCTCTGCATCTACCCGCAGTTCATCAGGAAGGGGTGGTACCACCCTGCCATCGAAGGACTTATCAAACGGCTGGAGCAACAGATCAGGGGGGAGGACAGGTGAAGAAGGGCGCGCTCCTCTACAGGGGGAAGGCCAAGTCGGTGTACCTCGCCGACAACTTGGACGAGGTCTCGGTGGAGTTCCGCGACGACATCACGGCCTTCGATGGCGAGAAGAAGGCCGTGCTCGCGGACAAGGGGGTCTACAATGCCGCGGTCTCGGCCTTCTTCTTCGAGTACCTCGAGATCCACGGGGTGAAGACCCACTACATCCACATGCTCGACCGGCGGACAATGCTCGTCCGGAAACTCCAGATGATCCCCCTTGAGGTCATCGTGCGGAACGTCGCGGCAGGGTCCCTCGTGAAGAAGTACCCGTTCACAGAGGGGCAGGTCCTCAAGCCCACGGTGATGGTCATTGACTACAAGGACGACAGCAGGCATGATCCCATGATCAACGACGACATCATCTTCGCCCTCGGGCTCGTCACCCGGGAGGAGCTCCTCACCATCCGGAAGCTGGCCCTCAGGGTGAATGACCTCCTCCGGACCTACCTCGCGGGCCTCAACATCACCCTCGTGGACTTCAAGCTCGAGTTCGGCCGGTGGAGGGGCGATATCCTCGTCGGGGACGAGATCTCCATGGACTCCATGCGACTCTGGGATGCGAAGACCCTGGACTCCCTGGACAAGGACGTGTACCGGTTCGACAAGGGGGACGTCCGGTCCACGTACGCCGCCGTGGCCGAGCGGATCACCCCCGGGGCCCTCCACCGGTTCGAGGCAGAGCGGGCCGTCTTCCCGGGGGAGGGGGCGGAATGAACTTCGATGTCGAGGTGCGGATCTCCCTGAAGCCGGGTATCCTCGACCCCGAGGCCCGGGCCATCCAGCACGCCCTTGCCGACCTGGGCTTCCCGACGAAAAAGCTCTCCACGGCCCGGATCTTCTCCTTCTCCCTCGAGGCAAAGGACCGGGAGGAGGCCGGCGAGACGGCCCGGCAGATGTGCGATCGGCTCCTCGCAAACCCCGTCATCCACCGCTACGAGGTGGAGGTCAGGGAATGAGGTTCGCCGTCGTCCGGTTCGGGGGTTCCAACTGCGACCTGGACGCGGTGCATGTGCTCCGGCATGTCTGCGGCGTGGAGACCGACCTCCTCTGGTACAAGGAAGGCCTCGGCCGGAAGTACGACGCCGTGGTCATCCCCGGGGGATTCTCGTACGGGGACTACCTCCGGGCCGGGGCCATCGCGGCCCGGACGCCCATCATGGAGGAGGTGCTCAGGCATGCGAAGGGCGGGGGCCTCGTTCTCGGGATCTGCAACGGGGCGCAGATCGGGGCCGAAAGCCGGCTCGTCCCGGGCACCTTCACCCTGAACGCGTACCCGAAGTTTCTCTGCCGGCCGGTCCACCTCCGGGTGGAGAACAACGCGACCCCCTTCACCTCCCTGTACCGCGAGGGGGAGGTCATCCGGCTCCCCATCGCCCACAAGGAGGGCCGGTTCATGGCCGACCAGGAGACCCTCGCGGCCCTGAACCGGGAGAGGCGGGTTGTCCTCCGGTTCTGCGATCCGGAGGGTCGGGTCACGGAGGAGGTGAACGCGAACGGGTCCATGGAGAACATCACGGGGGTTCTCGGGAAGGGCGGGAACTTCCTCGCCATGATGCCCCACCCCGAGCGGGCCTCCGAGCCGGTCCTCGGGTCCGACGACGGGAAGCGGATCTTCCTCTCCATGATCAGGTATATCGAGGGGGCGGGGTGAGACCATTGGCCGGGAATAGGAAGGGGAAGGAGAGGGGAGAGCCGATGACCCCCGGGGAGGAGGCCCAGTACCGCGAGATCCTCTCCTGGGTGAAGCAGTACGCCCGAAAGAAGGGTTATGCCCTGAACACGGATGACCGGCAGTTCAACGCCGTGCTCCGCGGCCTCGTCCGGAACAAGCTGAAGCACGGCGAGAAGTACTGCCCGTGCCGGATCCGGTCGGGGGAGCCCGAGAAGGACCGGCTCATCATCTGCCCCTGCGCCCACCACGAAAAGGAGATCGAGGCAGAGGGGCACTGCCACTGCAACCTCTTCTTCAAAAAAACCGACTGAAGGGCCTGCCCGGCGTCCTTTTTTTCATCCTGTCCGGGGCGGGAGGAGGGTGGCCACCGCCGCGGCCATGGCGATGGAACCGGTCCGGATCGTGGGATCGGTTGGCGGGGCGAACCGGCTGTTGTGGAGGTAGGGGAGGTCCCGCCCCGTCCTCCGGCTCTCCTCGAGCTCCAGGGGATCAGCTGCCCCGAGCCGGAGATAGCAGACAGGGACCGGAGGGTCGCCGTCCGAAAAGACGCTGAAGTCCTCGCTCCCGGTGAGCTGGGGGATGAGGATGACGTTCTCCTCCCCGAGGACGGGGACGAGACCCGCCCGGACCCGCTCCGTGAGCTCCGGGTCGTTCACCATGGGCGGAGTGGATTCGCCGGGCCGCCGGATGAGGGGCAGGAGCTCGTCGGGCACCCCCGCCGAGAGGGCGATGCCCCGGATCATCCGCCCGATGGAGGCGAGCATCCGGTCCCGGACGGCCTCGGTGTTGTACCGGATATTCACCCTGAGCATCACCTCGTCGGGGATGGCGTTGTGCTTCGTGCCCCCGTGGATGGCCCCCACGGTGAGGACCGCCATCTCCCGGGGGTCGGTCTCCCGGGAGACGAGGGTCTGGAGGCCGATGACCACCCGGGCCGCGATGACCACGGGGTCGATGGCCTGGTGCGGGTTGGCCGCGTGCCCCCCGATGCCCCGCACGGTTATATCGAGGGAGCTGCTCCCCGCGGAGATGCTGCCCGGCCGGTACCCGACCTTCCCGGCCGGGATGTTCGGGTCCACGTGGAGGGCGAGGGCGGCGATGGGCCGGGGGAACCGGGTGAAGATGCCGTCCCTGACCATGGCCCGGGCCCCCGCCCCGGTCTCCTCGCTGGGCTGGCCCACGGCGAGGAGGGTCCCCGACCACGAGTCCCTCAGGGCGGCGAGGAGCCGGACCGCCCCCACCATGACCGCCATGTGCAGGTCATGCCCGCAGGCATGCATCACCCCTACCTTCACCGCCCGTTCGGCTACCGCCGCCTTCACGGTGCTCGCATACCGGAGCCCGGTCTTCTCATCGACGGGGAGGGCGTCCATGTCGGCCCGGATCATGACGGCCGGGCCCGGCCCGTTCTCCAGCACCCCGACGATCCCGTGGCCCCCGATCCCCGTGTGGACGGCAAGGCCGCTCCGCCGGAGCTCCCCCGCGAGCCTCGCCGCGGTCTCCTTCTCCTGGCCGGAGAGCTCCGGCCGGGCATGGAGCTCCCGGTAGAGGGCCTCGAGGTCGGCCTCCCCGTCCCTCGAAAGGGAGATGAGGCGGCCCCGGAGGGCCTCTTCTGAGTTCACGGGGACCTCCCCGGGGTGTTTCCGGTGGCTGTCATGACGGATCGGTGATGTACAGCTGGCTCTCCCTCTCTTCCGGGGCACGGCCGGGAGGGCGGCGCCGTTGCCTGCTACTTCTTCTGGGCGAGGATGATCTCGATGGAGGAGACGTTCGTCTTCCCGCTGTCGGTATCGATGACCTCGGTCGAGGTGATGATCTCCTTCTTTGCGATGTTATCCAGGAACCGGTTGAGGGCGATCTCTGCGGTGTCCACCGCCCGGGAGATGGCCTTTCCCCTCGCCTTGATCGCCACCTCGTCTGCACCGTTGTTGAACTGGGTCACCACTGCGAGCACGTAGTTCATGACTGGCTTGTTACCGACGAACACTGTGTTGTCCTTGAGCATGACTGTTCCTCCCTTTCAGAGGTAATTCCTGGTGCGGATCAGCTCTGCATTCATCACGGAGGCCCCTGCCGCCCCCCTGATGGTGTTGTGGCCGAGGGCAATAAAGCGCAGGCCCGGCCGGACCCTCCCGACGGAGACGGTCATCCCCCCTCCGCGCATCCGGTCGAGCCGGGGCTGGGGCCGGTTGTCCTCCTCAAAGAGCTGGACGGATTTCTCCGGCTGGGTGGGGAGCCCCTTGAACGGGGGCCTGTACCCCCGGAAGGCCGCCTTCACCTCCTCGACACCTGCCTTCGTGTCCAGCCAGACGGCGAGGGTGTGCCCGTCGATGACCGGCACCCGGTGGCAGCTCGCGCTCACCCGGAAGGGGGCGTCCTTCACCTTCCCTCCCCGGAGGGTCCCCATGATCTTCAGGGTCTCGGTCTCCATCTTCTCCTCCTCCTGCCCGATGTAGGGGACGATGTTGTCATAGATGTCCATTGCCGCGACGCCCGAGAAGCCGGCCCCGGAGATGGCCTGCATGGTAGCCACCGTGACGTTCTTCCACCCGAGGTCCCTGAGGGGCTGGAGGGCGACGCAGAGCATGATGGTGGAGCAGTTCGGGTTCGTGACGATGAACCCGTCCCTCCCCGCGTCCCGCTGGACGTCGATGAGGCCGAGGTGGTCGGGGTTCACCTCGGGGATGACGAGGGGGATGTCGGGCTCCATCCGGTGGGAACGGGCATTGCTGCAGACCGCGACCCCTGCCCGTGAGAAGTCGTCCTCCACCTCCCCCGCTATCTCGGCCGGGAGGGCCGAGAAGACGAGCTCGGCCCCCTTCGCCCCCTTCACCGTGGTCGGGGTGACCTTCAGGTTCCTCACCTTCTCGGGGAAGGGGGAATCGAGTTTCCAGTTCACCACGTCGCCGTACTTCTTCCCCGCACTCCTCTCCGAGGCGGTGAGGGTGACGAGATCGAACCAGGGATGGTCCGCGAGCAGCTGGACGAACCGCTGCCCGACGGCACCCGTGGCCCCGAGGACTCCGACCTTGATCATGGCACAGAGTGTTTGAGACTGTCCGCCTTAAATTATTTGCCTTGTCCTTTGCCCCTGCTACCAGCCATGCAAGGCGCCGGACCCGGTGGGGCAAAGGGAGGAAGGCCTTCCGGTTCCGGGCCATGGGCCGCCTGGAGGCCGGGAGATGATGGTCCCGGTTTGCCCGACACCGGACAGAGAATTCTCAAGGATAAGGGGAGAAAGGGTATCTTTTCAGTTCATTCCATCTTGATGGCCGCGGACGGGCAGACGTCGATGCAGGTCTTGCACTCGGTGCACTTTTCCTTGTTCACCTTGGCGATGCCGTCCTCCATGGTGATGGCCTCGGCCGGGCACTCGTCCACACAGGTCTCGCATCCGACACAGAGATCTGATTCCACGTGCGCTGGCATTCTCGTATAGGTACGGGAAAAAAGGACTAATAGGTTTCGATATCCAGCCCCACGATAGTGGGGGGATTGAGAAAGGCATCAGCCTTTCGATATTCGACCCTCCCTTCAGGAGGGGAGAAGGAGAGAGGCGAAAGCCTTTCGATAGAGAGCCCGCCCCGACAGGAGGGTGAATTGAGCACCGGAGGTGCGAGTCCATGCGGCAGGTTTACTTCGGGTGGAGGTTCAGTACATCTGCCATGGAATAGACGCCGGGCTCCTTCCCCTTCACCCAGCGGACGGCCCGGAGGGCCCCCATGGCAAAGACCGACCGGTCATAGGCCCGGTGGGTGAGGTCGATGCACTCGTAGTTCCCCGTGAAGAGGACCGTGTGCTCCCCGACGATGTCCCCGCCCCGGATGACATGGACCCCGATCTCCTTGCCCCGCTCGGTCATCCCCTCCCGGCCGTAGAGCTTCGGCCTCGCCCCGACCTCGGCGTCCAGGATCTCGAGGATGGTCTTCGCCGTCCCGCTCGGGGCGTCCTTCTTGTTCCGGTGGTGGGCCTCGATGACCTCGATGTCATAGTCCCCGAGCTTCTTCGCTGCCTCCCGGACCAGGAACCAGAAGATGTTCACCCCGACGGAGAAGTTGCTCGTGATGACCGCCGGGACCGAGGCCTCGGCGGCCCGCTTCATCTCCTCCCGATGCTTCGGGGTGAAGCCGGTGGTGCCGACGACTGCAGCGACGTGGTGCCGGGCCGCGGCCTTCAGGTTCTCCACGGCAGCGGCGGCCACGGTGAAGTCCACGAGGACGTCGGGCTTCACCCTCCCGAGAAACGCGTCTATCTGGTTCGAGGGTACGACCTCCGCTCCGAAGACGGTGCCTGTCCGGACATCCACACCTCCGACAAGCTCGAGATCCGATGCCTCATGGACGAGCCGTGCGACCGTTCCGCCCATGCGGCCGAGCGCCCCGCAGACGACCACCCTGATCATGGCGATCCTCCGGTTCAGCGCCCGTAGAGGGCGAGAGTCTTCTTCAGTATTTCAGTCTTCTCGGCGTCGAGGTCATCCAGAGGGAGCCGGACCGGGCCGGCTGCCATACCCCTTAACCCGACCGCCTTCTTTACGGGGATGGGGTTCGTGTCGATGAATAGATCCTTGAAGAGCGGCCCGAGCTTGTTGTTAACCTCCCGGGCGCGGGCAAGATCCCCCTTCTTGAAGGCCTCGTACATTTCCACCATGAGCTTCGGCTCCACGTTCGCAGCGACCGAGATAACCCCGACGCCCCCGAGCTCGAGGATGGGGAGGGTCAGGTTATCGTCTCCGGAGATGACACTGAAATTCTGGTCCCGGGTAGCCTCAATGATCTCCGAAATTTTGTCAAGCTTTCCACTTGCTTCTTTGATCCCGACGATATTGGGATGTTTTGCTAATTCGGGAACCAAAGGAGGTTGAAAAACATTTATGTCCTGCCCGGTCCGGCCGGGGACGTTGTACATGACGACGGGGATATCGAGGTTTGCTAGCTTCGTGTAGTGCTTGATGAGGCCTGACCTGTTCGGCTTGTTGTAGTACGGGGAGATGACGAGGACCCCGTCTGCCCCAAGGTTCTTCGCGGCCTTCGTGAGGAGGACCGCCTCCTCGGTGTTGTTGGAGCCGGTGCCGGCGAGCACGGGAACCCTGCCGTTCACAACGTCGACGGTCTCCTCGATGACCTTCTCGTGCTCCTTATGGCTCATCGTCGCCGACTCACCGGTCGATCCGCAGGGCACGATGCCATGGACGCCTTGATCGACGAGCCATTTCACGTTCACCCGCAATCCTTCGAGATCGAGATCCGAGCGATCATCCGTTACCGGGCGGTTCCCCCGCGTAAAGGGGGTGATGATGGCCGGGAAAACACCCTCGAACATAGACTCTGCACACCTTCCTGTAGCTTCTAACCAACGCGCATATCGTTCTTATCATTTTCGTATGCCACCCCGCTCGGATCCCGTCCCGGACCGGGCACCGGAAGAAGCTAGAAGAAGGGGAAGGGCGTATCCACCGAACTGGAGGAAAGGATATGGAGAAGGCGAGGGGGATAGGGAAGGTCCTGAAGGGGATTCCGACCGTCGAGGGTGTAAAGGTCAGGCTCAACCGGGCCTTCGGGTGCCGGCACGAGAAAAGAGAGGATGGGGGATCTTCAGCCGGATTTTCCCCCGGATGGAGAAAGGCCTCCTTCTGAGGCCTTTTTCCCTGTATTGTGCTTCCGGGTGATGTAGCCGGCGATCCGGTTCCTGACCTTCTTGCTCCCGATGACCGCGTTCACGGCGACGCTCTGCTTGTTCTCGTTGAAGTCCCGGCCGTACCGCTCCGGCTGCTGATCGATGAGCTCCTGGCCCAGCCGCTTGATATAGGATGGCTTGATTCCCATTTGTACCTTCCCTGTGGGATATGTGTGCAACCCGGGACTTTAAGAAGATTTGCGATGCCGGGGCCCCTCCCGGGGCCCGGCGCGGGCTCGCACCTTCGGCGCTCAGCCCCTGCGGGCCATTGAAACTATTTATGGGTGGCAGCCGATTTTTTCCCATGGAAAGGCAGGATGAGGACCCGGGCGCCCGGAGGCCCGTCATCCTCGAGACGGGCCCCGATCCCCGGGGATTCATGGCCCATTACCTCCTCGCCTTCACGCCCCTTGTCCTGTTCCTTGTTTCGGTCGCGGCAGCCGGTGTCATGCGAGCCTCTGTCGGGGCCTTTACCGCATCCCTTGGTGCACCGGTCAGGGCCTACCTGCCCTGGATGGGGGACGTGATGGAGATCTCCGTCCTCCTCACCGCCCCGGTCAGCCTCTATGCCATCGCCGCCATCATCGGGTGGAGGATACGATCCCCGGAGATGTGGGCCGGTGCCGCCCTGGCCCTGGGCCTGTCCGCCCTCGCGGGATTCCTCATGGCGACCTTCTCCCCCGATCCATCCCTGGGCCGGGCCCTCGACATCCTCTACTGGGTCTCGTACCTGATCGGGCCGGTGAGCATCATTGCCGTGATACTGGTGCTGGGGTTCTCCGAGCAGTTCCGGCGCAGCATCCGGTACAGCATCACGAGAGAAGACCTCATCCTGCGGGGCGGCATCTGGAAGAAGCGGGAGAACCGCCTTCCCTGGCACCAGATCGGGGGGTTTACCCTGGAACAGGGCATGCTCGGGAAACTCCTCGGGAGAGGGACCATCCTGCCCCTGATGGCGGGAGGCCAGGGCCCGGGTTCCGAAAAGGCCGGGGGGATGGTCTCCCGTTCCCCCCTGAACTGCCTGTACGGCGTGGGGGAACCGGGACTGGTCCTCGAATTCCTCCAGGAGCTCCTCTCGCCCCCTGCAGACGGGAACGTCTGATTCCTGGCTCCGGAGGAGGGACAACCCCCGCCGCAGGCAGTACTTTATATACGACATAATGTACAATATATATTACATCGTGGCGTCCGCTCCGCCACCCGATACCCACGAGGTGTTTCTCCCGTGTCCGGATCCATGACCAGGTACCTTGCCCTCTCCCTTGCCGTCTGCTGTGTGACCCTCCTCGCCGCACCCGCGCTTGCGGCCGGCCCCTCCCATGGCCTCCCTGCTACCGCCATGCAACGGGCGTCACCGGCATCTGCCGGGTTCGCGGGAAGAGGTATCCACCTCTTCACCTCCCTCGAGGCCATGGCGATCCCGGCCGCCGGCCCCCTCGTCGCCCTCGCATGGGCGGGGAGGGCCGTGGGCCGGTTCCTTCTCCCGATGAGAGGGACAAATCCCGGAGGATTCACCCGGAATCTTTCCCACGGGACGGGTCTTCGGGCCGTGAACAGGTCGGCTTTTCCGGGGTACCAGGGTTCCGGGGGCATGGGTATATCGATGGGGATAGGCACTTCGGAGAACCTGACG
>DATKMC010000014.1:0-3259 GCA_035542115.1 Methanomicrobiales archaeon | reverse complement strand
GAGGATCTCGGCATAGCCCATGGAGATGGTGTTTGCATTGTGGATGTCATGGGTCATGATGTCGATGTACAGGTTCGCCTCGTCAATCTTCTCCTGGAGCTGCTTCTGGAGCCGGGCCTTGGCGATAGCGTTTCCCACCTCCTTCCCGATATGCTCGAGGATGGCCGCGTCGCCCTCGTGGAACTGGTAGGGCTCGGTGTTCCCGAGGAACAGGGCCCCGACGACCCCCGCATTCGTCACGAGGGGGACCATCGCGAGGGAGACGACGGGTGGCCGGGCCCAGTCCATCCCGCCCGCCGCCATCTCCTGGTAGTAGATGGGGACCCCCTCGACGAAGGTGCGGCTATACGGGGGGCTGTCGGCCGGCAGCTCCCGGATCCTGGCAAGGGCCGGCCCGGGGATCCCCTGCTGGTGGGAGAGCTCGGCGAGCTTCACCCCGTTCTGGACGAGGTAGATCGCGCCCACGTCGAAGTCCATGAACCCGAGGGTCTTCTCGAGGGCGACCTTCTGGAGATCCTCGAGGGTGGAGGCGGTCGAGATGGCGGTGCCGATCTGGTTGATGATGGCGAGCTCCCGGTTCCTTCTTATGACCTCCCGCTCGGTCTGCTTCCGTTCGGAGATGTCCACGACGGTGCAGACGATCTCCCAGTCCTCGAGGATGGCCGCCGAGATGAGAACCCATCTCACCCCGCCGTCGCGGGTGTGGAACCGGGTCTCGTACCCCGAGATGGCGTACTCCTTCGAGAGGCGCCCGAAGAAGTTCTCCATGTCGGCGCTGTCGTACCAGACCGTCCCGATGTCCTTTCCTGAAAGGTCGCTCCGGGAATGGCCGACGAGGACCGCCGATTGCTCGTTCGCCTCGACAATGTGGTGGTCCTTCCGGTCAATGAGGAACACCCCTGCCTCGGAATGGTCGAAGATGCCCCGGTACCGGAGTTCCTGCTCCCGGAGCTCGTTCGACAGGTGGGAGACCATGGTCCCGACGGCGACGAAGACGTAGAACTGCATGGTCCCCGAGGTGATGGCCGTCGGGTCAGAGGGGAGGAAGGTGTAGATCACCCCGAAGTAGATGAGGGCGAGTGAGGAGGAGACGAAGATCCCCCGCTTCGGGTACTGGAAGGCGGCAAAGATCACGGGGATGTAGAAGAAGTTCGTGAGGACGAAGACGGTCCCCTGGTAGAGGACGTAGATGAAGATGTTCGCGATAAAGACCGAGAGAAGTACGAGCCCGATCAGGACAAAGTCCCAGAACGTCCACAGGTGTTTGTCCTGCCCGATATTCATGAAGGAAAACGTGCCAGGTCCCCCGGGCGCGCACCTCACTTAACATTTTCTTTAAATTCTATTTAAACTTTCTCATTCGGGAATCTTAAATATCTTCTCCTTAAAACCAAATCGGGAAAATTAAATTCATATCCCCCTTCGCCCCGCGGGTCTCCCGGCCCGGGCCCGGCCACCTGTCCCCGCCGGGCTTTTCCGTCGGAAGAAGAGGAGGCAGGGAAAAACCGGGGAAGAATGTCCCGGCATCATGTTACCCGCAGGCATCCTCCTGTTCACGCCGGAGCGATTAAGAGGGGACACGATCAACGGGCTCCCGGGAACCGATCATGAAGGTTGTCGCGTTCAGCGGGAGCGCACGGAAGGACGGGAACACCGCCATCCTCGTTCGCCACCTCTTTTCCGTGCTCGAGAAGGAGGGCATCGAAACCGAGCTCGTCCAGCTCGCGGGGAAGAAGGTCCAGGGCTGCAATGCCTGTTTCCGGTGCATGGGCGAGAAGAACCGGCAGTGCGCCGTCGAGGACGACATCGTGAACGAGTGCATAAGAAAGATGGACGAGGCCGACGGTATCATCCTCGCGTCGCCGACCTACTTCGCCGACGTGAGCGCCGAGATGAAGGCGCTCATGGACCGGGCAGGTTTCGTCGCGATGGCAAACGACGGCATGTTCCGGCGGAAGGTCGGGGCTGCCGTCGTTGCAGTAAGGAGGGGCGGGGCCATCCATGCCTTTGACACGATGAACCACTTCTTCTTCATCAGTGAGATGGTCGTCCCGGGCTCGAACTACTGGAACGTCGGGATCGGCCTCGACCGGGGCGACGTATCGAGGGACGAGGAGGGGATCCGGACGATGCTCGTCCTCGGCGAGAACATGGCCTGGGTGATGAAGAAGCTCAACTCCTGATCCCGCCCGGTAACGGCGCAGGAGCTACCCCGATATCCTCCCTTTTCGAATCGACCTGCAGAAAAAAAGGTTAAATGAGTTTCTGGATGGGGTGTTTCTGGCCCTCGGCCACATCGATACCGAGTGACCTGACCGCTTCGAGCGTCACGATGTCCATGTACGCCTGCGAGGTGATCATGGGCTCGACGTTCTCGATGGGCCCGTACATGATCAGGTTAGCACCGAGGGTGGAAGCGATGAGGTTGCACCCGATATCGGGGGCAGACCATGCCGCCTGCTTGATCCCCTCAATGCCCCCCAGGTAGTGGTGGGCCATCTGCTCGAGGAGCGCCGGCTTGCCCTCGTATCCCTTCGCGAGGAGCGAGGGGGTCTTGCTCGTGCCCTTCCAGCGGCGCAGCCATGTCCAGGCGACGGTCATGTTGTGGTACGCGCCGCCCGTCGGGTAGCCGAAGATGGCCTTGCAGGCCAGGATCTCACGGTACGAGCTCCCGGAGCCGAGCCCCAGGGGGGTTGCCGCCGTGTCGAGGATCGGGCGCTTGATCCCGCATTCCTCGGCGATCTGGAGCATGCCCTTCGCCTGCCCCGCGACACCGCCCTCTGCGAGCACCTTCTGCCTGCCAAAGACCGAGGGGTCGGCAGGGTTGAAGGCGAGGACGATGGCCGAGTCCACGTCGCTGTTCTTCAGGGCGTCGATGTTTGCCTGCGCGATGGACCCGTTGATGGAGTTGTAAATGGCCCGGTGCGCAAGGCCGACCTCGGTGACGTACTTGCATGCGTTCGCAAGCACGGCGGGCACCGAGGAGTCCATGAGGAAGGCCGTCTTCTTGTCGACGCCATCGAACCACTCGATGTACTTCTCCATCGCCGGCCCGGATTCGGCCAGGATCTGGATGAAGTGCGGAATGTTCACCGTGTCAGACAGCTCCTGGCAGCGTGCCCAGAGGGCCTCTGCCTTCGGCTTGTCGATCTTTCCCGTCTTGTCGTCCAGCACGATCTCGTGCTTGTTGTAGAAGATGGACGCCGCGAGCACCGTGGGGTACTGGCCAGGCTGTCCACCGAGCTTGGTCCCGTTGAAG
>DATKMC010000013.1:0-28985 GCA_035542115.1 Methanomicrobiales archaeon | reverse complement strand
GGGGCAGAAGCCCGGCGGATCGCCTGCACTACCCTTTTTTAGGATCCGGGCCGTACCTTTATCCGGGCCCCAGTGGCTTAGCCTGGCAGAGCGGCTGACTTGTAATCAGCAGGCCCCGAGTTCAACTCTCGGCTGGGGCTTTCCGACGTTAGTGAATATCACCATGCTTGGAGAGGGTTCTTGATGCTTATTGCCCCTCATCCTTCTCCTTCTCCACCCTCAACCATGGGCACCGCACGGCGAGGTATGTAATATTTATAGATATCTATATATTGATCTCGTTAATAATCACATGTAATAGCCATTTGACAAATTATAACCTGTTATTAAGATATATATTTGTTTAAAACTGTATTCTGTTAGTAGAATGTTTCATATATAATTACATTTAATTAATATTTTATCGTCTCGGCTATCAGGTCCGGGGGTATTCTGGCCTGAAACCCGTGAATGGCTGGGAACCGGGAGATATGGAGATAGAATAGATGGATAAGAAAAAAATAGGCTATTTTGCTCTCGCTTTCTTGCTCGCAGTATTCTTTGCGCCTTTCCTGGGATTTGCGGGATGTATTAGCCCTGCATCTGCACTGGACATGAAGGATCTCAATGCAACGGCTCTCTCCCTCGCCCGGGAAGACAACCTCTCGACCGCCCGTGCAGCGGTGGAATGGGTGCATACGAACATCAAATACCATTTTTATGAGGATCCCATCGGCGTGGAGAAAACCCTCACGACGGGAACAGGGGACTGTACCGACCAGAATATGCTCGTCCGGGTGCTCCTCAGCCGGTACCACATCAGTACCTATCCCCTGTACGGGCTCTGCCGTTACCATATACCGGGAAAGATGGACTTTGTGACCAGGCATGACTGGACGGTGGCGGATATCGTGGCGAACGGGAGCTCCGAGAGGATGGTTCTCGATGCAACGAACAATTGCGATGAATATGAGCAATACGGATACGGAGTGTGGAACCATCCATGGGTAGATACCAAATCTCCATGGGATGATCTCTCCATTGGTTAAAACGGGCGACTTCCCGGGCAACGGTGAATGGGACCGGCGGGGGTACAAAGCGCCGGGTACATCCGATGAATTGAGGGGAATTCAGGATACGCCCCGACGGGGGCTTCCCGTTTTGTGGTGAAAACCCCGATAGGGAGCTGTGTTTCAGGATCCCCGGGTGTGGTATTCACAGGGAGGATGGGGTCCTCCCAATCCATCACAAGAGGCCGGTTTATCCTATTTCTTTTTCCCCTTCTCCAGGAACTCCCTGAGCAGTCCGGAGGCTCCCGGCCTCACGGGTCTCCGGAGCCGCCTCAGGACGGTGCGTTCTGGAGGGCCACGCGGCCCAGGGAGGTGAGCCTCAGCTGGATCCCGAGAGGGGACTTCCCCCAGTCGAGGTACCTCCGGGCGAGAAGCGTGCGGACCCTGGAACGGACAACGCTCTCGCTGTGGCCGGGGAGCATCTTCTCGACGACATAGGTTATGGAACAGCTCGGGCAGTCTGCGACTTCCTGCAGTATCATGATATGGGCAATATCAGGCACGAAGGCCTCACTCTTGGATAGCATTTCGGTCATGGCGCGTCCTGGTAATAGAGAACACAGAGTTCGGGGAGAGAACGATCTGCCGGGGGTTCACGGGAAGGTTAACCCGGCCCCTTCCGTCTCCCGTTCCGGCGACGGGAGCTGCCTCGGACAGTATCTCTTCATCCCCTGTGAACGAATCACCTTGTACTACTTGGCGTTCCAAGGGGAAGTAGTCATCCCCCAGGGGGCAGGTGAAGCTCCGGGCGGTTTATGGGGAAGGAAACCGGGAGGGAAAGGGCGGTCCCACGACGAAGGCCCCGGGGGCTGCCCAGCCTTCGATTCTTGCGCCTCCATCATGTTCGAGAGCTGTTCCTGAACAACCAGGGGATGGGCCGGACAAGGACCACAAGGGCAGTCGTGGTGCGGAGACCGGGGAGGATCTGGAAAGGCTGATCTCGCCCCCTGCCCGGGCCCCCCCGGGGCACCACAATGCCTGTGAATACCCGTATATACTCCTCCCGGAAAAGAGAGATAGATGGTGTGATGGGAACCGATTCCATAGTCTTCCACGGCACCCTGCAGGAGCTCCTGGGCAAGGTCGAGAGCGGGGAGATGGTTCCCAAGCTCCAGGCCTCGCATGCCCCCATGTGCAAGTTTTTTACCGCCTACTACGTCATCAGCGGCATCCGCCACGTCGTCCCCCTGGTTCATGGCCCCACCGGGTGCCCCCTGTACGTCTCCGACTTTGTCCGGACAAGGGAGTGCTGCGAGATCCGGGGTGTCCCCCTCGAACCCACCGCCTGCACCGCCCTCGACGAGAGCCATGTCATCTACGGGGGCGAGGGGAAGCTCCTTGAGGCGGTGAAGGAGGCGTACGCCAAGTACCACCCTGACCTC
The DNA here is from genome assembly GCA_035542115.1 of Methanomicrobiales archaeon. GTDB lineage: Archaea > Halobacteriota > Methanomicrobia > Methanomicrobiales > JACTUA01 > JACTUA01. Next base: position 26,554 of record DATKMC010000013.1, on the reverse strand, counting down.
ATCGTCATCCTCTCCTGCTGCTGCTCAGGGATCATCGGGGACGACGTGGAGAGCGTCGCCCGGGAGGCGGAGAAGCTCGTCGGCTGCCGGGTGCTCGCCCTGAGGAGCGAAGGGTTCGGGGGCGACTTCCGGTCGGGGTACGAGGATGCCTTTAAGCTCATCATGGAGCTCATGGAGCCCCCGCGTGAGAAGAGGAAGGGGACCGTGAATATCCTCGGCGCCCGCTGGGGGCCCACGACCACCGAGTTCGAGATGGACATGGATGAGATCGAACGGCTCCTCGGAGAGGTGGGAATAAAGGTAAACGCCATCATCGCGGGGGGCTGTACGGTCGAGGAGCTCCGGAGGGCCCGGGAGGTCGAGCTGAACGCGTCGTGGTGCTATGACTGGGGGCAGAAGCTCGGCGATCTCATGATGGAACGGTTCGGGATCCCGTACTCAAAGACCGGGCAGCCCTACGGTCTCGAGGCGACGAAGGAATGGCTCCTCGGGATCGCGAGGCCCCTCGGGATGGAGGAAAAGGCCCTCGAGGTCATCGGACGGGAGACCCGGGAGGTACAGCCGGATCTCGAGTACCTGAAGGAAGCCCTTGACGGGAAGACCGCCATCATCGAGATCACGGAGTTTCCCGGGCCGATCCGGGCCCTCTCCCTCGCCCGGATGGCAGAGGAGTTCGGTGCCCATCCCGTCGTGATCAACGTCCACCCCTACACCATCAAGGAGAGGATGCCCTCCATCAGGTTCCTCCTCTCCACGGGGGTCAATCCCGAGATCATCCTTACGAAGGGGCTCTTCCGCCTGGGCTCCTTCCGCTCGTCGAAGGAGACCGAGGAGGAGCTGGAGGAGATCGTCCGGGGGTTTGACGATCCCATCTTCTTCGGAAACTCGGCACGGTACCCCCCATGCCCGGTGGTGAACCTGACCCTCATGAACCCGGCCTTCCAGCCCCAGTACGGGTTCCGTGGGATTCGGAACATCGCTGCCCTTGTCAGGCAGGCCCTCGAAAAGAAGGATCTCCCGCGCTCCCGGCTCCTGAGGGGTATGCTCTATGGAACCCGGAGCTAGCATGATCCCTGCCCCGGAGGCCGGCAGCCAGGAGAAGTGCACCGATCCCTACCTCCGGTGTGCCTTCAACGGCGCCGCCCAGACCGCCCTCGGGGTCTCCGGTGCCGCCCTCCTCGCCCATTCGCCGCAGGGGTGCGAGTACCTCGTGAACAACGCCTTCGCCTGGCAGGAGTGCGACTACATGGAGACCATCACCCTCTGCACGAAGCTCTGCGTCGACGAGATCGTGCACGGGGGTGAGGATCTCCTCGCCCGGACGATCCGGGAGGCGAAGGGGCTCCACATCTCGGCCCTCTTCGTGATCAGTGCATGCGGTCCCGAAATCGTGGGTGACGACATCGTGGCGGTATGCGAGACCGTGCAGCCTGAGGTGAAGTTCAGGCTTGTCCCCATCGAATCCGCGGGGTTCAGGGGATCGCAGTATGACGGCATCGATATCGCCCTCGACGTTATCCTGAAGCGTCTGGTGAAAAGGGACGTCGAAAAGGTCCCGGGATCGGTCTGCCTTATCGCACCCCATGCAAACGCCAACCCGACCTGGATGGCGGACCTGGAATGGGTGAAACAGGTCCTCTCCCGGATGGGGGTCCCGGTCGTGGCCACGCTCACCCACAGGACCCCGCTCGCCGGGATCGAGAAGGTCTCGTCGGCTGAGACCTCGCTCCTCCTCTCCCACGACGCCGGCCAGAAAGCTGCCGATCACCTCGCATCGGAGCACGGGATCGGGCAGATCTGCACAGGGATCCCCCTCCCCATCGGGATGACGAACACGGCCCGCTGGCTTGGCGAGCTGGGCAGGCAGTTCGACCGGGAGAAAGAGGCGGAGCAGATAATTGCCGAGGGGGAAAAGATGGTAATGGCGACCTGCCGGCGCAAGTGGCCCATGGCCCGGTTCTTCTTGCGGACCCCGGCGGCCATCGTCGCAGATGCCACGGTCGGGATCCCCCTCGTCCGCTTCGTTACCGAGGACATGGAGATGACCCCGGAGCTCGTCGCCCTCTACTCCTCGCAGCGGCAGGTGCGGGAACTCCTCGGGAGGGAACTCGCTGACCTCGGTCTCAGCCCGAAGGTCGTGTATGGCACCGACGTGTATAAAACGAGGAAGGGCCTCGGGGAGGTGAGGCCGAGGGTCGTCTTCGGGTCCACCATCGAACGGCATGCCGGCGAGGGACTCGGGGTGGCGTACGTCGTCGAGCTGGTGAGGATGACGCGCCAGTTCAGGTTCATCAACCGGGAGTATTTCGGCTACACCGGGCTGCTGAACCTCTTCGAGGCCGTCCAGAACGAGTGGACGATCCGGTGGCGTTCGAAGGAGAAGAGGTACGAGGCGAACTGGTGATGAACGGATGAGACAGATCGCGATCTACGGGAAGGGAGGCATCGGGAAGAGCACGATAGCCTCGAATATCTCCGCGGCCCTCGCAGAGAAGGGTCTCTCGGTGATGCAGGTCGGCTGCGACCCGAAGAGGGATTCCACGAGGATCCTCGCGGGGGGGAACCTCATCCCCGCCGTCCTCGAGACCTACCGGGAGCAGCTGCGGGTGGGAAAGGACGAATACGCGATGAAGCTCGACACCATCGTCCGGAAAACGCCCGGAGGGATCTACTGCGTCGAGGCTGGAGGGCCTGAGCCCGGAGTGGGGTGCGCCGGCCGCGGGGTGCTCACCGCGCTCCAGATCTTAAAGGATCTCAGGGCCTTCGAGACCTTCGGGATCGATGTTGCCATCTACGATGTCCTCGGCGACGTGGTCTGCGGGGGATTCGCCATGCCAATCCGCGAGGGGTTCGCCCGGGAGATCTACCTCATCTGCTCCGGTGGGTTCATGAGCATCTATGCGGCGAACAACATCGCCCGGGCCATTCAGCGCCTCGCCCGCCGCGGGGATACCGGGCTCGCCGGCATCATCTGCAACAGCAACGGCGATCTGGCCTTCGAGCATGCCTTCGTCCCCGAGTTCGCGAGGCGTCTGGGCACCCCCTTCGTCCGGTTCGTCCCCCGGAGCCCGGTGATCCAGGCCTGCGAGCTGGAGGGGAGAGCCGTGGTGGAGCACTCCCCCGAATCGACCGAGGCAGGGATCTTCCGGGACCTGGCGGGGGATGTCATGGAGAACGATTCGAGGGTGATCCCCACCCCGATAGGCGACCTCGGGGAGCTCGAGCAGCTGTACCGGAAGTACCGGAATAAATAAACCTTCGGTGGAGGCTGAGCCTGCGAGCGAGGTTACCTGCGAAGATGGCTCAAGACCGGGGGCTGAGGTGTGAAGCCGGTCCGGGGAGCTCCCCGGCTGCCATGGGCTGAACCCCGTTCTGCCGCTCAGGCCAGCCTGGGACACCGGCCTGCCCCGGAGGGAAAGGCTTACCATCACGGGACGATACATGCCCCATACCGGACACGGGTTGATGGTACCAGGAGGAGTGGATGTGACCCTCGTAGATTACATCGGCAGGTACTGGGCGGGCGCGGAAATCATCTACGGGGTGATCATCGCCATGACCTTCACGAGCGTGCTCCGGGAAAGCCCCGTGGTCCTCGATACCGTGATGCACCGGGTCGCCCTGACCGCCCTTGCCTGCTGCATCGCCTGGGGTATCGTCGACGGAATCTTTTATTCCTGGGAGCGGGGGTACCTTTTCAGGCAGGAGAACCGGATCATAGAGCTCTCGAAGTCCGAAGGGCAGAAGGAATCGGCGATTTCCCTTGTCGGGGAGCAGCTGGATGATACGATCCTCAGGACGATCCCGGGGGACCAGAGACTGAACCTCTACCGGCACCTGGTCGGATACCTCTCCAGGGTCGATCTCCGCCGGAGGATGCCCCCGCGCGATTCCCTCGCCATCATCGGGGGCACCTTCCTCCGCTCGGCCGGGGCCGGCCTCATCGTGCTCACCCCGTTTTTCCTTATGGATGACGCCAGGGCGGCCCTGCTCGTCTCGAACCTCCTCGGCATTCTCCTCCTCTTCGGGGTCGGGTATACCCGGGCGCAGGACAGGCGCACTCTTTCGAGGATTGCCATGGGCTTTGGCACATCCCTCCTCGGGATCATCATCGCGGGGATCACGATTGCCCTCGGTGGGTAAATCTGCCGCTGGGGCCCCGCCTTGCTCTGGGGGACTCCGGGTTCACTGGCAGGATGCAGCGGACCGGTCCCCCGATATCTGGACGAACCTCTCACGGGCCCCCTATACCTGTCGTTCTATCCCCGAACCGGTGGAAGCAGCAGATGCCCCATTCCCTGATCTCGCCCGGCTTCAGTTCCAGGAGCATGGGTTCCGCATGCTCCTCGCAGACGACTGAGGTGCAGCAGCCCATGATCTGCAGCCCGATGGCCTCCTTCCCGCAGACTGAGCAGGTATGGTGCATGGCTCCTTACCCGTTGAAGTGATGGTGATCGATGAGGGGTCCCACCGGAAAAAGGGATTTACCCGAGGGTCCGCCGGAAGAAGGCGATCATCTCCCGGTACGCGTCCATCGAGGCATCGGCGCCTTCGATGGGCGCCCCGCACGGGACGGTTCAGGACCTCTCACCCATGACCCGGGCAACCCACCCGTCCTTCTCCGCGGGAGAGAGCGGAGCCGGGACCGGGTAACTCTCCTCGAAGGTGGGGGCAGTCCTCCGGTACATCACGCCGAGACCGATCCGGGCATCGGTGGAGTAGTCCCACTCCCCCGCCTTTTCCTGCGCAGCCCGGAGATCGCCCTCGTCCCCGCGGGGCCAGGTATAGACCCGCTCGTTGTAGTAGGAGGTCAGGTTGTTGTACGTCGCGCACACCTGGAGGATATCGACGAAGGAGAATCCCTTGTGGAGGAGGGCCTCCCGGATCAGGTCCTTCAGCTCCCCGCGCCGGCCCGTGTACCCCCTCCCGATGAAGGTCGCCCCCGAGGCGAGCATGAGCCCGGGGGGGTTCAGGGGCCGCTCCTGCTCGCCGGCAGGAGTGGAATGGCCGCGGTACCCGTACGGGGAGGTGGGGGTGAACTGCCCGGTCGTGAGGCCGTACACCCGGTTGTCATGGACGAGCACGGTGATGTCAAGGTTCCGCTTCGCCGCGAAGACGAGGTGGTCGAGCCCCTCCGCATAGGAGTCGCCGTCGCCCGTTACGCAGATGACCGTGAGATCCGGGTTCGCGAGCCGGATGCCGGCGGCCACAGGGATGGTCCGGCCATGGAGGGCGTAGAAACCGTTGAGGTTCATGAAGTCGAAGAGCTTCCCATGCTGGCCGATCCCCGCGACGAGGATGACCCGCTCGAGGGGCAGGGTCCTGTCTTCATCCATCTCCGCGAGGAGGTCCTTCAGGGCATGCTGGATGGCGAAGTTCCCGCATCCCGGGCACCAGGTGTTCTTCGCCCGGCTGATGAGATCGGTCCCCTTCATGTGAGTACCTTCCTGAGCTCCTGCTCCAGTTCGTCCACCATGAAGGCCCGGCCGTCGTACTTCAGCACCATGCCCGAGGCCTGGTACCCGAACGCCCGGACGAGCCGGGTGAGCTGGCCGGTCTCATTGGTCTCCACGCCGTAGAACCGGTCAACCCCGTCCATTGCCTCCGCAAAGCTCCCCTCGGGGAAGGGCCAGAGGGCGACGGGACGGACCGCGCGGAGGCCCAGCCTCTCCCCGAGCTCGCCGCAGACTCCCTTGTTCGATCCCCAGCAGAGGATCGCGGTCCGTGCATCCGGGTCCCCGGCGACCTTCACCGGGTGCAGCCCCTCCAGCTCCCGGGCGAGGCCTGCCATCTTCCGGTGCCGCTTCTCTGCCATGGCCCGGGTTATCCCCGGCTCCTCGGTGGTAGTCCCGTCGGGGTCGTGGGCATGGCTGTTCACCCGGACGAGCTCGCCCTTCGCCGGCGGGAACCGGAGCGGCGATATGCCGGTATCCGTGAGAGCGTACCGGTAGTAGGTGTGGACGCCCGGGTCAGCGAGGACCGGGCCGGCCCGGTACCCCGGCGTCGCCACCGGGTCGAGGCTATACATCCCCTCGCAGATGATCCGGTCGGGGAGGAAGAGGGCGGGGAGCTGGTACTTCCAGGCGAGGTCCATGGCAACCCGGATCCAGCCCCGTGCCTCGTTCGCATCGCCGGGGGCGATGACGAGCCGCGGGAACTCCCCGTGGCCGGCATGGATGGCGAACTCCAGGTCCGCCTGGGCGGTGTACGTGGCGAGGCCGGTGCTCGGCCCCGCCCGCTGCCCGAGGACGATGAGGGCGGGGAGCTCGGCCATGCCGGCGAGGCCGAGGGCCTCCACCATGAGGGAGAAACCGCCCCCGGAGGTCCCCACCGCGGCCCGGGTCCCCGCGTAGGCGCACCCGAGGGCCATGAGGATCACTGCGATCTCGCTCTCCGGCTGGATCACCCGGACCCGGGCCTCATCCGCCCGGGCGGCGAGGAAGTGCATGAGGTTCGAGGTGGGGGACATGGGGTACGAGAGGTAGACCCCGAGGCCGGCCTCCACGAGCCCGATACCCATGGCCTCGTTCCCGGTGAAGGCCGGGAGAGGGGCCTTCCCGAGGGGCTGGATCCGGAGGCGCTCCCCCGAGGCATCGTACCCCTTCCGGGCGATGCGGAGGTTCCGGGCGGTCTCCTTCAGGAAGGAACGGGAGAAGACCTGCTCGGCGAGGGCCCAGTCCATCCCCGCGGCCCGGGCGAAGGCCCCGAGCATGGCAGAGTTCCCCATCACGGCAGGGGCCGCCTCGGAGGCGAGGATGGACTGTACGGGGATCCCGATCCCCGGGGGACACTTCACGGTATCGCTGTTGCACACCACGACCCCGCTCCCGCCGAGCCGCCACTCGTGGACCCGCAGGGTCTCCTGGTCGAGGGCAAGGAGGAGGTCCACCCGGTTCCTCACCGCCCCAATGGGCTCCCCTGCCCCCCGCACGATGGCGAAGTTATGCCCTCCCTTGATGAGAGAGGGGTAGTCGAAGTGCATGTGGACCCGGTACCCGAGCTGCCCGAGGAGCCGGGCGATGACCTGGCCCGCGCTGCTGATCCCCTCCCCGGCCTTCCCCCCGATGAGGACCGATACCTCCCCTGCTTCCACCTGGTTTCCTCCGCGTGATCCGGAGAGGAATCCTGACCTGCAGGGATAAAAGGATATTGCACCTCTCAGGTTCCGGGTTTCCGGATCAGCTTTAAAAGGGATCAGAGGTGATACCCGGTCTGAAGGAGGGAACAGGTATCGCAGGCGGGGCAGTGTCAGCATGGGACTCGGTCATCATCGGGGGAGGCCTGACCGGCCTCCGGGCGGCCCTCCAGCTTTCCCGGGCCGGCCTGTCGGCGGCGGTGATCTCCAAGGTCCACCCCCTCAGGTCCCACTCCGTCGCCGCCCAGGGCGGGATGAATGCCTCCCTGGGGAACATCGGGGACGAGGACGGGACCGGGGACAGCTGGGAGCGGCATGCCCTCGACACGGTGAGGGGATCGGATTACCTCGCCGACCAGGACGCGGTCGCCCTCATGTGCCGGGAAGCCCCCCGGACCGTCATCGAGCTTGAGCACCTGGGGACGGCCTGGTCGCGTCTCGGTGACGGGAGGATCGCGCAGCGCCCCTTCGGCGGGGCGGGATTCCCCCGGACCTGCTATGCCGAGGACCGCACGGGTCAGAACGTGCTCCATACCCTCCACCAGCAGGTCCTCGCCCGCGGGGTCCCGGTCTTCGGCGAGCACTTCGTCACCGCCCTTGTCGTCGAGGGCGGCCGGTGCGTCGGCTGCACCGCCCTCGACATCATGACCGGGGAGGTCCGGGGCTTCGCCGCCCGCGCGACCCTCCTCGCGACGGGGGGCTTTGGCCGGATCTACTCCCGGTCCACGAACGCCCTCATCAACACCGGCGACGGGAACGCCCTCGCCCTCCGGGCAGGGGCGGCGCTCGAGGACATGGAGTTCGTCCAGTTCCATCCCACAACCCTGTACGGCACGAACATACTCATCTCCGAGGCCGCCCGCGGGGAGGGGGGCATCCTCGTGAACCGGCACGGCGACCGGTTCATGGCCAGGTACGCCCCCCGCGCCCTCGAGCTCGCGCCGAGGGACGTCGTCGCCCGGGCCATCGAGACCGAGATCGCGTCGGGGAACGGCTTCGACGGCGGGTACGTCCATCTCGACCTCCGGCACCTCGGGGCAGACGTCATCCGGGAACGGCTGCCGGGGATCCGGCAGATCGCCCTGGACTTCGCCGGGGTGGACCCCATCAGGGACCCTGTGCCCGTGCAGCCGGGCCAGCACTACTCGATGGGAGGGATTGACGTGGACACGGCGGGGAGGAGCGGCGTCCCGGGCCTCTACGCCGCCGGGGAGTGCGCCTGCGTGAGCGTCCACGGGGCGAACCGGCTCGGCGGAAACTCCCTCCTTGAGACGGTGGTCTTCGGCCGGCTCGCGGCGGAGGCCATGGCAGCGGACCTCCCTGCCGCGCCGGAACCCGGCAGGGGTGTGGTGGACCGGGCAGTGCGGGAGACCGAGGGACACATCGGGGAGATCCTGGGCCGTTCCGGCGGGGAGCCCGAGGGAGAACGCGAGGGCCATGGGCCCGGGCGAGAATCTCCCTTCCCCCTCGTCCGCGAGCTGCAGGAGACCATGCTCCGGCACTTCGGGATCTTCCGCGAGGGGGAGTCGATGAGGGAGGGGCTCCGGAAGGTCAGGAGCCTCAGGGAACGCGCAGGGAGGGCCTCGCCCGGGAACCGGGAGAAGGCGGTGAACCAGGCTCTGGTCCGGTACCTCGAGCTCGGGGGAATGCTCCGGATCGCGGAGATCGTGGCCCTCGGGGCCATCGCCCGGGAGGAAAGCCGGGGGTCCCACACGCGGAGGGACTTCCCGGACCGGGATGACGCGAGGTTCCTCGCCCATACCCTCGCCCGGAGGGAGGGCGAGGGGATCTCCCTCGCGTACCGGCCGGTTACCCTCGGGATGTTTCCGGTGGAGGAGCGTGGATACTAGATGATGCTCAAGGTCTTCAGGTCGGGATCCGGGAAGCCGGGCCCCTCGTACGACAGCTTCCGCATAGACATGGAGCCGGGGATGACCGTGCTCTCCGCCCTCTTCGGGGCCCAGGAGCAGGACCCCACCCTGGCCTTCCGGTACTCCTGCAGGGGGGCGGTCTGCGGGACATGCGCGATGCTCATCGACAAGGAGCCCCGGCTCGCCTGCCGGACGCAGGTGCAGCCCCTCCTGGAGGGGAGGGAGGACCTGCGGCTTGCGCCCTATCCGGCCATCGGGCCGACGGTGCCCTGGGACCATGCGGAGGAGGTGCTCGTCGAGCCGCTCCCCCACCTGCCTGTCATCAGGGACCTCGTCGTGGACATGTCCCTCTTCTTCGAGTTCTACCGGTTCATCGGGCCGGTCCTTGAGCCTGCCGGCCCGGAGCCGGAGAAGGAGCGGCTCATGAGCCCGATGGCCGTAAAGGAGCTCCACACGTACACGAACTGCATCCTCTGCGGTGCCTGCTTCGGGGCCTGCCCCGTGAACGGCCGGGACCCCCGGTACCTCGGGCCGGCCGCCCTCGCCGCCCTCTACCGGTTCCGCATCGACCCCCGGGACGCCGGGGGGGTCTCCCGGCTCCGCCGGGCCGACACCCCGGAGGGCTGGTGGGACTGCGAGTTCCACGGGAACTGCCGGAAGGTCTGCCCGAAGGGGGTCCCGCCCAACGTCGCCATCGGGAGGGCGAGGCAGGAGCTGAAGGCGGCCGGGAGCGGTCCTCCCCGGCCCGTGGGGGAGGGGCGATGAGGCGGGTGGAGAAGCTGTGGTCCGTCCGGGACCTTACCGTCGAAAAAGGGATTCTCACCGGTCAGGAGGCAGCGTTCCTCCTCGGCCCCGCGGGGATCGCGAGGAACCGGTACCGGAAGGAGTGAGGCGGAGGGGCCCTGCCGGCCGCCCCTGTGGGGCCCCCGTCCTCCCCTACCACCCGAGGAAGAGGCTCTTTGCCCGGGTCCACCGGGAGATGGCCTGGACGCCGTTCTCCCGTCCGAGGCCGCTCTCCTTCACGCCCCCGAAGGGGATCTCCGGCGGCACCGTGAGGTGCCGGTTCACCCAGACGACCCCCGCCTGGACCCGGTCGAAGACCGCCCTCGCCACCCCGAGGTCCCTCGTCCAGACCGAGGCCCCGAGGCCGTACCGGGACCGGTTCGCCTCCGTGATGGCGGTCTCGAGGTCCGGGACGGCCATGACCGGGAGGACCGGGCCGAAGACCTCCTCGCTGAGAATGGCGGCGCCCGGGTCCGGCTCCGTGACGAGGGTGGGGGCATAGAAGAACCCCCGGTCATGCTCCGGCCCCCGGAGCCGGGAGCCCCCCGAGAGGATCCGGCCCTCCCCCCGTTCCCGGAGCTGGTCAACCTGGGCCGCGACCCGGTCCAGCTGCGCCCGGTTCTGGATTGGCCCCATGTTCACCGACGGGGAGAGGCCGTCCCCTACCTTCAGGGACCGGACCCGGGCGAGGAGCTCCTCCGTGAACCGGGAGGCAATCTCCTCGTGCACGTAGACCCTTTTCACGGCATTGCAGACCTGGCCGGCATTGTAGAACCGGCCATGGAGGGCCCCATCCACGGCCTTCGGGAGGTCGGCGTCCCTCCAGACGATCATCGGGTCCGACCCGCCGAGCTCCAGGGTGACCTCCTTGAGGAGAGGCGCCGCGGCCTGCCGCACGGCGAGGCCGGTCGCGGTGTTCCCCGTGAAGGAGACCTTGCGGATCCCGGGGTGGGCGACGATGGCCCGGCCGGCGGTCTCCCCCGTCCCGGTCACGACGTTCAGCACCCCCGGGGGCAGGCCGGCCTTCTCCATGAGGCCTGCGATGGCGAGGGTGGTGAGGGGGGTGGTGGAGGAGGGCTTGAGGACGAAGGTGTTCCCAGCGACGAGGGCCGGGCCCGCCTTCCAGCCCATGAGGATGACCGGCATGTTCCAGGGGACGATGGCCCCGCAGACCCCGAGGGGCTCACGCACGACGATGCCGTCCCCGGCGGCGCCGAGCCGGATGAAGTCGCCGGAGAGGCAGCCGGAGACGGAGGCAAAGAACTCGAGGACGTTCGCGCACCCCCGGACCTCGTCCACGGCCTCGGGGAGGGGCTTCCCCTGCTCCCGGGTGAGGGTGCGGGCAAGCTCCCCGCGGGCCTCCCGGATGGCCCCCGCGGCATGGAAGAGGATCTTCCCGCGCTCCCGCGGGGACATCGCCGCCCACTTCGCCGAGGCCTGCTCCGCCGCCGCCACCGCTGCGTCCACCACCTCCTTCCCGCCGGCCGGGACCCGGTCGAGAACCTCCCCCGTCGCCGGGTTGATCACGTCGAGCCAGGCGCCCGACGCCGCCTCCGTCTCCTCTCCTCCGATACGCATGAGCATGGAGGAGAGCTGGGCGGTGGGATACTTAAGGGGATGGGGGGACAGGTGGGGCGGGGAGTGCATGCCTCAGGACCTGCCTGGTTCCGAAAGGATTACCATCACCGGGGGCGCTGTCTCTCACATGGCTCCTCTCCCGGGCAGGAGGTCCGTCCTCACCGCGACGGTGCCCGGGTCCTCCCTCGCCCCCTTCATGGTCTCCGCCCTCGTCGTCGCCCTCACCCTGCCGGGTCGGCCGGCCGGGGAGGAGACGGCCGGGGTCATGGCTGCAGGGGCCTCACCGGGGGAAGAGGGGATCGGAAAATAGGGGGCAGGGAGGGAACCGGGGGTGCCGCAGGCTGGTTCAGCCCCGGGGTTCCCGCATGAGGGCCACGAGCGGGACCGACGGGTTCCTGTACCGGGCCCGTCCGCGGGTCCCCGGCCCTGCCTGGATCGCCATCGAGGGGCAGAGGTGGATACAGGCCATGCACTGCTCGCAATGGTGCTGCCAGGCCGGGCGCCCTGCCTCGATCCGGATGTTCCCGACCGGGCAGACTTCGGCGCAGATGCCGCAGGAGGTGCACCGGTCGTCGACAGTGAACTTCCGGTCGGCCTCGTGGACTCCCCGGATGAACCGGGGGTACATCGTGGAGTGGACGAGGGAGGCGAAGGGGGACCAGGAGAGCCCGGCCCGGAGGCCCCGGTTCACGAGGCCCGTGATCTCCGCCACCCGCCGGTCGGCCTCCCGGAGGATCTCCTCCTGCTTCCCGCCGGTGGGCGGCTCGTACATGGGGATGTAGTTGCCCGGCATCCTCACAATGAAGCCGGCGTCGAGGCCGCTGCCCCCTGGGCCCCGGCAGAGGATCCCGTCGAGCTGGCGCAGGGCGGCCTTTCCGCCGGACCCGCCCATGGTGGCCACGGCAAAGACGTACTTCGCGCGGGAGAGGTCGAGCCGGCCTGCGAAGACGGATACGAGGGACGGCAGGCCGAAGAAGTACACGGGGGTGATGATACCCACCCGCCCCGCATCCGGGGTGACCTGACCCGGGCCGCCATGGACATTGGCGATGGAGACGGGCTCGCAGTCCCCGATCCCCCGGCAGAGCCCCCGGGCAACGGCGAGGGAGTTCCCGGTGCCCGTGAAGTAGTAGAGGACGGTCTTCATGAGATCCCGGGGAACCGTGGGGATTCAGCGGTGAAAAGCATGGCGGTCACCCGGTCAGAGATCCACCCAGATCCGGTCGTCCTCGACCTTGATGTGGTAGACAGGGAGGTGTCTTTCGGCGGGGCCCCGGAGGACCTTCCCGGTGACGGGATCGAAGGCTGACCCGTGGCAGGGGCACCGGATCTGCCCCTCCCGGATCCTCCCGCCCGAGAGCCGGCACCCGTTGTGGGTGCAGATGTTGCCGAGGGCGGAGAACCTCCCTCCCACCCGGGCGACGAGGACCTCCTTCCCGGACTCCTGGAGCCCCACCATCCGGTCAAAGAGGAAATCCGCCGTCGTCCCGACCTTCACGAAGGTCACGGAGTCACCCCGTCCCGGGCTCACCGCGCCGCCGTGGCGGTCGCCGGGAGCTCCCCCGTCACCCGCACGGTCACGCTCGCGTAGAGGGGGCGGGGGAAGGGAGAGTGGTCGTTGTTCGCAAGCTCGACGGTAAAGGTGTACGTGCCGGCAGGAACATCCGGCCAGGTATAACTCGTCGCCGTGGTCGCGGCATAGGAGATGGGGGCCACGGCCGAGGCGGATCCCGCCTGCTCCGGGACCCCCACGCCCATGGAGTAATGGAGGTGGCCCTCGCCCGGGACATAAGGCCGCCCGTACTCCGGGACCAGGGTGAAATTGGTCACCCGGACCGAGACGGTGATATCGCCGGCGGGGAGCACCTCGCCGTCGGCCGGCGAGAGGATGGTGACGCCGGGAAGGGCATCCCCGGCTGCCGGGGGGGCCTGCACCGCGGCCTGGTCCCGTCCGATGCCCATGCAGCCCGCGAGGAGGGCGAGGGTGGAGACGACGACGAGGAGCACCAGGGGAGAGGGGATCCGGGCCATAGGTGAGGGTTGGACTCTTCTTCGATAAACCTATCTCCGTATTCCATTTCCTGAGTTACCCGGGAGACCACGGTGACCCTGCTGCGGGGGGCACCGGCGCGGGGTAACCCTCTGCACCGGGAAGAGGGGAACCGGGGTTCATACCACGGTAACGTTGAGGGTGAACCCCGGGATCTCCTCGATGAAGACGAGGTTCACCGGTGTCCCCCACATCCTCGTGGTGGCGGTGTCCTTTGCCTCCCCGGCCTCGAAGGCGACCCGGAGCCCGTTCACCCGGTACTTTTCGTCCAGGTTCAGGGGGTCGTACTGCTTCCCGTCATCGCCCGTGATGCCGTAGAACCCGCCCTCCAGGTCGACGTGGGTGACGGTCCCCGCCATGACCCAGGGCCTGCGGTACTCGGCCTTCGCGAGCTGGGCTCCCTTCGCCGTGGTGACCAGGATGTACGACCGGGTGCCTCCCGCGCCCACGCGCCCTTCGGCGGTGGGCGAGGCGATGTACTCGTCACCTGCGAGGGAGAGCCCCTTCGTGAGGGTCAGGTTCCAGGAATAGCCGGTCGAGGGGTTGGCCTGGAGCCGGATGCCGAAGGTCTCCCCCAGAGGCTCCTGCACGGTCTTCCCATTGTCGGCCGCGGTGTAGACGTGGTAACGGGGGCGCACCGTGGCGGGCGTCGTGGGGAGGGTGCAGACATCGATCCCGCAGGATCCTCCGGCGACCTCGAGGGTGAGGGTGAAAAAGGTTACCCCGGGCTCTGCCGGTTCCCAGGGCCGGTGGTAGACGCCCGAGATACCCTGCTCCCCCTCCCCGGTGGCCTCGAGGTACCAGACATGGGTCCCGCCGGACCCGACGAGTTTTCCCGTGGGGTCGTCGGGGACATAGCTCTCATTCAGGAGGGAGAGGCCCGTGGTGATGGAGAGGTTCCACTGGTAGCCGGTCGTGGGATTCTCGGGGAGGCGGAGCGGGAACACCGCGCCCCGCGCGACAGGGAAGGTGCCCCCGTTGTCAGCCTCGGTGAACACTTCAGTGAAAACCTCCTTCTCACCCGGCTGGTGGGTCGGGGTCATCGCAGGGGTCGGCCTGGGGGTGGGCACCGGAGTCACCGCCGGGCTCGTGCAGCCGGCGAGGAGCACCGCCGCGATGCAGGCGGCGGCGATGAGGGAGAGGGCAAGGGTCCGTGGGAACATACAGAGCATCTCCATTCTTTCCAGTTCACATAGCGCCCGGTTTCAGATAAATCTTCCATAAATGACGAAAATTTTCGGAGTCAACCCCATCCGTCCTGCCGGCCCCCGGTGCGGTCCACCGGAGGGGGGGCCGACGGGGGGCCTCCCCCTGCGCAGGGATGTTCTCCCCCAAGTCCCCTCAATACCCGGTCTTCCCCACGGGGAGGCTCGAGGCCGGGACCATCTTCAGGACCATCCCGGTCGTGGAACCGGGGTCGGGCCCCGCCTTCCCGCTTACCATGACATAGACCTCGTGCAGGTTGTCCTCACCGAACCCCCGGACAAAGGCATTGACCCTGCCGTTCTTCTGGTTGGCGATGGAGAGCCGGGACACGGTCCACAGCCGGTTGTCGTAGGCGGTGAGATCCTCCACCGAGGCCGGGTACCTCCCGATATCCCAGCCTTCGGGGGGGGTCGCAACGAAGAGGGCCCCGTTCCCCGTCCCGCCGAACCCGTCGCTCCAGGTCCCGAAGATGTACTTACCGGTGAGCTCGGGGTTCCCGGTCCCCCGGTAGAGGTGACCCCCGACGATGGTATTCCCGAGGTCGTGTCCCGTTTCGATGATGGGCCCGATGAGCGGCTCGTCCCGGTACCCGGTGACGGCGCACCCGCCCGGCTTTGGCCGGGAGTTATCGGCCGGATCGAAGCAGTGCGTCCCCTCCCGGATGTTCCAACCGTAGTTGCCGCCCGGGAGGACGATGAAGGCGGATTCGAACATGGCCTGCCCCGCGGAGGCGACGAGGTAGTGATGGCTCACGTAATAATCGAAGGAGGCGTAGGTGGGGTTCCTGAAGCCGTACGCGTAGATCTCGGGGAGGGCCGTCCTGTCGTACACGAAGGGGTTGTCCTTCGGGATGCCGTACTCCTTCCCCGGGCTCGTGGTGTCCACGTCGATCCTGAGGGCCTTCCCGAGGAAGGTATTCATGTTCTGGGCGTTCCCGATGCCGGTGGTGTGCCCCGTGCCCGTGTCGTCCGCCCCGCCCCCGTCCCCGAGGGGGACGTAGAGGTACCCGTCGGGGCCGAACCGGATCTGCCCGCCGTTGTGGTTCTGGGCGGGCTTATCCACCTGGAGGAGGACCCGCTCGCCCGCCGGATCGGCGGTGTCGGGATCCGACGCCGAGACCCTGAACTCGGAGAGCCGGTTCGTGCAGCTCCAGCCGGCCGGCGCACCCTCCCTGAGGGGGGCGCTGTAGAAGACGAAGAAGCGCCCGTTCCTCTCGAACCCCGGGTGGAAGGCGATGGAGAGGAGGCCCCGCTCGTCGTAAGACGGGTCGAGGGTGACCATCCGGTCCCGGAGGTCCAGGAAGGGCTTCTCAACGAGGACCCCGTCCCGGGTAATGATCCGCACCCGGCCGACCTGATCCACCACGAAGAGCCGGCCGCTGATATCGGGTGCGCCGGTGAGCATCATCGGCGCGGAGAGGCCGCCGGCAACGAGTTTCAGGCCGATGGCAGGCCCCGGTTCGCCGAGCGGCGTTACCGAGCTGGAGCCGGTGAAGGTGGCCGCAAGGGGCGAGTCCTGGTTGGTGAGATCCAGGGTCCTTGGGGACTGCGTCGCCGGCGTGGCTCCCGGTGTGGTGGTGGCGGCTGGCAGGGTCCCCTGCCCTGCCGGCTGAGTAAGCACCGGGGTCTTCTGTCCCGCTCCCGGCCCTGCTGTGCAGGCCGCGAGGAGGAGGAGAAGGCCGAGGAGAAGAAGAAGCTGTACCCCCATGTGCATCGTCTTCGGTGCCATGATGCCGGAATCGTCCGCTCTCCCCAAGAACCTTTCCGACCCGGTGTGCTCATGGCAGGTTTCCCGGGATTCCCTGACCGGCGGGGGGGGCCTGGAGAGGAGGATACATCAGGTGCAGGAGGACGGCGGGGTGCAGGCCCCAAGGTCACCGGCTCCTGCCCTTCTCCTGATCCTTCCCCGCTTCCCTGAATTTCCGGTAGGTCTCCGGACCGACGCACTCCTCGGCATACCGGCACCACCGGATGCAAGAGGCCTGGTCGTTGTAGACGACGAACCCGCATCTCCCGCAGATCGCCGAGACCTCATTCGAGAAGATCTCGATCTCCTCACCGCACCGCGGGCATTGCCTGATGGCAAGGGTGGGGGTCTTCAGGTTCGCCGCCCCCGGGCAGCCTTCGATGAGACGGAACCTCTCCGCCATTTCCCTTCCCCCCGCCTCCTGTCCGCGCCCGGCCTACCCCTGCCCCGCCCCGCCCCTGCAGTCCCGGATCATGGTGAGCATCATCTTGAACCGCTCGGTGGCCGAGAGGGCATGGGGTTTGTTCGCCGGGAAGATGATGGTCTCCCCCTCCCTCAACCGGTGTGTCTCCCCCGCGACCCAGACCTCGCACTCCCCGTCGAGGATGGTGACCACCGCGTCGAATGGGGCGGTGTGCTCCGAGAGCCCCTCCCCCTTGTCAAAGGAGAAGAGGGTGATGTTCCCCGCGTCCCGGAAGACGATCATCCGGCTTGCCACCGTCCCGTCCTGGTAGGCTACCAGGTCCTTCAGGGAAAGGACCTTCCCCAGGAGCTCCTCCCGCGATGCCTGCCCCTTCCTTTCATCGCTCATGACATGTACCTCCGGACTCTTTTGCTGCCCATCCTAAAGCCATTCCGTTCCCCCGGCCGGGCCCCCCGTGCCAGGACCCCCCGATACCGGCCGCCACCGGCCTCACCTCCTCCGGTAGGTGATGGCCCCCGCCACCGGGCAAACCTCTGTGCACCTCCCGCAGAGGTAGCACTCCCCCTTCAGGTCCTCCCGTTTCGCCTCGTCAACCGGGCAGACGAACTCGCACTTCCCGCACTCGATGCAGGAGGGGTTCCGCCGGAGCCTGAAGAGCCCCCCGAGGCCCGCGAGGGAGAGGACTGCCCCGAAGGGGCAGAGGATGCGGCAGAAGGGCCGGTAGAAGAAGAGGGAGATGACGAGGATGGTGAGCATCACGAGGGTCCCGAGGGAGAAGGAGAGGAGGAAGAGGTCCATGACCCCGAGGTACCCGAGGACATTCACCGAGAGGAAGAGGCCGGTGAGGATGATGATCCCGAGGACGACGAACCGGATGGCATAGAGGGCGGGTTTCACCCTGGGCTTCAGCTTCGGAACGGGGGCGAGGGAGACGAGCTCCTGGAGGGCCCCGAGGGGACAGACGGACCCGCAGAAGACCCGGCCGAAGGCGAGGGTGAGGACGATGAGGACGCCGAGAATGACGAGGGTGAAGGCGAGGGCGCCGCCAAGGTTCCCCGCGACGAGGAGCTGGAACTGCCAGGGGGCGAGGGAGGCGAAGAGGAAGCCGAAGGCCGCGGAGACGACGAGGACCGCAATGGCGAGGGCCCGGGAGATCCTCCCCTTGTACCAGAGGAAGGCGAGAACCACAACCATGCCGAGGGTGTACATGAGGGCGAGGGGCCTGAGCGCGTCAAGGGACACGGGCATCACCCCGCCGGGCGGGTGCAGGGGGAACCAGGGGCGTCATAAAAGAGAGAACCGCCCTCCGTGCACTTAAGGGGTTCGATCGGGCGGGATGAGGACCTGTGGCCGGTAGGCTGGCGGGATTCGGGAGCAGTCCACCGGGGAGGGGCAGGATTATTGACGGGGCGGGTGCAGATCTCCTCATGGACGGGACGGGGAAGGACCTCCGGTCAAAGGAGATCCGGGCGGGGGGGAAGCTCTATACCCTCTCCATCGAGGAGGAGAACCTCTCCCGGCTCTACCCCGGGATGACCCGGTTCACCCTCAGGCTGGAGTCCGGCGGAAAGGTCCTCGGCCTCTTCCGGACGAACTCCTACGAGTACTCCCCCACGGTGCCGCTGGATGCCGGGCAGGTCGTCCGGCAGAAGGCGGCAGAGTGGGAGAAGGCCCTCCTCCGGGATCCCGCCGGGTTCACCGCGTCCCTCCATGGTCCCCGGGAGGCCCCCACGGCCGCCGGGGCCGTGGACGCCCTCATCGTCCAGGGAAGCCCCCGGCCGGACGGGAACTGCAGCATCCTCGCCGGCTGGGCGGCGGAGGAGGCGGGGGTCATCGGGAAGAGGGCGAGGGTGGTGTACCTCGACGACCTCTCCATCCGGCCCTGTATCGGCTGCTACCAGTGCTACAACACGGGCTCCTGCACCTTCGACGATGACATGGCCGACCTCATCGGGGCCCTCGGGTCCGCCCGCCTCCTCGTCATCTGCACTCCGGTATACACGAACACCGTCCCCGGTGGCCTCAAGACCTTCATCGACCGGTGCCAGGCGTACCATGCGGGAAAGAACCTGTTGACTGCCGTTTTTGCCACCGGCGGTGACCAGAAGGGGATCCTCCTCTCGGTGGCCGGGAGGGAGGGCGCCGGGAACTTCGAGTGCGTGAGGAAGGTCGTCATCTCGTACCTGAAAAACCTCGGTATCACGCCGGCCGGCGAGCTCCTTCTCGACGGGATGGACCGGGTCCGGGACGTGCGGGCGCTCCCCGGGGCACGGGAGGAGGTCGGCAGGCTCGTCCGGCTGGCCTTCGGCGGCTGAGGGGTCGCAGGCAGAGATCATCCCCGGTCCCGGCATGGAGGGACCGGGGAGACCTCCACCTGCCCGCCTCAGAAGGTATGGGTGGTGTTCGGTATCACGAGCTCGTCGTGGAAGGTGACCGAGTAGGCATCCGGGAACCGGATGATGGTCACCCGGGGCGAGAAGTCCGGGGCGAGGAGGGGCGCAAGGACGGAGGCCTCCCAGCCCTCCTCCGCCCAGCTCAGGTTGATGACCGGGGTACGGTAGGTCGCGTTCGGGGAGCTCCCCGAGACTGCGGCGAAGCCCGTCACCGGGAAGGAAGCGGAGCCCGCGCTCTCCGCGAGATGCCCTACCTCCCCGCCCGAGGCTGCCGCCATGACCTTCCCGAGGTCCTGGCCGGGCCCCACCGCCCCGAAAAAGGCGAGGATCCCCTCGACGAAGGAGAGGGTGTACTCGAAGGTGACGGTGGCGTCCCCGGTCCGGTCGACGGTGATGTCCAGGTAATCCGCCTGGAGGGCGGCGGAGGGCGCCGGCGCGAGGATGCCGAGGATGATGAGGAGGGGGACGAACCGGGTACCTTTCATGCCATTCCCGGATCCTTCATTGGACCCGGGCTCCTAAAGCCTTCCCGGTGCCCTCTCCCGGGCCCAATCGGTAGCTTCATCCCTTCCCGGGTCGAAAAAACCTGCGTCTTCCGGTGAGCCATGGCAGGATATTCCTTCCCGAAGGCCGTTCTCCTTCTCGTTGCCCTCCCCCTCCTCGCCCCGGCCGTCCTCGGGGCCGGGGTGGTCATCGGGCCCGACAGCATCGTGGACCGGGGCTCAATCTCCCTTTCCTTCACCAACGTGACGAACGGGACCGGGCTCAGCACCACCCTCGCCATGAGCTTCCCCCCGGCACAGGGGGTCACCTGGTTCAACCTCACCAACTGGAATTACCCCTTCGCCCTCAGCCAGGGGAAGGTGACGGTGAGCGCGGAGAACGTGAACATGCTCATGCTCCTCGTCCGGTCAGGGAGCACCTTCCAGACCCGCCGGGTCACCGGCACGGGGAACATCTCCGTGGAGATCCCCCTGGAATTCCAGCCCCTCACCTTCTATGACTTCCTCATCGGGTACGAGGTCCACAGCGAGAAGGCCCCCCTCGTCTTCACCGTCGTCCACCGGGGATACAAGGACGGGGCAGCGACCGATGTACACCTCATTCCCTCGCTGATCGGCGTGGGGGACGGAAACCTGACGGTGTCCGTCCTTGCAAACGCCACCTCCCTCGGGAGCAGGGTGATCCGGGTCTACAGCACGGCACCTCCCCCCACGCCGGCGCCGGTGAATACCACGGCAGCACCCTCCCCTGTGACGGCCACACCCGCCCAGACCACCCCGGCGGCTGCCACGCCGTCCCCGGCAGGCACCACCCCTGCTCCCACGGTCACCACCCCGTCATCGCATGGGACAACCCCCGTCCGGACCACTCCGGTGACCGCCCCGCCCACCGCTGCCGCGTCCCCCGCGGCCCCTGCCGGAGAGCCCGGCCCCTCGCTCCTCATCATCGCCTACGTGGCCATCGTCATCCTCATCACGGCCATCGCCGATTACGTGCTCCTGAAGGATTGAGGGGGGAGGGGCCCTCCCTCGGGCGCGTGGCAGTTTCTGCTCCTTGTCCGGTCCCCGAAAATCATGCCTCTGCCACGATCCCGTATATCGGCCGGCCGCCGGGCACTACGATAGTCCTGCACCGCCGGAGGATCTCCTCCCGGATCGGCAGGTCCATGGGATACCCTCAGCCGGGCGGGGGCAAAGGGTTTGGGGTGCAGGGTGGAACCGATGGAGTTATGTCCTCTCCCCCGGGATGCTACACCCTGCAGGGAAAACAAATTTGAAGGCCATAAAGAACCGCCCGGAGATCGACCTCGCAGCCATTGCCTGGCAAGCCATGGAGAAGTACGGCTTCGAGCCCGGTTATTCGGCGGAGGTCGAGAAGGAGGTGGGGGCCCTCGCAGAGGCGGGGTTTGACAAGCCCCCGGCGGGGATCCGCGACCACCGCGGGCTCCTCTGGTCCTCCATTGACAACGAGGACTCCATGGACCTCGACCAGCTAGAGTACTGCGAGCGGGGGGAGAACGGCGAGATCCATGTCAGGGTCGCCATCGCGGACGTCGACCTCTACGTGAAGAAGGAGGACCCCGCGGACCGGCACGCCTCCCACAACGGGACCTCGGTCTACGCGGGCATCGTGACCTTCGCCCTCTTCCCCGATAAGCTCTCCAAGGGCATCACCTCGCTCCTCCCCGGCGGTGACCGGATGGCGGTGGTTGTCGAGTATGCCGTTCTTCCGGGGGGCGACTTCCGGCCCGGCGAGGTGTACCGTGCAATCGTCCGCAATAAGGCCAAGCTTGTGTACGAGGTCATCGGGGACTGGTTCGACGGGTATTCCCCGGTCCCCCGGGTGGTGAAGGACGTCCCCGGGCTCGAGGCCCAGCTCCGGCTCCAGCTCGAGGCCTCCCGGCGGCTCAAGAAGTACCGGATGGAGCAGGGGGCCCTCGAGCTGGACACCCTGGAACCGAAGGTGGTCGTCGAGGAGGGGAAGGTCTGCAGGCTCGTCGCCCCGCGGAAAAACCCCGCCGGGCACCTCATCGAGGACTTCATGATCGCCGCGAACGGGACCATGGTCGCCCGGCTCGAGGAGGCCGGCATCCCCATGGTCCAGCGGGTGGTCCGTGTCCCGAAACACTGGGACGGGATCGTCGAGACCGCCGCCCTCTACCACGAGCATCTCCCCGCCGAGCCGGACGCAAAGGCCCTCTCGGAGTTCCTCGTCCGGCGGAAGAAGGCCGATCCGGAGCGGTTCCCCGACCTCTCCCTCACCGTCGTGAAGCTCCTCGGCAGGGGGGAGTACCTCCCCCTCGTGCCCGGGCAGGCCCCGTACGGCCACTTCGGCCTCGCCGTCACCCACTACACCCATTCCACCGCCCCGAACCGGCGGTTCGTGGACCTCATCATCCAGCGGCTCGTGAAGTCGGTGCTCGCCGGGACCCCGGCCCCCTACGAGGCGGCCGAGCTCGCGGGGCTCTGCACCTGGCTCACGGACCGGGAGCACGAGGCGAACAAGGTCGAACGGTTCATGCGGAAGGCGAGTGCCGCGGTCCTCCTCGCGGACCGGATCGGGGACACCTTCGAGGGCATCATCACGGGGGTCATCGAGCATGGGATCTTCGCCCGGCTCTTTGACCCCCCCGCGGAAGGGAAGGTCGTGAGGAGGGAACACGGCCTCAGGGTGGGGCAGATCGTCCGGCTCCGGCTGCTCAGGACCGACCCGTACAACGGGTTCATCGACTTCGAACGGGTGGGGTAAACCCGGAGTGGGGGAGCGATGAGGAGAGGGTGAAATGGAATTGCATCCCGACGGCCGGCCTATCCAGGCCCGGCTCTCACAAGGGAAGGTCGTTGGACCTTAGCCGGTGCCCTCAGGAGGAAGGCATCAGTTAGGGTCGCACGTTTGCACATGGAAAATTTATTTGAACCCAGGAAAGAATGAAATTTTAATGGCAAAGAATTGCCCGAATTGTGGCAAGGATACGTCCGGAACGGCTACCTATTGTTCCTCGTGTGGCGCATATATCCCCGAAAATGTCGGTGAAAAGGTGAAAGAATTAAAGGAAAATATCGAGGTATTCAATATTACAAGGGAGGCGCTTATTTTTGCGGTTTATATCGTTGCGTTTACCACCGCATTGTACGCCTGGCAGGTTCTTGATGTACCCAGCTGGGAATGGCGACTTCTCGGCAGCCTGGCAATTGCAGTTCTGTCGGTTCTTATTACCCGGTTTCTCCTGAACAGGTACCTGTTGTGAATATCCGGGGCGCGCCGCATTATCATCACCGCCCCGATACCTATCGATGAGTTGCAGTTTAGCGAGGCGTCTTTTGACAGGTGTTGCTCATGTCTGCCCCCCTGCCGAGGGCAAGGTCGTGCGGAGGGGAGCGGGAGCTGAAGGTGGGGCTGATCGTCCGGC
The DNA here is from genome assembly GCA_035542115.1 of Methanomicrobiales archaeon. Classification (GTDB taxonomy): domain Archaea; phylum Halobacteriota; class Methanomicrobia; order Methanomicrobiales; family JACTUA01; genus JACTUA01. The sequence goes on along the minus strand of DATKMC010000013.1, from coordinate 3,455 downwards.
TCCGGCTGCTCAGGACCGACCCGTACAACGGTTTTATTGACTTTGGGAGGGTGGGGTGAAGGAGAGGGGCCTTTCAGAATCATGCGAGGGGAGGGATTCGAACCCACGAACTCCTGCGAGAATGGATCTTAAGTCCATCACCGTTGGCCTGGCTTGGTTACCCTCGCACGGGAAAGCTTTGTCTCTTCCTTTGAAAAAGGGTTCCGCCCCCTAAGTGCCGGGCCGTGCCCTCCCTGAGTCCCGTCCCTTCCTCTCGGGAACCTCTCATAAGAGCGCCATGTACGTGACGAGGGTGAGGAGGTAGGAGCAGAGGAGGAGGGAGACCCCGAGGGGGCCGATGAAGTTCATGATGGCGCTCGTGACAGAGGAGATCTGGGAGATCCGCTGCGGCCCGAAGATCTCGATATCACGGCACCAGGCCGTCGAGGCCCCCGCCTCGGCCGGCGCAAGGTCGGCGATGGCCGCCTCCACGGCCAGTCGGACGTACGGGGCGATCTCCTCCGGCGGAACCCGGAGCCCGACGGGGTTCTTCCCCGTGATGGTGTTCACGACGTGGGAATCGGTGGTCATCACCTCGGCATCGTCGACGAGGCCCCGGACCGCCCCGAGGAGAACCTCCCGGCCGCCCCTCCAGATGTTGTTCCCGTCGACGAGGACGTAGCCGGTCCTCTGCCCCGCGACCTCGACTACGAGGGCCTGCACCCCCAGATCGCCGATTCCCTCCTCCCGGGTGAAGGGGACGGCGACCCGGGCGGCCCCTGCCCGGAAGGGGAGGAGCTCCTGCGCCTTTCCCTCCTCCATGGCCCGGAGGGCGCCGGCGAGGTACTCTTCGGCAATGGGGCTCCCGAGGTAGGTCCCCCCGCTCACCTCGGTCATGCTGTTGTGGGCGTCCACGAACGCCACCTGCCCGTAGAGCCGGTGCCCCTCGGCCCAGAGGACCCAGCCGATGGCCGGGTCGAGGTCCTCGGTCCGCTCGGGGGCCCGGGTCCCGACGAGGAGGAGGGAGTCCGCGAACCGCTGGGCGAGGAGGTTCACGCTCCCCTCCTGGACCCGCGCCGACCTGCCCGCGGCGGGGGCGGGGGTGATGCCGGCGAGGGACTCCCGCACGGCCGAGACGACCTTCCCCGCCTCCGACTCCCTCGTGAGGTTGTAGTCATGGGTCGAGCACCCGTGGGCGACGAGAACCTCGCCGCCGAGGGAGTCGTGGAGGATGTGGGGGAGCCTCCCCCCTCCCTCGTCGCCGACGGGGCCGGGGTGGACGTTCGGGACGGTGAGGAGGATGTCCCCCTTTCCCTGCCTCCGGAAGAGGAAGGAGACCTGGGGGAGGGTAATCTTCTCACCGAATGCCGAGAAGAAGCCCTCCATCCCCCGGGACCCGTCGGTGAGGTGGGCGAGGAAGGCATTGAGGAAATGGAAGATATGGATCCTGAAAATCCGGAGGAGGGGCCGCTCGATAAGGTAGATGAGGAGGAGGGCCGCGCCGCCGATGGCGAGGTGGGCCACGAGAGCGGCGGGGAGGAAGGGGCCGGGGAAGAGGAGCCGGCCTGCCGGGAGGCCCCAGATGCTCTGGGAGAGGGCCGCGGGGAGCATCCTCGCCGGGCGGTAGTCGGCGATGGCCACGAGGACGAGGAGCCGGACCCCGAAGACGAGGCCGAGGGAAAAGGCATAGAGGAAGGAGAAGAGGCCCGGGTACGGGAGGAGGATCCCCGGGAGGGTGGTTGCGGCCGAGAAGAGGAGGCAGGCGAGGGCGAGGGAGGCGGACCGGTTCCAGGTGGTGAAGGCCCCCGCGAGGCCCGCGAGGGGTTTCGTGGTGACGAGGGCGAGGAGCGCGGGAAGGGTGAAGGCGAGGGTGCCCGGCGACAGGAAGCCGGGTACCCACCCCATGGCGAGGTCGAGGGCCATCCCCGCGAGGACGATGAGGCAGGCAGGGATGTACCAGGGGGGCGCCGTGAAGAGGAACCGGGTGAGGTTCTCGATCCGGGCATCGGGGCTCGCCGACATGTTCATCCCTCCCGGTGCCGTGGTCCCGGGCACCGTGCCCCTGCCGACCGGCTCATTCCGGCCCCCGGGAGGGTTTCATAAGGTCGCCGAAGTGGCTCCAGTACCGTGCCGCCATCCGGCTCCAGTCGGGGAGGTTCGTCTGGCAGCCGGCCTTCTCCACGGCGAAGGACGCCGTGACCGCACCCACCCGGCAGGCGGTGATGGGCGTGTGGCCGCGGTGGTACGCGGCGAGGAACCCGGCCCGGTACGCGTCGCCGGCGCCGGTGGGGTCGGTCGCCATCACGGGGACCACAGGGATCCGGTGCTCCCTCCCGTCGGTATAGAGCACGCTCCCCTCGGCATCCATGGTCACCACCACCAAGGGGATCGTCCCGATGATGTCCTCCCGGGAGATACCCAGGATCCGGGACAGGTGCTCCATCTCGTGCCTGTTCGCGAAGAGGATCCGGATCCGGGCGAGGATCCGCTGAAGCTGCTCCGCCGTGTACCAAGGGAGGTCCTGCCCCGGGTCGAAGGAGACGAACCGGGCCTTCTCCGCCACCCGGACGTTGAAGCCGGGGTCGGCCGTGGCCAGGTGGACGAAGTCGAGGGCCGGGGCCTCCCGGGTGGCGAAGGTCCCGGAGGCCCCCCACTCGAAGCAGGTGAGCTGGTCGCCGCTGTCCTCGGTGAAGACGAAGGCGGTGGGGGTCCGCTTCCCCTTCGCCACCGCGAGGTCCAGCCCGACCCCCAGGCCCGAGAGCCAGCACTCGTACTCGCTCCCGGAGAACTCGGGCCCCACGGCGGAGACGAGGGTGACGGGGGTGGAGAGCCGGGCGATCCCGGCCGCGATGTTCGCGGCCCCGCCCCCGAAGAAGACCTCGTGGTCCCGGACGAAGGTGGAGGTGTTCCGTTCGGGGAACCGGGGCACCCGGAGGATGTGGTCGATGGCCGTGTGGCCGACCACGTGGATCACCTCGGCGTCACCTCCGGTGCGGTTCCGTGATTCCTCCCGTTGGTCGGAATCACAGGGGCTTCACCTCGAGGACCGAGAGGGGGATGTCCCTGAGGGCCTTCCCGATGACCGACTTCGCGATCCGGGCCGCGTGCTCCTCGGACTCGGCCCGGAAGACCCGCATCTGCAGGAGGAGGCCCACGAGGGCGGTCCCCGCCACCACGAGGGTCGAGGAGAGGTTCTTCCCGCAGAAGGGGCAGGGAAGGAAGCCCGCCTCGATCTCCACGAACTTCGCCGAGGGGTTGAGGCGCTTCCCGGCCTCGGCGATGGCTATCCCCAGGGCATCGTCGGCTGTCCTCGCGTCCTTGATGATCCAGGCGGATTCCAGGGTGACCAGGTAGTCCGGCATATCCCCCCTCACCACCCGTCCCGGTGGACATGCTCGGCGAGGTCCATCCGCCCGGTCCGGTCGGCCGGGACACTCCCCCTCCCGATGGCGAGGAGGGCGACAGGCCGGAGGTGG
>DATKMC010000012.1:0-11376 GCA_035542115.1 Methanomicrobiales archaeon | reverse complement strand
CCACCCCGCTCCCCCGTGGGCGCCAGATGTCCGCGGTGGGTCTGCTCCCTTCCGGGCCTGGACCGGTCCCCGCGGCAGCAGGTCCCCGCCCCCTCCGGGGCTTCGATCCCTGTCCATTGACCTCACAGGACGAGGCTTCTTCGTCAGGTTGCACAAAACATGGGCAGATCGCCGGAGTCTTCCTCGGACTTCGCCCCCCGCGTGCCGGCGGTTTCGGGTGACAGGTGACGTCGAACCACCCGGGCTAGTCCCCGCTATTCCTTAGCACTATCAAGGGATAAATACCTCTCCGCCCACCCGGGCCCTCCAGTCTTCAAGGATCCGGCGGTTGAGCTCCTCGTCCCCCTTCTCGAAGAGGTCGATGATGGAGAGGACCCCGTTCTTCTCGGGGATGAGGGGTGGGAGGTTCCTGAAGTCGCCCTGGTACACCTCGATGAGCTGCTTCCCCTCAGAGTAGGCTATCCTCCGGGGCTCCCGGACGACGGGGTGGGTGGCCATGGCCCCGTACTCCTCAAGGATGTGGATCTCGCCGGCAAGGAGCGTGGCGCTGTTCACCTTCAGGTTGTAGGCGGCCCAGAAGGCCGCCGCGTACCAGGCATCGTTCATGATGACATGGGGCACGCCGTACTGGGCGGCGATGATCCCAAGGGTCCCGACCCCGCAGGAGGCATCCACGAAGGCCCTCGGGAGGGAGTGCCGGATCCGAACACCGACGTTCACGATTTTCGGGTCGTATCCCCGGGGGAACTCGATGTGGATGAGGGACTGCTGCTTGTAGACCACGACGGGGTTGTGCTGGGTGTAGAAGACATCTGCCCGGACATCGCATCCGGCGAGGAGCTGGTACACCCGGGGGGAGACCGCCAGGTCCACGTCGATGGCCCCGGGCACGAAGCTCCCACACTTCACCACGCCACGAAGCTCGGGGACCTCCTTGTACAGCCTCTTCGCCACCGGCTCATCGACGACCATGGAGAGGAGGAGGAGGGAGTTGTTCGGGAGGTACGGAGCCCCCTCCATGGCGAACCCGGGGTGGACGAGGGGCATACCGACCCTCTTCAGGGGGTCCTCTTTCGTGAGCGCACCCTCCTCCAGCATGATGCCATAGAGGTGGACGAAGACATCGTCGATAAACCGCTTCCCGCACGGGCAGGGCTTCACGACGGTGAGATCGGCAGGCGGCCGGGTCTTGTCCAGGATCCCGCCCCGGCACTCCCCGCAGGGCGCAAAGACGGTCTCGAGAGTCGCGACGAGGTCCTCGGCCTTCTGGACACAGTCCTTTCCGCAGACCGGGCACTGCATGATGGGCCCGATGCGATTCGAACGCATGACCGCCCGGTTATGAGCCGGGCGCTCTGACCAGACTAAGCTACGGGCCCGGAAAGGGGAGAGCGCCGCCAACAGGACTCGAACCTGTGACATGCTGGTTAACAGCCAGCCACTCTACCAACTGAGTTATGGCGGCAGAGGATTGATATGCTTTATTAAATCCTTCCCGGGGGCTCTTAACATTATCGAGTCTGCCTCTCCTTGAGGGTCATGAGGAGGGCCACGAGCTCGTCCACGTCCCCGTCGATTGTTCCCAGGAGCTTCCTCGCCTGGCCCGTGGTGACCGCGCCGGCAGGGCTTGCCTGGATGTATCCCATCTGCTCGAGTACCCGAAGGGAATAGCGGATGCGGTGGTAGGGGAGGTCCATGAGGAGGGAGAGCTTCACGATGCCGATGGGTTCGTGCTCCATCACGGCCTTCATGACGCCGATATGACGGTGCAGGAGCAGGATGTCCCCTTTCAGCTTCTCGAGCATGCCTGATAGATGGGTGATTGCTCCGGATATTTCAATGCTTCTCAGGCCCGGATCCTGCGTTTACCTCGAGCCACTCCTTCGTCTCCTGGTAGAACCGGGAGAAATACATGTACACGAGAACCGCGGCCACGAGGAGACCGAGGCCGACCGCGATCCCGGGGAGTGAATGGAACATGAGGAGGACGAAGGCCCCGATGGCCGCGAAGAGGACGATGGCATTCAGGAATATGGTGAGCTTGATGAACCGGATCTTGAAGGTCTCCCTGGCCCGCTCGTCCATCCCAGGTACATGGGGTCCGGGGGTAAAAGTACTTGTGGTTTGCCGCCGACCCTCCTCCCCATGGAGAGCCTTGATGCGGCCATCGCGGCGGCCGGGGCGAAGGCCTACGTGTCGTACGGCTCCTCGGCGGATGCGGATATGCGGTACCTCACCCGGTTCCGGACCTCGGACCCCCTTCCCTTCGTGAAGATCCGCGGGGAGCCCGGGAGGATCATCGTCTCCCAGATGGAGTACGAGCGGGCCGCCCGGGAGTCCGTGGCGGTGCCCGTGACCCGTGCCGAGGCAGGGCTCACAGAGATCCTGAAGGAGGAGAAGAACCGGTGGCGGGCCTATGCCCGGATGATCGCGAACCTCGCCGGCGGCGACGTCCTCGTGCCCCCCCAGTTCCCGGCAGCCCTCGCCCGGGAGCTCGAGGCCTTCGCGCGGGTTATCGTCGACGAGGACACGGTCCTCAGGATCCGGGCGGTGAAGTCGGAGGAGGAGATCACCGCCATCGCCCGGGTGCAGGAGGCGACGGACGCGGCCATGGGAGGCGCCATCGCCTCCATCCGGTCCGCCAGGGTGAAGAAGGGGGTGCTGTACCGGGGGAGGAACCCCCTCACCTCCGAGCTCCTCCAGAGGGAGGTGGCGGTCACCCTCCTCGAACATGGGTGCCGGGCCGTGGATACCATCATCTCCTGCGGGGAGGACACGGCCATTCCCCATGTCCGGGGGTCGGGCCCCCTGCGGGAAGGGGAGCCCGTCATCCTCGATATCTTTCCCCAGGACGAGGAGACGGGGTTCACCGCCGACATGTCGAGGACCGTAGTGAGAGGGGAACCCTCAGACCGGATCAGGGAGATGTTCGAGGCGGTCCTCGGCGCGCAGGCCCTCGCCATGACCCTTGTTCGCCCCGGGGCATCAGGCGCCGAGGTGCACGGGAAGGTGGTTGACTACTTCAGAAACCGGGGGTTCGAGAGCAACGCGAAGGGCTTCATCCACAACCTCGGCCACGGCGTGGGCCTCGAGGTCCACGAGCTCCCCATCCTCGGGCCGTCCGGCGGGGAGCTCGCGGAGGGGAACGTCATCACTCTCGAGCCGGGCCTCTACTACCCCGGCACCGGGGGCGTCCGGCTCGAGGATATGGGCGTCGTCACCGCCGGCGGGTTCCGGGACCTCACCCGGCTGCCGAAGGAGCTCCGGGTATGAAGGACGAGGTCCTCGACGCGTACCTGGAGGCCGGGAGGCTCGCCTCCCGGATCCTCTCCCGCTCCCTACCTCTCGTGAAGGTCGGGGCATCCTTTCTCCAGGTGGTGGAGGAGGTGGAGGGCCTCGTCCGGGGCGGGGGGGCTGGCCTCGCCTTCCCCCTGAACCTCTCCCTGAACGAAGCCGCCGCCCATGATACCGCCTCAGCGGGGGACGACCGGGTCTTCCGGGCCGGGGACGTGGCGAAGATGGACCTCGGGGTCCACCTGGACGGGTACATCGCCGACACCGCGGGTACGGTGGACCTCGGGGAGAACACTCCCCTCGTCCAGGCGTCCCGTGACGCCCTCGGGAGGGCCATCTCCCTCGTGAAGCCCGGGATCTCGACGGGCGATCTCGGGGCAGCCATCCAGGGGGAGATCGAGGGGCGGGGTTTCCGCCCGGTGGCGAATCTCACCGGCCACGGCCTGGGAAGGTACGAGATCCACACGCCGCCGACGGTGCCCAACGTCCGTATGAACGGGGGCGCGGTCCTCAGGGAGGGGATGGTCTTTGCCATCGAGCCCTTCGCCTCCACCGGGACCGGGTTTGTCTCGGACGGCCCGCGGGTCCAGATATTCCAGCAGACGGGAGACCGCCCGGCCCGGCTCCCCGAGGCACGACGGGTCCTCAACCAGGTGCGGGACCGGCACGGCCTCCCCTTCGCGCGCAGGTGGCTCTCGGGGGAGAAGCTTGACATCACCCTCTCATCCCTCGTGCGGACGGGTCACCTCCATGCCTATCCGGTCCTCAGCGACGTCCCGGGCTGCCTCGTCTCCCAGGCCGAGCACACGGTCATCGTCACCAGCGACGGGTGTATCGTCACCACAAGGTGAGATAGCCCCGGTGAGATACCCTTATCGGCTTTCGGGGGAAATTCTCTAAGTTATAGTATGGCCGCAGAAGGGACGAATGAACTTCTCCAGGTGATGGAGATCCTCCTCACCGCCGAAGTCTACAACCGGAACCGGGACCTCGATGAGAACGACCTGACCCCCCGCAACCGGGAGGCCTTCGGCATGGGGCCCGGGGGTCAGGTGAAGCGGCCCGTCATCGTCTCGGACGGGACTATCGCCCAGGCCACGGGGATAGAGGACGCCTCGGAGAAGGTGAAGGGGAACCCCTTCGTGGAGCTGGACACCTTCGGCCACCGGATGCGCATCTCGGCCCTCGATGCCGCGGCCGGCTGGTTCCTCAAGAAGGGGGGAAAACCCCTCATCGCGAAGAACCCCGCCCTCGCGAGCTTCTTCGAGGGCTTCGACTCGGCTGGGGTTTCCTACGCGGAGGTGAAGGCTGCCAACCCCCGGATCGAGGACACCCGGGTGCACCTGGACGCGAGGGTCGCGGCCCTCCTCAAGGCGGACGAGTCCCTGAAGGCCGCCCTCGACCTCCTCATCGTCTCGGCGCCGGACGAGGTCGAGCCCTCACTTCCGGACCTCATCTGCACCGACCAGCAGGCGGGCATCGCGGCGAAGGTGCGGACCGCCCTCCTCCACCGGGACCTCCTCCGCTCCCACCGGATCTACGAGCTGGGCAAGCTTCTTTTCGTCGGCCCCCCCGGCACCGGGAAGACGACCGTCGCCCTCGCCCTCTCCCGGGAGCTCCACATGCCCATCCTCGAGGTCCGGCTGTCCATGGTCACCTCCCAGTACCTCGGGGAGACCTCGAAGAATATCGACCGGATCTTCGAGTTCGCCAAGAAGATCGCCCCCGCCATCCTCTTCATCGACGAGTTCGACTTCGTGGCAAAGAGCCGGATCACCGACGACCACGGGGCCATGAAGCGGGCGGTGAACATGCTCCTCAAGAACATCGACCGGGTGAGCCTCGTCCGGGACGGGGTGCTCCTCGTCGCGGCGACGAACCACCCCCAGCTCCTCGACGAGGCGGCCTGGCGCCGGTTCGACGAGGTGGTGGAGTTCTTCCTCCCGGACGAGGCGACGAGGCACGCCATCCTCGGGAAGGTCACGGCCCCCCTCCCCTGGGACGGCGACCTCGCGGACCTCGCCCGGCGGACCGAGGGGTTCTCGGGGGCTGACCTCCGGGTCCTCGTCAAGGAGGCCCTCCTCTCCTCCCTCATGCGGGAAAGCGCGAGGGTCGGGGGCGAGGACATCGAGCGGGGCTATGCCCTCGTCATGACCCGGAACACCCTCCGGGGGGACCCCGTCCGGCCCGCATGAAGCTCACCTTCCTCGGGACCGGCGACGCGGTGGGAACCCCCAAGATCGGGTGCAGCTGCGAGAACTGCACCCTCGCGCGGGAGCTCGGGATCGAGCGCCTCCGCACCTCGCTCCTCGTCGAGGAGCAGGGCCGGCACCTCCTCATCGACACCTCGCCGGACCTCCGCCGGCAGCTCCTCGCCGCCGGCTCGCCCCGCATCGATGCGGTGGTCTGGACCCATGGCCACTATGACCATTACTCAGGCTATGGGGAATTCTACCGGATCCAGGACCAGCCCCCCGTCTATGCCGTGGAGGACACCCTCTCGTACTGCTCCCCCCTCTTCGGCTTTCTCACCTTCGAGGAGCACCGGGTCGAGCCCTATGCCCCCTTCACCGTCTGCGGGCTCACGGTTACCCTCTTTCCCGTGAACCACCCGCCGATGCCGACCTTCGGCGTGCGGATCGGCTCCCCGGGGGGATCTGTCGCCTATACGGGGGATACCCGGGCCGACATGCCCGCCCGGTCGAGTGAGCTCCTCGCCGGGGCTGACCTCCTTGTCCTCGATGCCATCGTGCCCCCCGAGATCCGGCTCAGCAAGCACATGAACTACGGGGAGGCCCTCACGGTCGCCCGGGAGGCGCGTCCCCGGGAGTTCCGGCTCGTCCACCTCTCCCACCTCATCCCCTGGTCGTTCCCCCACACGGCGACAGACGGGGAGTCCATACCGTTCCCGTGACGACGGTGAAGCGGAGGGCCGGTGTTCAGGTCCAGAGGGGCCCCGACCCCCCGGGACACCCCCGGCTCCTTCGAAGCCGGGTCTCCCTGCGGGACCCGGGCCCCACCCAAACCTCTTTTAGATCCCTCTTCCCAAGGAATAGGTGAGATGGAGATCAAGATCCTCGAACTGGCGAAGGACCGGGCACGGATCGTCTTCGTGGGAGAGGGGCACACCTTCATGAACCTCCTCACCGACGAGGTCCTCAAAGACCCCGCGGTTGACGTGGCCCGCTATACCATGGAGTTCCAGCACTCCGACCCCGAGTTTTTCATCACCACGAAGAGAAAGGACCCGGTCAAGGTCCTCAGGGAGGCCTGCAGGAGGATCTCGGGCTACTGCGACGATATCCTCGAGGGGATCAAGGAAGCCTGAGGGCGTCCCCGGCCGGGTCCCCTGGTAAAACCTGAAAAACCGATAAAAAATCCTGTTCTGGCCTGTTCCGGAAGGCCCCCGTTCCGGTAATACAGGAAGTGTCCGGCAGGCCCGGTCACACACGCTCGGTGAAGGCGACCGACCCCGCGATCTTCGTGATCTTCACCTTCACCGTTTCCCCGGGCTTTGCCCCGGCAACGTAGATGGTGTGCTTCCCGACCCGGGCGACGCCGTCACCGCGCCGGGATACGGAGAGGATGGAGAGGTCCACGATGGCGCCTTCCGTGAGCTTCTCCTCCTGGGGCTCGAGCCGGACCTTCCGCTTCTTCACCGGCCGGTGGCCCCCGCAGGCATCGCACCTGAGGATGGGAATACGCCCGTCCTTCACGAGCCGGGTATCGGGCCTGCCGCACTCCGAGCAGATGACATAGTCCTCGACATAGCTCTTGAGCAGGGTATTCACCGTCCCGGGCTCGAACTTGCCGTTGAAGACCGCCCGGTTTCCCTCGATCTTCCCCGCCGTGCCGAGCTCCCCGACGAGGTACTTGAGGAGGTCCTCGGGGCTCCGGTTCAGGATATCCGCGATCTCCGCGAAGTTCTCGAGCACCGTGGTCTTCCCCTCGATGAAGACCTTGCCGGGGGGCACCTGGAACCGCTCATGGGTACTCTCCACCTCGGTGATATGGGAGTAGGCCTTCCTCAGGAGGTCCTCGTACGACTGGGGCATGGGTACCCATTGGCCGGCTGCGGTGTTAAAGCTCGCCCAAGGCCCCTGACCAAGGCCTCTGAGAACCGGCCCCGGGCCCATACAGGCCCGGCGACCCGGTGCCTTGAGTCATGCTTATCTCGCCCCCCTCCATACCCTCAGGCATGCAGGGGGAGGACCTCACCCATCTCCGGCGGGAACTGGGGCGTGACCTCACGGACGTCGAGCTCGCCTGCTTCGAGAACCTCTGGAGCGAGCACTGCAGCTACCGGTCGACGAAGACGCTCCTCCGGACGCTCCCCACCGAGGGTAAGGGCGTCCTCGTCGGGCCGGGCGACGACGCCGCGGTGGTCCGGTACTCGGAGGACCTCGCCGTCGTGGTCGGGATGGAGAGCCACAACCACCCGAGCTACGTGGACCCCTACCACGGGTCGGCTACCGGCGTCGGCGGGATCGTCAGGGACGTCGTCTCCATGGGGGGCCGGCCCATCGCCCTCATGGACCCCCTCTACTTCGGGACCTTTGAGAACGAGAAGAACCGGTACCTCTTCGAGCACGTCGTGGCCGGCATCGGGGACTACGGGAACTGCATCGGGGTGCCCGTGGTGCGGGGCGAGGTGGTGACCGACCCGTCCTACGGGGGCAACCCCCTCGTGAACGTCGTCTGCGTGGGGATCGTCCACCCGGACCGGTACCTCACCGCCCGGGCAAAGAAGCCCGGGACGAGGCTCCTCCTCGTGGGGTCCTCGACGGGCAGGGACGGCCTCGGGGGCGCCTCCTTCGCGTCCCGGGACCTCTCCGAGGACTCCGAGGCCGAGGACCGTCCCTCGGTCCAGATCGGGGACCCCTTCACCGAGAAGCTCATCATCGACGCCATCCTTGAGATGGCGGAGACAGGTAAGGTCCTTTCCTGCAAGGACCTCGGGGCGGCCGGCCTCGCCGGGGCCTCGAGCGAGATGTGCGCGAGCTTCGGGGCCCTCATCAATGCCGACCGGGTCCATCTCCGGGAGCAGGGGATGACGCCTCCGGAGATCATGCTCTCCGAGTCGCAGGAGCGGATGCTCCTCGAGGTGGAGCCCGCCGACGTGCCCGCCATGGGGGCCATCGCCGAGAAGTACGACCTCGGCTGGTCGGACATCGGCGAGGTCATCCCCGAGGAGAGGTATATCGTCCGGTTCAGGGGAAAGGTGGTGGCCGATCTCCCCATCCAGCTCCTCGCCGGCGACGCGCCCCTCTGCTTCTGGGACAAGAAGCCCGCACCGGTGAAGGTGCCCTTCAGCCCTCCCTCAGGCGGCCTGAAGGAGCTCGCCCTCTCGGTTCTCTCCCACCCGGAGGTGGCTGGGAGGGACTGGGTCACCGAGCAGTACGATCACGACGTCCAGCTCCGGTCCGTCTCCCTCGCCCGCGACGCCGCGGTCCTCCGGCTCGGAGACAGCGCCATCGTTCTCTCCTGCGGGTGCAGCCCCCGGCAGATCGCCCTCGCCCCCTACGAGGGGACGGCGAACTCACTCCTGGAGAACGCCGCGAACCTCGCCGTCCTCGGCGCAGAACCCCTCTGCATCGTGAACTGCCTGAACTTTGCGAGCCCGGTCCATCCCGAGATCTACTGGCAGATAGAGCAGTGCATCCTCGGCCTCGGGGACATGGCCCGGCGGATGCGGACCCCGGTTGTCGGGGGAAACGTCTCCCTCTACAACGAGAGCGACGAGTTCGGGACGAAGATCCTCCCCACGCCCTCCATCGGGGTCCTGGGGAAGGGGGAGGTGAGGCGGTGGACGACGGCCCCGGAGGGATCGCTCCTTGCCCTCGTCGGGGAAACAAAGCCCGAATACGGCGGCTCTGTCCTGGACGCGGTGACGGGATGCGGCGGCGAGCCCCCCGCCGTCGGCGATCCCGGCCTCGTATCGACGATCCGGGAGCTCGTGGCCGGCGGCGGGTGCGAGGCGGCCACCGACCTCTCCCAGGGCGGGCTCCTCGCCGCCCTCGCGGCCCTTGCCCCCTCGGCGAAGGTGTATCTCGGGGGGGATGCCCTCTGTGAGCTCTTCTCGGAGTCCTCGGGCCGGTTCCTCCTCGCCTTGAAGGATGAGGCGGTCCTCAAGGGGCTTCCCTGCCGGATCGTCGGGGAAGCCGGGGGAGAGGGGCTGCGAATCCGGGCCGGGGCGAAGGCCCTCACCCTTGGGGTGGAGGAGCTGGAGGGGGCCCTCTCGTCCCTCACCCGGCTCATGCGGATCTGATCTCCCTTCACCGGTCTCAGGGGCGCGGGAAAGGAAAATTTTCCCTCTCCCTTGGGATTGGTATCCTCTCAGATTCAGGAAAACATTTCCTTCTCCTTCGGGGATTGAAATCCCCTCAGATTTTCCCCGACGCCTTCTTTACCGCGTCGATGAACTCGCCGAGCTTCCTCGCATCCCCGAGTTCTTTTCTCGAGAACTGGAAGGAGCCCTCCACCTTTACCTTCCGCTGCTCGAGGGCATCCTTCAGGATCCGGAGAGTCTCGCCGGCCTTCCCCCCGCAGGTGGCAAAAACCATGCCCTTCTTCCCCTCGCAGCCGGTGAGGGCTGCGATGGCGGCATTCGCGCCGGGCGTCGGCCTCCAGGCCCAGACCGGTGAGCCCACGATGATGAGATCATGGGCAGAGACGTCGATCTTCGACGGCTCGATGGCTGCCTTCTCTCCGGCCATGGCCTTTCTCGCGCCCACGAGATACAGGGTGATCCTGTTGTACCCGGCGGTGTCCCTGACCTGGATAAGCACCGCGCCGGTCGCCCGCGCGACGGCCTCGGCCACCTTTTTCGTGTTCCCGGTCTCGGAATGGTAGACGATGCAGACGGACATGGGGAAAAGGATGGGAGTGCAGGGAGAAAAAAGATGGGGTGAGATCACTTCCCGGGATTTCAATTCCCCGGGGGTGAAAAAATTATATTTTACCCGAAGGAGATATAAGTCTCCGAAGGTGAAAGAAGGGCACTTCCTGAACATGGAGGGGGATATCGATCCCCCGAGGGAGAAGGGAATAATTTCCCGGGGGAAATTATTTCCTGAACTGCGGCATGAGGCTGCGGAGGTCCTTCCCCACTTCCTCGATGAGGTGGTCCTCGTCGGCTTTCGTGAGGGCGTTGAAGACCGGCCGGTTCACCTGGTTCTCGAGGATCCACTCCTTCGCGAACTCGCCGGTCTGGATCTCCTCGAGAAGCTCCTGCATGACGTCGTACACCTCGGGCCCGATGACACGGGGGCCCCGGGTGAGGTCGCCGTACTGGGCGGTGTTCGAGATCGCGGCCCGCATCTTCGTGAGGCCGCCCTCGTGGATGAGGTCCACGATGAGCTTCAGCTCGTGGAGGATTTCCAGGTACGCCATCTCGGGGGCGTACCCCGCGTCCACGAGGGTCTCGAAGCCGGCCTTGATGAGAGAGGTGCAGCCGCCGCAGAGGACCGCCTGCTCGCCGAAGAGGTCGGTCTCGGTCTCCTCCCGGAAGGTCGTCTCGAGGACCACGGCCCGGGTCGCGCCGATGCCCTTCGCGTACGCGAGGGCGATGTCCTTCGCCATCCCCGAGGTGTCCTGCTGGATGGCGATGAGGGCCGGGACCCCCTTTCCCTCCTCGTACTGGCGCCTGACCATGGCGCCGGGCCCCTTCGGGGCCACCATGATGACATCCACGTTGGCCGGGGGCACGATCTGGCCGAAGTGGATGTTGAACCCATGGGAGAACATGAGGCAGGTCTTCGGCTTCATGTTCGGGCCGATCTCGGCCCGGTACACCCCCGCCTGGAGCTCGTCGGGGACGAGGATCTGGACAACGTCCGCCTTCTTCACTGCGTCCTTCACCGGGAGGACCTCGAAGCCCTCCGCCTTTGCCCTGTCCCAGCTCTTCCCGGGCCTGAGGCCGATGATCACGGAAAGACCGCTGTCCCGGAGGTTCAGGGACTGCCCGCGGCCCTGGGAACCATACCCGATGACCGCGATCTTCTTCCCCTTCAGCACGCCGAGATCGGCATCATCCTCAAAGTACCTGGGTATCGTTGGTTCCATACCCGCAGATATCTCGCG
>DATKMC010000011.1:0-2096 GCA_035542115.1 Methanomicrobiales archaeon | reverse complement strand
ACCGCCATGGACGGGGAGCCGGTGGGATTGAACCGCACCCGGTCCCCGTCTGAGATCACGTCTATCGGGCCCTTGAGTAATATAACCCCGGCCTTCGCCGCATCCCGGACTGCCCGCCCGCGGGCTGCAAGCCCCTCGGGGGGGAGCTTCCCGGTCATCCGCTGGAACTCCCCGCCATGGGGTGTGTAAATGGCCTCCTTCGCCCTTGGGAGCGGGAGCCGGAGGGCATCGGCGTCGAACGCCACCTTCTTCGCGGCTCCCGCAATCGCGAGGACGACCTCGTGGCTTTCCTCTCCGAGGCCGTTTCCGACCACAACCGAATCGGCCCTTTCCACGAGCCCGAGGATACGCTCCAGGTGCCCTGTGGTGATCCGGTCCCCCTCCAGGCGCTCGTAGATGAGATCTGGCACCGGTTCGAAGACCGGCGAGGCGATTCGCACGATGTCAGCGCCGGCCCGGAGAGCCCCGAGCCCTGCAAGGTAAGGTGCGCCCTGGTATGGCCCCCCGCCGACAACCAGGACTTCGCCGTTCTGGCCCTTGTGTGCCTTCGCACCTCGCCTCGGGACGATAGTGAGGTCGCCCGGGCCCATGAAGACCTCTGCGGCGAGGGGGATACCGATGTCCGACACCTCGGCCCCCTCTACCTTCGCGCGGTGGAACGAGAGGATCCGGGTCGCCCGCATTCCCGGTGTGGGGACGTCGGCGGCAATGACGGGGGCCTTTGCGGCGGTTGCCAGCTCGACGCAGCGGGAGATCGGTTCCCGGAGGATGCCCGAGGCGCCGGTCCCGAGGAGGGCGTCGATGATGATGTCCGCGCCCGAAAAAAGGGGTGAGAGGACGTCGACGTCCGAGGCGCACCGCACCGGATTGAGAGTAGCCACCGATCCCGCGAGGGCCCGGATCTGTAGCTCGGTCTCGGGGGCAAGGGGGCCATCCGCCGCATAGATGACGTCGGTCTCAAGGTGCTGGAGGTAGCGCGCCGCGACCATCCCGTCGCCGCCGTTCTTCCCCCTCCCGCAGAGAACGAGGGCCCGGGATGGGTTGGACTCGAGGGCCATCGCCGCAAGCTCCCTCCCCGCGCTCTCCATCATCTGGAGCGAGCTTACGCCGAGGGTGATGGCATTCCCCTCCACCGCCCGCATCCGGCCCGGGCTGATGAGCCCCCGGTCCAGGAACTCCCGCATATCCGGTTCCATTCCAGCTCCCCTTTATCCAGAATGGGAGAGAGGGATTGAAAAAAGTGTCCATGGCCCCGGTTCGCCCGTACCCGGCAGGGGCCCGGTGAGGACCCGTTACCTGCCGGCTCCGCCTACCTCGTCCTCGAAGGAGAAGAGCCCGTCCACCGTGGTCCCGAGGGCCTCTGCCACCGCATGGGCGAGCCGGAGGGAGGGATTGTACTTCCCCTTCTCCAGGAAGACGATGGTCTCCCTGCGGACCTGCACCCGGGCAGCGAGCTCCTCCTGGGTGAGCCCGAGAGCGGTCCGGTACTCCTTAATCCTCGTCTGCATGAATCCCTTCTCCGCTGATGATGGCTACTCCACATCCCCCTTCCGATGCAGGTACATCTGGAAGGCAACCGTCGAGAGTGTCATCACAATGAGGGACGCCCCGAGGGCGATCCCGACCGAAAGGATCACCAGGCTGAAATGGTCCAGCAGGAAGAGGACCCACATGAAGGAGAGAGTGAGGACCCAGGAGTAGCTCATCCCCCAGGCCCCTATTCTCCTCGATCGCTCATCCTGCTCTGCGCCTTCCCCGTACTTCCTCCGCCGGCTCACCCCGGTGATGAGGAAGGCCAGCCCGGCAGCGAGGAGGATTGTCGGAAGAATACTCTCACCGAAGGGATTCAGGAGGAACTCGGCGATGCCCCAGATGATCAGGATTGATCCGGCGATCACCCGGTAGAGATAACTTTGCCACGAACTGAACTGCATATGTTATCTAATTCTAACATTCGAGAAGATAAATGTTATGTATTTCTAACAAAAAATGCCTGTTGGCTTCAAGTTCAAGCCCCGGGCTCCGGATGCAACATGCATCCTTCATCAGGAGGGAAATCCATTCTATGATAATGGACCTCCGTGCGGATGCAGCCG
>DATKMC010000010.1:0-7143 GCA_035542115.1 Methanomicrobiales archaeon | reverse complement strand
GTGCAGGACATCACCGAGAGGAAGAAGGCCGAGGAGGCCCTCCGGGAGAGCGAGGAGCGGTACCGGGCCCTCGTCGATGCCGCCCCCATGGCGATCCTCGTGCACCACCATGGCAGGGTCCTCTACGCGAACCAGGTTGCGGTCGACCTGTATGGCTCCCCGTCCCTGGAGAGCCTGAAGAGCCGCGATATCATGAAGCTCCTCCCCGCCGAGGAAATCGGGGTCGCAGAGGCCCGGGTCACCGGCATCGATGCGGGGCAGCGGCTCCCTGTCAGGGAGGGGACGATCCTCCGTCTCGACGGGACCCCGGTCCCCATCGAGGTCGTCACCTCGCCGGTAAGGTACCAGGGGGTCATCGCGGCCCAGGCCATCATGCAGGACATCACGGACCGGAAGAAGGCCGAGGAACGGATCGCTCACCTGGCCTCCTTCCCCGAGCTGAACCCGAACCCGGTCATCGAGGTGAACACCGCCGGGGAGGTGATCTACTCGAACCCCGCGGCCCGGAGTATCCTCGGGAAACGGGGCATCGGGGATGACCCGGCCCTGCTCCTGCCGGGTGACTTCTCTCTCCTGTTTCCCCGGCTTCTCGAGGGGGATATCGAGGAAGAGGTGGTGGTGGGGGACCGGGTATTCCTCGAAACCCTCACCCTGAACCCGGCGACGCGGACCACCAGGATCTACGCCCGCGATATCACCGAGCGCAAACTGGCGGATAAGGCCCTGCGGGAGACGAGCGAGCACCTGGAGAACCTGATCAACTACGCGAACGCGCCCATCATCGTGTGGGACCCGGAGTACCGCATCACCCGGTTCAACCATGCCTTCGAGCGCCTGACGGGGAGAACGGCGCAGGAGGTGGTGGGGAAGACCCTCGAGATCCTGTTCCCCCCGGAAACCATCGCCGGCTCGATGGAACACATCCGGCGGACGATGGCCGGCGAACGGTGGGAGGCGGTGGAGATCCCGATCCTTCACCGGGACGGGACCATCAGGACCGTCCTCTGGAACTCCGCGACCCTGTACGAGGCGGACGGGGTAACGGTGTCCTCGGCCATCGCCCAGGGGCAGGACATCACCGAGCGGAAGCAGTTCGAGGAGGCGCTCCATGCCACGAGCCATTACCTCGAGAACCTGATCGCCTATGCAAATGCCCCCATCATCGTCTGGGACCCGGATCTCCGGATCACCCGGTTCAACCAGGCCTTCGAGCGGCTGACCGGGAGATCGGCCGGCGAGGTGGTGGGAAAGAGCCTCATGATCCTGTTCCCCGCAGAAGAGGCCGCCGGCTCCATGGAACACATCCAAAGGGCAATGGCCGGCGAGCGGCTGGAGACGGTGGAGATCCCGATCCTCACGAAAAACGGGGACGTAAGGACGGTGCTCTGGAACACGGCGACCCTGTACGAGGCCGACGGGGTGACGGTGTCCTCGGCCATCGCCCAGGGGCAGGACATCACCGAGCGGAAGCAGATGGAGCTCGAGGTGGCCGAAAAGGCCGCCGAGCTCGCGGGGGTGAACGTGGAGCTCTCCGCCGAGATCGCCCACCGGAAGAACGCCGAGGAGGCGGTGAGAAAGACCCTCTCGATGCTGAACGCCGCCCTCGAGTCCACGGCGGACGCGATGCTCGTCATCGACCGGTCCGGGAAGATCACGAGCTACAACCAGAACTTCACGACCATGTGGAACGTCCCCGACCCGGTCCTCACCACGCTCGATACCCGGGCCTCCCTCGATCACCTCTCGGTCCAGATGCGGGACCCGGACGCCTTCACCGCGAGGTTCGCCGAGATCTCGGACCACCCGGCCCGGGAGAGCTACGACCTGCTCGAGCTCCTGGACGGGAGGATCATCGAGCGGTACTCGAAGCCCCAGAAGATCGGGAACGCCATCGTCGGACGGGTGTTCAGCTTCCGGGACATCACCGAGCGGAAGCGGGCCGAGCTCCAGCTCATCGAGTCACTCGCGGAGAAGGAGGTGCTCCTCAGGGAGATCCACCACCGGGTCAAGAACAACCTCCAGCTCACGACCTCCCTGCTCGACATGACCCGGATGCGGACAAAGGACAAAAAGACGGGCGGCGTCCTCACGGACATCATGATGAAGATCCAGACCATGGCCCAGATCCACACCCGGCTCTACGAGAGCAGGCAGTTCGACCGGATCAACATGGACGGGCAGGTCCGGGACCAGGTCCGGGCTCTCACGAACATCCACTCGGGCGCCGGGCGGGAGATCACCATCGAGCTGGACTCCCGGGAGCTCTACCTCCCCCTCGACCAGGCCATCCCCTGCGCCCTCGCCCTGAACGAGGTCTTCTCCAATGCCTACAAGCATGCCTTCAGGGGAAGGAAGACGGGGACGGTGAAGTACTCGGCACGTGAGGAGGACGGGAAAGTCCGGTTCACCATCTCCGACAACGGCACCGGGCTCCCGAAGGCATTTGACATCGCAAAGGCGAACACCCTCGGGCTGAAGCTCGTGAGGACCCTCGTCGAAAATCAGCTCAAGGGGAAGCTCGGGATGAAACGGCTCCCGATGGGGACCGAGGTGGTCATTGAGATCCCGCTCCGCGGGGAGGCGTCACCCGGTTTCGGGGCTGATAACGGGGGACAGACGGCCGGAGGGAACCGGGAAGGGAGGATAGGTATATGGACGGCCGGGCAGATGGGAGAATGAAGCGGACGGTGAAGGAGGTCCGGTGCTGATGGCAGCCACGGGGAAGGGAAAGGCAAAAAGACCGGAGGAGACGGCACGGCCGGTGAAGGTGGACGGGAAGCCGGCGAAGGAGCCGAAGCACCCGAAGGGTAAAGGCACCGCCGGGGGGAAAACGGAGGCGGCGAAGCGGAAGGCGTTTCCCATCGTGGGCATGGGGGGTTCGGCCGGCGGGCTCGAGGCCTTCGAACAGTTCTTCTCCCGGATGCCGTCCGACACCGGGATGGCCTTTGTCATCATCGTCCACCTTGACCCCAACTACAAGGGCGTGATGCCCGAGCTCGTCCAGCGGGTCACCCGGATGCCCGTCCTCCAGGCGAAGGACGGGATGAGGGTCGAGCCCGACCATGTCTACATCATCCCCCCGAACCGAAACCTCTCCATCCTCCATGGCCGGCTCCAGCTCATGGAGCCGGTCCTCCCCCGGGGCCAGCGGATGCCCATCGACTTCTTCTTCCGGAGCCTCGCCGACGACAGCGAGTCCCTCGCGGCCGGGGTCATCCTCTCGGGGATGGGGACTGACGGGACCCTCGGGCTCATGGCCATCAAGGAGAAGCTCGGCCTCACCATGGTCCAGGACCCGGCCTCGGCCCGGTACGACGGCATGCCCAGGAGCGCGATCGCGACAGGCCTCGTGGACATCGTCGCGCCCGCGGAGGGGCTCCCGGCGAAGGTCATCGGGTACTTCCGGCACGCGAAGCGGGCGAGGGGGGGGGTAACTCCCGAGACCACGGAGCGGGCCACCTCGGCCCTCCAGAAGGTCTTCGTCCTCCTCAGGGCAAAGACCGGCCATGACTTCTCGATGTACAAGCGGAACATGCTCTACCGGCGCATCGAGCGGAGGATGAACGTCCACCAGATCGGCCGGATGCAGGACTACGTGCGCTACCTCCAGGAGAACTCCCAGGAGATCGACCTCCTCTTCAAGGAGCTCCTCATCGGCGTCACCGGGTTCTTCCGGGACTCGCGGGCCTTCGATGCCCTGAAAAAGGAGATCCGGGAGGTGCTCATCGCGAACCGGCCGCCGGGGTCGGTCATCCGTGTCTGGGACGCAGGCTGCTCCACCGGCGAGGAGGCCTACTCCCTCGCCATGATCCTCGCCGAGTGCCTCGACGAGGTGAAGTCAAAGGGGACCATCAAGGTCCAGGTCTTTGCGACCGATATCGACAAGGACACCATCGAGATCGCCCGGCAGGGGACCTATCCCGTGAACATCGCCTCCGACCTCTCCCGGGAGCGGCTCCAGCGGTTCTTCACGAAGGAGGACAACCGGTACCGGGTGAAAAAGGAGATCCGGGACATGGTGGTCTTCGCCACGCAGAACCTTTTCATGGACCCGCCCTTTACCAAGCTCGACCTCCTCGTCTGCCGGAACCTCCTCATCTACTTCACCTCCGAGCTCCAGAAAAAGCTCATCCCCCTCTTCCACTACTCCCTCTCCCCCGGGGGCCTCCTCTTCCTCGGCACCTCGGAGACCATCGGGGGCTTCACCGACCTCTTCGCCCCCCTGGACACCCAGGCCCGGGTCTTCCAGCGGAGGGCCTCGGTGTACGCATCGAGAGCGGCCCCCGAGATCCCCCACATTATCCTCCCGGCCCTGGACCGGGCCGGGGGCACCCTGAAGGCCGCCGACGAACGGCTCCCCGAGGCCTTCCAGGCCCTGCTCGTCGAGAATTTCACCCCGCCATCCGTCCTTGTCAACGAGGCCGGGGACATCATCTACATCCACGGGCGCACGGGGAAGTACCTGGAGCCTGCCTCGGGCAAGGTGACCCACAACATCTTTGCCATGGCCCGGGAGGGCCTGCGGTACGAGCTCGCCACCGCGGTGAGGAAGGCGGTCTCCTCGAAGGAGCCGGTGGTCCTCCGGGGGATCTCGGTCGCGACGAACGGCGACCGGCAGATCCTGAACCTGGGGGTGCGGCCCCTCCGGGAACCCGAGATCTTCAGGGACCTGGTCCTCGTCACCTTCGAGGACGTCTCGGTGGAGAAGAAGGGAAGGAGGAGGAAGGAAAAGCCCGCCGGGCCGGGAGGGGCCGGGGGCCGGAGCGAGCTCGAGGAGGAGCTCGACCGGACCCGGCAGCGCCTCCAGACCATCATCGAGGAGATGGAGACCTCCCAGGAGGAGCTCAAGTCGGCGAACGAGGAGCTCCAGTCCACGAACGAGGAGCTCCAGTCCACGAACGAGGAGCTCATGACCTCGAAGGAGGAGCTCCAGTCCCTGAACGAGGAGCTCGTCACCGTGAACACCGAGCTCCAGATCAAGAACGCCGAGCTCTCCGAGGCGAACAACGATTTAAAGAACCTCCTGAACAGCACCGAGATCGCGACCCTCTTCGTGGACGGCGGCCTGAAGGTGAAGCGCTTCACGAGCAGGGTGACCCAGGTCATCAACCTGATCCCGGCGGACATCGGCCGCCCGCTCTCCGATATCGTCACGAACCTGAAGTACGACGCCCTCATGGACGACATCTCGTCGGTGATGGACACCCTCGTCTTCCGGGAGAAGGAGGTGGAGGGCAGGGACGGAAGCACCTTCCTGATGCGGATCCTCCCGTACCGCACGGCGGACAACGTCATCGACGGGGTGGTCATCACCTTCACCGACGTGACCTCCCTCCACACGCTCCGGAAGGAGCTTCAGGCCGCCCGTGTCCTCGCCGAGAACATCGTCAGGGCGCTGCGCCAGCCCGTGGTCATCCTCGACGGGGATATGCGCGCCGTCCAGGCGAACGAGGCTTTCTTCTCGACCTACCGCTTCCGGGAAGACGAGGTGAAGGGGCAGCCCTTCTTCACCCCCGGGAACGGGGTCTGGGACATCCCCGAGCTCAGGGACGGGCTCGAGAACGTCCTCCCGAACGACAACCGGATCGACGACCTGACCCTCACCGCGGACTTCCCGGGGATCGGGAGGAAGGTTCTCCTCGTGAACGCCCGGATGATCGCCGCTGACGTCCCGACGGGTAAGCTCATCCTCCTCGTTATCGAGGACGTCACCGACCGGTCAGGGCGGAGGAAGCGATGAAGGGCAGGGGACAGGATCCAGCGGGGAAAGCCCCCGCCCGGGCCCGCGGGGGGAAGGCGGGCGGGGATCTGGAGCTCCGGAAGAAGGCAGAGGAGAGCCTGAAGGGCCGGGGGCAGGAGAAACCCCGGGCGGTTTCCAACCTTGCAACCCGGCGGATGATCCACGAGCTCCAGGTGCACCAGGTCGAGCTCGAGATGCAGAACGAGGAGCTCGCGGCCGCCCGGCAGAGCGCGGAGGCGGCACAGGAGAAATATGTCTCCCTCTACGACTTCGCCCCCGTCGGGTACCTCACGGTTGAGCCCGGGGGGAAGATCCTCGAGCTGAACATCACCGCCTCCCTCCTCCTCGGGATGCCCCGGAGCCACGTGAACGGGAGGAAGTTCCAGGCATTCCTCGCCCGGAAAAGCATCGCCGGCTTCGATACCTTCACGAGGGAGATCCTCTGGTCGGGGGAGAAGCAGACCATCGAGGTCGCGGTGCGGATGGATGACGAGCCGGCCCGGTACCTCCGGCTCGAAGGGAGCCCGTCGAAGGCGAGTGGCGGCAAGGGGGAGATCCAGCTCGCCCTCATCGACATCACCCAAGAAAAACAGGCGAGGGAGGAGGTGGTGGCAGCGCTCCAGGAGAAGGAGGTGCTCCTCCGTGAGATACACCACCGGGTGAAGAACAACCTCCAGCTCATCACGGGGCTCCTCGAGATGACCCGGTCAAGGGCAGAGGACCCCTTCACCCGGGACGTGCTTGCCGACGTGATGCTGAAGATACAGACCATGGCCCGGATCCACACGAAGGTTTACGAGAACGGGCAGATCGACCGGGTGGACCTGGACGACCAGATCCGGGACCAGATAAAGGCGCTCTCGGAGATCTATTCCGAAACGGCCCGACGGGTCGGGACCACGGTCGAGCATTCCGACGTGACCCTCCCCATCGACCAGGCAGTCCCCGTGGCCCTCGTGGTGAACGAGCTCCTCTCCAACGCCTTCAAGCATGCCTTCACCGGCCGGAGAGAGGGGACCGTGGAGGTTTCCGTAAAGAAGAAGGGGAGCCGGATCCAACTTGTTGTGCGGGACGACGGCGTTGGCATGCCGCCGGGCTTCGACCTCGAACGGTCGGACACCCTCGGGCTCAAGCTGGTGAAAACACTGGTCACCCAGCAGCTGAAGGGGACGCTCGGGTTCGGCAGGACCCGGGGGACCGAAGTGATCGTGGAAATTCCAAGGGAAAGGACGTGAGGAGATGTCAAAGGTTCTGGTAGTGGATGACGAAGCGATCATCACGATGCAGCTCGAGGAACGGCTCACCACCCTCGGGTACGAGGTGGCCGGCATGGCCGCCTCCGGGGAGGAGGCCGTCGAGAAGGCGAGGAGGCTTTCGCCCGACATCATCCTCATGGACATCGT
>DATKMC010000009.1:0-13982 GCA_035542115.1 Methanomicrobiales archaeon | reverse complement strand
AGTCGGTGGTCCCCATCCCCATCACCGTGCGCGGCGACCACGTCCGGGTGGTGGAAAAGGTCGAAGACCAATAAGGTCTCCGACCGGCGGGGCCCCGCGAGGGCTACCGCCAAAGTCGAGGACCAGTAGGTCCGAGACTCGAGCGAAACCCATCAGGGTTTTGCGAGGGTGAGAGGATCAGTAACCCTCCGTTCCTCCACTCATCGAACCTTTTTTAACCCCCCGGCGCGACTTTATATAACCCAAGCGGTGCCCCTTTCAGGGTCACGCTGCCTTGGTTGGAAACGCTATGGGAGAGATCGTCGAGGTACTGGTACCCGGCGGCAGGGCAACACCCGGCCAGCCCCTGGGGCCGGCCCTTGGACCCCTCGGGATCAACGTGAAGGCGGTCGTTGACGAGATCAACCGGAAGACTGCGGACTATAACGGGATGCAGGTGCCGGTGAAGATCGAGGTCGACGACAAGAAGCAGTTCACGGTGTCCGTGGGGACCCCCCCGACCACCGCCCTCATCAAGAAGGAGGCGGGGGTCGAGAAGGGCTCGGCCACACCCGGGACGGCGCTGGTGGGGAACCTGCCGCTCGAGGCGGCCATCCGGATCGCCCGCATGAAGTCTGGCGACATGCTCTCGTATACGACGAAGAGCCGTGTCAGGGAGGTCGTCGGCACCTGTGTCTCCATGGGAGTCACCGTGGAGGGCAGGAGGCCGAAGGACATCCTTGCAGCCATCGATGCGGGCGAGTTCGATGCGCGCCTCACCTGAAGGAGACTGACCATAGGAGATCCAGGAGGTCGAGAACTATGGAGGTATCAGATGGTTGAGAAGGAAAAGATCGCAGCCACGGTAAAGACGGCCATCGAGCAGGCCCCGAAGCGGAAGTTCAGGGAGAGCGTGGACATCACGGTCAACTTAAAAAACGTTGACCTGTCCCAGCCCAAGAACCGGATCGACGAGACCATCCTCCTCCCCCACCAGCTGGGGGGGGTGAAGATCGCGGTGCTCGGCAAGGGCGACATCACGAACAAGGCGAAGGACGCGAAGGTGGACCTGATCCTCTCCGCAGAGGAGATCGAGCGCCTCGGGGGCGCACCCCGGGAGGCGCGGAAGATCGCGGCCGAATACCGGTTCTTCATCGCGGAGACCACCGTCATGTCCCAGGTGGGCCGGTTCCTCGGACCGAGGCTCGGGCCCCGGGGGAGGATGCCCACCCCGGTCCCGCCGGGAACGGACATCAAGCCCATGGTGGATCGGCTCCGTTCGTCGGTGAAGATCCGGACCAAGGACCGGACCACCTTCCATGCCCGCGTGGGCTCCACCGAGATGGACCCGAACCTCATCGCCGAGAACATCGACGCGGTCATGAAGAGGATCGAGTCCCGCCTCGAGCAGGGGCACCTGAATATACGGTCGGTCTACGTGAAGACCACCATGGGCCCCGCGGTCAGGATGGTGTGAGATGGCGCTCTACACCCACCACCTCCCCCGATGGAAGCGGGACGAGGTGGAGATGATCAAGAAATGGGCGAAGGAGTACGCCGTGATCTCCCTCGTGGACATACACGGGATCCCGGCGGCCCAGCTCCAGGGGATCCGGAAGGACCTCCACGGTAAGGCCGTCCTCCGGATGACGAGGAATACCCTCATCGAGCATGCCTTCGCCGAACTCGGCGGGGACTACGCGAGCCTCGAGGAGTTCATCGCCGGGCAGAGCGCCCTCATCTTCACGAACGAGAATCCCTTCTCCCTCTACCGCACCCTGGAGAGGACGAAGACGAAGATGGCCGCGAAGCCGGGGGAGATCGCCCCCGAGGACATCGTCGTCCCCAAGGGGCCCACGAGCTTCAAGCCGGGCCCCATCGTCGGGGAGCTCCAGCAGGCGGGGATCCCGGCGGTCATCGAGGCAGGCAAGGTGAAGATCAGGGACACGAAGGTGGTCGTGAAGAAGGGGGCCGCCATACCGAAGAAGGTGGCGGATGCCCTCCTGAAGCTCGACATCAAGCCCATGGACGTTGGCCTCCGGCTCCAGGCGGCCTTCTACGAGAAGGCCATCTACCGGCCCGACACGCTCGCCATCGACGAGGAGGCCTACCGGCGGGACATCGCCCTCGCCGCGCTCCAGGCCTTCAACCTCTCGGTGAACGCGGCGTTCCCGACAAAGCTCACGGTGGCTGCCATCATCGGCAAGGCCTTCTCCGAGGCCAAGAACCTCGGCGTCGAGGCCGGCGTCTACGAGAAGGACGTGATTCCGGCCATCATCGCGCGGGCCTCCCGCGAGGCAAAGACCCTGAAAGGTATCGCAGGCGGAAAATAGGAAATCCAGACGAGAAACAAAAAACGAAGAAGGTGAACTGACATGGAGTACATCTATGCTGCACTGCTCCTGCACCACGCAGGAAAGAAGATTGACGAATCAAGCGTGAAGAGCGTACTTTCCGCAGCCGGTGTCGCGGTGGACGACGCCCGGGTGAAGGCCCTCGTTGCCGCCCTTGACGGCGTCAACATCAACGATGCCATCGCGAAGGCCGCCGTCGCACCGGTAGCAGCCGCACCGGCCGCCGCAGCCGCCGCGCCCGCGGCCGCCGCCGCCCCGGTCCACGAGGAGAAGAAGGAGGACAAGAAGCAGGAAGAAGAATCGGCGATGGCCGGGCTCGGCGCCCTGTTCGGGTAAGATCACCTCCCCTCCATTTATTTAAATTCCTTTTTTTCACTCGGATTTTCATAACCAGCGAAGCGAATCGCTACCAGAGCATCTCGATGAATCCTGCCCGGCATGTAAGTCGTTTTCTAAGGGGGCTACGGGGTCGCACCCCGCCTGATGGCGGGTCGCTCCAGGTCGGGTTCTGATGAACCCTCCCTCCTCCCGGCGCGGTCATCCCCCGGACTGCCCTGGGCTCCGTGGTCCAGAGTTTCCCCCGTGATCAGAGGTTTACAGGAAGCCGATCCTCAAGCCTCCCCAACGGGCGTATCATCGCTCGGAAACGCCACGGCTGCGGGGGCGTCCGAGGGGATGCCTGTCCCCGAGGATGGAGCACCCATCAGGGTGCGGCGGAGCCAGAGGCGGACTCGCGACTTCGTCGCTCCAGGTCATTTTCTCCGAAACCGCCCTCCCCCAGGAGCGTCCATAGAGTGAACTGCCAGGAACTGAATCGTTACCGGCACCTTTTTCTGCCTGCTTCATCGACACTTCATGGGACGAAATGAATAACCGGATTCTGCTCCTGATTACCTTCATGATCCTCGCAGGCCTGTCCTGCGGCTGCCTCACTCCGGGCTTGGTCGGTTCCCCACCGGCAACCACTCCGGCCCCTGTTCCGATGCAGGTTCAGCCTCTCTCCCTCTCAATCAACGCCACCCCCTTCCGGTACAATCCCGCCATGTCCTCCACCATCGGCATCCGGCTTACACCGGTGAACACCTCCGGAGTCATCCCTCCGGATGCCCGGTTCACCTGGGAGACACCCTATGGCAGCTTCTACCACTGGGGACCGCCCGATTTCAAGGTCACCGAGCTCGGGCCGAGATACACGGGAACAGATAAACCGGTTTACTGGTCGTACTTCTCGGAACACGGCGAGAATTACCGGCGCCCCGTGAACATCACCCTGACCGTCTGGTCATCAACCGACCGGATAATCCTTACCAATGCAAGCCTCCGGATCGGCTGGGAAGACCCGGTCGGATTCACGGCCCTCGTCGAAAATTCAGGTTAAATTCCCTTCGCTCATGTTGCCCTCGGCGATCCCCGGCAGGGGAATTTCACCTGGCAGGCCGGACACCAGTACGAGATCCTTTCCAGGGATCCGATCCTTCCGGATTCCACCTTCCCGCCGCACTCCGGGCAGGTCTTCTTCCGGTATATCTTCAGGAACGGATTGATCCGTTTCCCCTCCCTGTCGCACCAGTACCAGGTGTAGGAGAAATCCCGGACCGCCATAAGGAGATCCCTGAGGATACCATCCGGGATGCACCCGGAGGGGCTCGCCGGGTGGACCCGGGCGGCGAAGAGAGCCTCGTTCTTGAGGACGTTCCCGACCCCGGAGAGGATGGACTGGTCCATGAGGCTGTCGCAGATCCATTCCATACCCTTCCCCTTCACGAGCCTGATTGCTCTCTTCACATCCCATGCGATGTCCATGGGATCCAAGGAAGGGTCATAGAGGCGATCCGCTTCATCTGACGAGAGGAGTGCGATGGCGGAGGCATAGAACCGGAGGTTTGAACCATCGTCGAAAGTGATGGTGAGCTTCGGGACCTTTCCGGGGATCTCCCCGTTCAGCCGGTACCTCCCCCACATGAGGAAATGCACCCTGAGGGTACATTCCGGGAACCGGAGGAAGAGGAGCTTCCCGACGGGATAGATGCGTTCCACGGGCTTCCCTGCGATCTTCCCGAGGGGGAACCGGCTCCTCCCTTCAACGGCCGTGACCCGCTTCCCTGCGAGTGGCGCGAGCCTGTCGGCGATGGTCCTGACGCCCGGCCCTTCCATGCCGCATCAGGTCCCGCGATCCCCGTGGGCCGGGATCCAGACCTTCTCCCCTCCCCCTTCTCCTGCCACGAGCCGGAAGGTCCCCGGGGTGATCTGGTCGCAGAGGTCCAGGAACCGGGCGATGGCCTTCCTGAACACGGGCTGCTGCCGCCAGGCCTGGACACCCTCCAGGTCATCCCATTGGCCGAAGGAGATGAACCGTGAAGGGTTCTCGATGTCCTGGAGGAGGTTCCCGTATCCCGATCCCCTCTGGTGCAGGGCGGTCCAGGCCGAGAATTCCTTCCATGCCTCGATGAAGGCCTGCTCGTTCCCCGGCCGGACTGACCAGATGCCGGCCGCATAGATCCTCTCCTCCTCTCCCATGTCATTACCCCCTTGCCTATAGGGTGAATGGGTCTCGTGACGGAAAAAGGGTTTCTCCACCGGGCAAAGGAGAGGCAAAGGAGTATGGAGACAGGAAAGGGGCCAGGGCAGGCGGCTATCCCTGCACCCTTTTCACCGCCCCTGCCCACACGCACTGCCCGTACGAGATGCAGCCGTCCCCGAGGGGGTACTCCCGGTTCATGAGAAGGGTGAGCCCCGCCTGCTCCACTTCCCTCCTGATGGTCTCCCGGATGGATGCGTTGTAGGCAACCCCCCCGGAGAGAGCGACGATCTCCAGGCCCCGGTCCCGGGCCCCGTGGACGGCGATGTGGGCGAGGCCCCGGGCAAGGCTCTCCTGGACCGAGGCGGCGATCCCGGCCACCACCGCCTTCCCCCCGGCCCGCCCTCCCGCCTCCCTCGCGGCCAGGTACTCGCCGAGGGCCCTTTGCACGACTGACCTGGTGGAAAGGACCTCGGCACCGGGCTTCTCGACGAACTCGAGGGGCCACTCCCGGGCGGGCGCACCATACGCCGCGGCCTCGAGGCGCATGGCCGGCTCCCCGTCATAGGTCCGCTCCCGGCAGATCCCGAGGAGGGCCGAGACGGCGTCGAGGACCCGGCCGGTGGAGGAGGTCCAGGCGACGTTCACCCCCCGCTCCACCTGCCGGGCAAGGACCCCGCACTGGATGTCAGTCCAGCCCCGGTCCATGAGGAGCGAAAGCACCCGGTCGTCGGGGAGGATCCCGTAGAGCATCCGCTCGGGGAACCGGGTCGCGAGGTCCCCGCCCGGCATGGGCACCTCCTCCAGGTGCCCGATCCGGTCGAGGTGCGGCACCTGCCCGGCAAAGACCTCACCGCCCCAGACCCGGCCGTCGTCCCCGTACCCCACGCCGTCAATGGTGATGCTCACGCAGGGCTCGAGGGTGGTTGCGGCCACATGGGCCCGGTGGTGCTGGACCGGGACGAGCTCCGCACCCGTCTCCTCCGCGAGGGCACGGGCATACCCCGTGGAGAGGAAGGAGGGGTGGAGGTCGTGGGCGATGACGTCGTACTTCGCCCCGAGCCATCCCCGGATGCGCTCGGCGGTCTCTTCGAGGTACGCGAGTGTCGGGGGGTTCCTGACATGCCCCACGTGGGGCGAGGTGATGGCAAACCCGCCCTTGTAGATGGTGACGTTGCTGTTCAGCTCCGGGCCGACCCCGAGGATGCAGGCAGGGCCGAGGTCGATTCGGGTCCGCTTCGGGGCGATCCCCCGGGAGAGGCGGATGATGAACCCGTCCCGCACCACCGAGTCGTCGCACCGGTTCAGTATCTGCCGGTCATGGGTGAGGTAATAGTCCACCTGGCCCCTGAGCTTCGCGACCGCGGTGTCGGTCTCCGTGATCATGGGGTAGCCCGGCATGTTCGCCGAGGTCATGATGAGGAGGGGGGCCGCGAGGCGGGCGAAGAGGAGGTGGTGGAGGGGGGCATAGGGGAGCATGCACCCGATGGTGTGGAGGTTCGAGATATCCGCGTGGGCGGTGGGGTCCCGCTTCACGAGCACGGCGATGGGGTGGACCTCGCTCCCGAGCACCTTCCAGTCCCCGTCCTTCACACAGGTCATCCGGCCGAGGAATTCCTCCCGCACCATGACAGCGAAGGGCTGTTCCACCCGGCCCAGCCGGGCCTTCAGCTCCCCGGCCCGCTCCTCCGTGCAGGCGATGTGGAACCCGCCGATCCCACGGATGGCGAGGATAGAGCCAGCGTCCAGGAGCTCTGCCGCCTCCCGGACGGGGTCGGGGACCCCCATCGCCCTCCCGTCGGCGTCCATAAGGCTGAGCCGGGGGCCGCAGGAGGGGCAGGCGATGGTCTGCGCATGGTGCCGCCGGCACCCGGGGTCGGCGTACTCCCTCCCGCACTCGGGGCACATGGGGAAGGCCGCCATGGAGGTCCGCTCCCGGTCGTAGGGTAGGGATTCGATGATGCTGTACCGGGGGCCGCAGTTCACGCAGGAGGTGGCGAAGTACCCGTGGTACCGGCTCCTCCCGTCGAAGAGATCCCCGACGCACTCGCCGCAGGTCGCGACATCCGGGGGAATCATCCCGGAGAGGGTCCCCGCGGAGGAGGTGAGGATGAGAAAGCCTGCAGGCGGAGGGCCGGCGAGGGGGAGGACCTCCACCGAGTCGATCCGGGAGAGGGGCGGGCCCCGGGATACGTCGGCGAGGAAGGCCTCGAACCGGTCGCCCCAGGCATCGATCTCCACCTGGCTCCCCGTGTTCTTCACCGTGCCCCGGATGCCGAGGGCCACGGCTCGCGCGTAGACGAAGGGCCGGAAGCCGACGCCCTGGACGATGCCCCTCACCAGGATACTTCCCCGGTCTCGCATGGGAGATTCTGAAAACTTTATTGAGTTCCGGGACCATATATAAGTGGGTTTACTGCTTGACCGGCCACATCAGGATCGTGAACGATCCCATCGAGATGGTCTCCCTCTTCGTCACCTTCAACAACGACCAGTACAAGGAGATCTACGAGCACCTCACGAGGGCATGGATGACCGAGGAGGAGCTCGGGAAGCTGGCCGGGAATGACTCGGTCGGGGAATGTTTGGCCATCCTCAAGAAGGGGAACCTCATCGAGGAGAAGTGGCGGACTCCCCCGCCCGGGAAGAAGCCCGTGAAGGAGTACCGCACCATCTACAGCCGGTTCCGGGCGAACTTCCAGTGCAACATGACCGACCTCGGCGACCTCATCCACGTCGCCCTGTCGAACGATGAGAAGGTGAGGGAGCTCGTCGACCAGATCGAGGAGGAGATCAAACAGGGGAACACCTCGATCAATGATATCGCGAGGAAGTACAACGTCTCCCAGTTCGTCATCAAGGGGCTCGCAAAGAGGATGCCCCGGCTGGACGTGAAGGGCCAGGGCATGGTGCTCACCGACCATGGGAAGCGATGATCCCCTCACCACGATCCTCCGTTCCAAGAGCGAGGCCACCCGCTTCCAGATCCTCGTGGAGATAGCCGAGAACCAGCCTGCCATCCGGCAGCAGGAGATCGCCGGGAAGCTGGGCGTCACCCCCCAGGCGGTCTCGGAGTACATCCGGGAGCTCGTGGAGGAGGGCATGGTGTCTGCCCAGGGGAGGGGAAGGTACGAGGTGACCCGGGAGGGCATCGAGTGGGTGTTGAACCATGCCGAGGTCCTCGAGACCTATGCCCGGCACATCAGGAAGGACATCATCCACCAGGTCTCGGTCTGGACCGCCCTTGCCGCCGCAAACCTGAAGAAGGGGGACGAGGTGGGGGTCTACATGGAGAAGGGGTGGCTCTATGCCGCCCCGGGCCGGCGGAGCGCCATGGGGATGGTCACCATGGACGCCCGGGCGGGCGAGGACGTGGGGGTCGCCCGGCTGAACGGGATCATCGAGCACCGGGAGGGGACCATCCAGGTCTGCAAGGTGCCGCGGATCGAGCGGGGAGGGTCCCGGCGCGTGCGGCGTGAGCTCCTCAGGGAGGTCGCGGGGGGGGCACATGTGGTGGCCGCCGTGGGCCTCGAGGCCTGGGTGGCCCTCGAGGAGATCGGCCGGCACCCGGACATGTTCTTCGGGGCCCGGGAAGGGGTCATCGAGGCTGCCTTCCACGGCCTCGACTGCACCATCGCCATCGTCGACGAGGAGTTCACCGATTTCTTAAAGAGGCTCGAGGCTGCCGGCCTCGGGTACACCATCCACGACACGGTCGCCCCATGAGGGTCATCGTCCATCCCCAGCGGGGCTACTACCGGCTCTTCTTCCTCGAGGGGGGCGCCCTTTCCGCGGTCGGGCAGGTGGACCTTGTCCGGACCACGAAGGGGTACCGGCCCAAGGACTACCTCGCCCGGAAGCCCGGGAACCGGCACGGGCGGACCATCCCGACGAAGGACCTCGTCGCATCCCTCAGGCATGCCGAGGTCCGGCTCACGCGACGGGACGAGCGGTGGGAGGCCTTCCTCGCCGACCTCCAGATCCCCTGGGAGCTCCTCCCCCTCTGCCGGACCTGCCTCCTCGAGGACCGGGTCACGCCCCTCGACCCGGCCACCTCGGTCCGGTTCGGGAAGGAGTCCATCTGCATGGACTGCGCGAAGAAGGAGGTCCGCCGGGAACTCGGGTACTTCACGAGGTTCTCGAAGATCTCCCACGCGTACATCGAGAACCTCCTCGCCGCCTTCCGGGACCTCGACCGGGTCCTCTCCGCCCTCCAGCCGGAGGGGATGGACCTCTCCCGCACTCTCTTCGACCGGATCGAGGCGCACCCGGTCACCGCGACCACGGCCGTCGCCGATCTCCCCCTGCCCCCCGAGTTCAGGAATGCCTCGGGGATCGAGCGGCTCATGCCGGTCCAGCAGCTCGCCGTGGGGGCGGGCCTCCTCGAGGGGGCCGACCTCCTCGTGGTCTCGGCCACGGCCTCGGGGAAGACCTTCATCGGGGAGATGGCCGGGATGAAGAACCTCCTCGAGGGGAGGGGCCGGATGCTCTTCCTCGTCCCCCTCGTAGCCCTCGCGAACCAGAAGCACGAGCGGTTCGCCGAGCGGTACGGGCGGCTCGCCCGGGTCTCCCTCTTCACCGGCCGGAACCGGCTCAACCTCCCCGAGAACCGGGTGCGGGGGAGGCAGGACCCGGATGCCCGGGTGGTGGTCGGGACGTACGAGGGGCTTGACCACCTCCTCAGGCTCGGGAGGCCCCTCCCCTCGGTGGGGACGGTGGTCATCGACGAGGTCCAGATGCTCGAGGACCGGGAGCGGGGTCACCGGCTCGACGGGCTCATCGCCCGGCTCAAGTACCTCGCGCCCCAGGCCCAGTTCCTCTACCTCTCGGCGACAGTGGGCGCCCCCCACCTCCTCGCGGAGAAGCTCGGCGCCCGGCTCGTGACCTACGCAGACCGGCCCGTGCCCCTCGAGCGGTACCTCCTCTTCGTGGCCCGGAAGGACAAGATCCGGTACGAAAAGCAGCTCGTGGAGGAGGAGTTCACCCACCGGTCCTCGAAGGGCTTTGCCGGGCAGACCATCATCTTCACGAACGCCCGGGCCCGGTGCCATGTCATCGCCGAGGCTCTCGGGAAGAAGGCGGCCCCCTACCATGCCGGGCTCACCGCCCAGGAGCGCCGGGACGTCGAGCACCGGTTCGCCGAGGGGAAGATCGCTGCCGTGGTCACCACCGCCGCCCTCGGCGCGGGGGTGGACTTCCCCGCCTCGCAGGTGATCTTTGACTCCCTCGCCATGGGACGGGAGTGGCTCACGGTCCAGGAGTTCCTCCAGATGGGCGGCCGGTCGGGCCGGCCGGATTACCATGACCGGGGGAAGGTGGTGATCCTCGCCGAGCCCGGCGGCGTCTACTCGAGGGAATCGGGGATGACCGAGGAGGAGGTGGCCATCCGGCTCCTCCGGGGCGAGATGGAGGAGGTGGCCCCCTCGTACGGCCTCGAGGAGAGCACCGAGGAGTTCGCCGCCCATGCGGTGGTCGCGCGGGGCGATGAGCGGGCCATCGACCGGATCTCCGGGATGATGGTGGGGGAGATGGAGCCGGCCCTCACCGAGCTCGAGGGCCGGGGTCTCGTCCGGCGGAAGGGCGTGAACCTCGTCCTCTCGCCACTCGGGAGGGTCATGGCCGAGCATTTCATCGGCCTCGAGCGGCTCCTCGAGATCCAGCGCCTCGCCGGCGAGATGGAGGACCCGGTCGCCATCCTCGCCGAGCTCGAGTGCGCGGGCGGGGAGGCCGGCCGGTGAGCCCGGCCCCGGGACGAAGGATCTCCTTTATCCCTGGTGCCGCGGGATCCGGTACTCCCATGGACGGGACTGTTCGGGAGATCCGGTTCATCCCCGCCCCCTGGATACTCCCGGTGGCAGGGATCCTCCTCCTCGCCGCCGGCGCGGCCCTCATCCTCTGGAGTGATCCCGTCCTTGACCTCCTCGCCGTCCTCCTCGGCGCCCTCGACATCCTCGTCGGCCTCGGGTGCCTCGCCGCCGCGCCTTTCCTCCTGCGGGCCGGTATCCATCCTCTCCCTGCAATCCTGGCCGGGTTCCTCCTCCTCATCACGGGTTTTCTCGTCATCCTCTGGCATGACGTCGTCTTCGGCCTCCTCCTCTGGCTCGGGGCCGGCCTTTCGCTCATCGCCGGCCTCTCCCTCCTCCTCCTCGGGGGCCTCATCTCGGTGCCCGGCCCCGCCCGGTGGATCCTCCTCGGGGGCGGGGGCGTGCTCCTGGCATCAGGCCTCTCCCTCCTCCTCTTCCCCGCCGCCACGGGCCTCCTCCTCCTCGATATCGGGGGGATCGCCCTCGCGGGGGCCGGGTGCCTCGTCCTCCTCCTCACGGTTCCGGGGCGTGCGGGAACCCCCCCTGTGCGGTAAGGGCGCGGAGGGGGGGGTCGCGCGGCCCCAGGCTCCGACGGAGACCCCGGATCAGGGCTTGCAGGGGCCGGTATCTGGGATCTCACCAGTTATCGCGCCCCCGGGAAAATTCATGAAAAAACATGAATTTATGGCCGAAAAGGGGGAAGAATTCAACGGTTAGTAGCTGACTGTCAGGCGGCAGCTGAGGAGGTTTTTTATAGAAGAATGGGGATATGCTATTCAAGGCCTATGGTAACGGTCAACACCATGTATCTGGATGCAGCCCTCGACAAGCGGCTCAAGTATATTTCGGAGACCATCACACCGGTGGGGATCGATATCCAGAAGATCATCGAGAAGCAGGGGTCCTCCGATCTCTTTGTCCGGAAGTTCCTGGAGCGGATGGCCCACAAGCTCCCCAACCCGATGGTCGTCCTCGAGCGGCTGAAGCGTATCCCCCGGCCCTGAACCGGTGGCATCTCCCCCGTTTTCCCCTGGCTATCTCATTTTTCCCGCGCTGACCTGCAGATCCACCGGTCGTAGAAGGCGTGCCGCGGGTTCTCCTTGACCACAGCCCGGTAGCCGGCGGCCCGGCACCATGCCGCCACCCTCCGCACCTCCCCCTCCGTCCCGACCGTGATGAGGGCCTCGTCCACGAGGGAGAGGAGCTCCCCCGTGATACCCTCCCAGGCCTCTTCGGCGAAGGAGTTGATCTCCCCCATCATCACCGCGATGCCCCGGGGGACCGGCCCGAGGTAGCCCGAGGCGAGGGCGGCATCGATCCACATGGTCTCCTCAGGTAGGAGCCGGCCCGCGGAGAGGCCGAGGGAGAGGAGGGCAGGGTCATTGTCATAGGAGAGGGGCTGCATCCCAAGGGCCCGGGCGGCGGCGGACCCGGCCCCCGACCCGCAGCAGCAGTCAAGGCAGGGGACGGCCTGCCCACTTCCCCAGGTCTCCTCAAGGAGGGCGGTGAGGGAGGGGAGCCGGTCGGGGGGGAGGTCCTCGAGTGCGGGCGTGGTGGACCCCGCGAGGAGGAGGCTGTAGTACTCCCGGACGGCCGCGGCCCAGGCCCGCCGCTCCTCCTGGTAGATCTCTGCCCCGAGCTCCTCGCAGAGGGTGAAGACCTCCCGGGGGGGCCTCCGGCAGAGGAAGCTCGCGGCGTACCAGTCCTTCCCGTCGGTGACCGCCACGGCGAGGGGCTCCTCCGCCATGTCCACGAGGAGCCTCGCGCCGGTGGCCGGGATCCCGAGGAGGACCCCGGTGAAGGCATCCTCGGTGAGGGAGGCAAAGCCCGGCTCCACGAAGGTAACGCCGTCGAGCTCGAGGATGGCCGCCGCCCGCATCCGGACTCCTCAGGCCCCGTACTTCCTCGCCCGGTTCACGAGGTCGAGGAGGATGGGGAGGAGGGCCGACCCCGGCAGACGGTGGAGCCCTCCCACCGCACAGGCCATCTCCGTGTACCGGTCGACCCGGTCCACCCGCACGCCATCGCCGTGGATGAGGAGGGGGACGGGGTCGGCGCTGTGGTCCCGGATGGCGCAGGGCGTGCTGTGGTCCCCGCAGGCGGCGATGAGCGTGTCCTCGAGGGAGAGGAGGGGCGAAAGAGCCGCGTCCACCCGGGCGATGAAGTCCCGTTTCTCACGGGGTTTGCCGTCGTGCCCGGCCTCGTCCGCCCCCTTGATGTTCAGGAGGACGAACTCCTTCCTCCCGAGCTCGCCGATGGCCGCCTCCAGTTTCCCTGTGAGGTTCGTGTCCGACGAGCCGGTGATCCCCGGGACGGGGATGCTCTCGAGCCCGACGGCCCGCCCGATGCCCGTGATGAGGGTCGCTGCGGCGATGACGCTCCCGCTCATGTGGAACCGCTCGGCGAAGGGCTCGTACCGGCCCGTCTCCCCCGCCCCCCGGATCAGGACGACGTTCGCCGGGGGAAGGCCCTCCTCCTCCCTCTTCCTGTTCAGGGGGTGATCGGCGAGTATATCCGAGGACTGGCCGAGGAAGTCGTTGCAGGCCGAGGCGGTCCTCCGGTCTTTTGCCTCCTTCGTGAGGGGCACGACCTCCGGGGGCTTTACGCCCTCCGCCTTGGGATCGTTGGAGGAGACGCAGTGCCCGAGGCCCTTTCCCCTGAAGGCCAGGGCGGCACGGTGGCCGGCGCCCGGGCGAAAACGGAAGCTGACACCCCCCTTCAGCCGAATGCCCTTTTCGATGGCGTCGCAGAGAGGCCCGGTCCCGTGGATCCTCCCTGCCCGCCGGTCCGTGACCCGGCCCTCCCGGTCGAGGGTGGCGAAGTTGGCCCGGAAGCCGATCATCCCCGGCTCCATGTGGATGCCGCAGCCTTCGGCCTCGAGGGGCCCGCGGCCTGTGTAGTACCTCTCCGGCGGGTACCCGAGGAGGGAGAGGTGGGCCGTGTCCGAGCCCGGCCGGATGCCCGGCCCGATGGGGTCCATGATGCCGCAGATGCCCTCGCGGGCCAGCCGGTCGAGGTTCGGGGTCTCCGCGGCCTCGAGGGGGGTCTTCCCCCCGAGCTCGGGGCAGGGCCGGTCAGAGATGCCGTCCAGGACCAGGAGGAGGACTCTCCCCGCTGTCATGAGAGAGTGTTCACTCTCCTCCTTCATTACCATGCTTGGTCCGTGTCCCGGCACCTACCAGCCAACGCCCGCATGCACCCGCCACCCACCCCCGCCACCCGCCCTGAACACCTCGCAAGAGAATGACAATTGGGCAGGATGGGGGAAGGCTTGACGCCATGAAGGCGAACTCAGGAATCGGTGGTCCCGGTTTGCCGGAAAAAAAG
>DATKMC010000008.1:0-34340 GCA_035542115.1 Methanomicrobiales archaeon | reverse complement strand
GTTGAAATGGTGCAGGACGTATCTTGTCAATCGGAATCATTTTGAATTCCATTTTAACCCTCCTCCAGTTCCTTTTGTAAGACTAGAACGGGCATCGTGAAAAATTTAACCTTAATGACAGATTCCAAAGACTCTTCCATTACTCGAGGCTATCCTCCCACCTTCCCTGCCCTCCTCTCCAGCCCTCGAATAGTATCGCGTAGTGAGATCGCCCTCTCAAAATCCAAGTTCTCCGCCGCCGCCTGCATCTTCGCCTCTAATTCAATTATTAAATTAGGTATCTCCTTCTTCGGGACGTGCTTCACGTCGGTGATCTCGACCTCCATCGCCCGGACGGGTTTCACGATGGTCCGGGGGGTGATGCCGTTCTTCTCGTTGTACTCCATCTGGAGGTTCCGCCGGCGGTTGACCTCCTTAACAGCACGGTCGATGGAGCCGGTCACAACATCCGCATACAGGATGACGTGGGCGTTGATGTTCCGGGCGGCCCGGCCGATGATCTGGATGAGGGAGCGCTCGTCCCGGAGGAACCCCTCCTTGTCGGCGTCAAGGATGCCGATGAACCCCACCTCGGGGATGTCCAGGCCCTCCCGGAGGAGGTTGATCCCCACGAGGACATCGAACTTCCCGAGCCGGAGCTGCCGGATGATCTCGGTCCGCTCGATGGTCTCGATCTCCGAGTGGAGGTACCGGCTCTTGATCCCCCGCTCGGAGAGGTAGTCGGCGAGCTCCTCGGCGAGGCGCT
Source organism: Methanomicrobiales archaeon (assembly GCA_035542115.1). GTDB lineage: Archaea > Halobacteriota > Methanomicrobia > Methanomicrobiales > JACTUA01 > JACTUA01. The sequence goes on along the minus strand of DATKMC010000008.1, from coordinate 33,595 downwards.
TCGTGAGCGTCATGACCAGGCACCGGTCGCCCCGGGCGATGGTCTTCTCGCACTCCCGGATGACGTCGGTGGTCTGGCCCTCGATGGGCCGGGTCATGACCACCGGTTCGAGGAGGCCGGTGGGCCGGACGATCTGCTCCGCGATCCTCTTCGAGCGCTCGCCCTCGTAGGGGCCCGGGGTCGCCGAGACGAAGACCACGTTCCTCATGTAGCCCTCGAACTCCTGGAACCGGAGGGGGCGGTTGTCGTAGGCCGAGGGGAGCCGGAAGCCGTAGTCCACGAGGGCCTTCTTCCGGGACCGGTCGCCGTTGTACATCCCGTGGAGCTGGGGGATGGTCTGGTGGCTCTCGTCGATGAAGAGGAGGAAGTCCCGCGGGAAGTAGTCGAGGAGGCAGTAGGGCTTCTGCCCCGGCGCCCGGGAGTCGAAGTGCCGGGAGTAGTTCTCGATCCCCTTGCAGTAGCCGGTCTCCTCGATCATCTCGACGTCGAAGAGGGTCCGGGTCTTCAGCCGGTGGGCCTCCAGGGGCCCGAGGTTCGGGAGCCAGAGGTCGAGCTCCGCCTTGATGGTCTCGATGGCCCGCCTCCGGGCATCGTCGGGGATGACGAAGTGCCGGGCCGGGTACACGTGGAAATACTTGAACTCGTCGGTCACCTGCCCGGAGTGGGGCTCCATCTCCCGGATCCGCTCGATCTCGTCCCCGAAGAGCTCGACCCGGATGATCCGGTCCGAGTAGGCCGGGACCAGGTCGATGACGTCCCCCTTCACCCGGAACTTCCCCGGCCCGAGGTCGAGCTCGTTCCTCTCGTACTGGATGTCCACGAGCCGGGAGAGGATCTCCTTCCGGGGCATCCGGTCGCGGACCGCGAGGTCGAAGCCCAGGTCCCGGTAGTTCGCCGGGTTCCCGAGGCCGTAGATGCAGGAGACCGAGGCCACCACAATCACGTCCTCCCGGCTCATGAGCGACGCGGTGGCGGCCATCCGGAGCTGCTCGATCTTCGGGTTGATCTGGGCGTCCTTCTCGATGTACTGGTCCTTCTCGGGGATGTAGGACTCGGGCTGGTAGTAGTCGTAGTACGAGACGAAGTACTCCACCCGGTTCCCGGGGAAGAACTCCCGGAACTCGTTGTAGAGCTGCGCCGCGAGGGTCTTGTTGTGGGCGACGACGAGGGTGGGCTTCCCGAGGGCCGCGATCACGTTCGCCATGGTGTAGGTCTTCCCCGACCCGGTCACCCCGAGGAGGGTCTGGTACTGCGTACCGCCCTCCAGCCCCTCGACGAGCTCCCGGATGGCCCGGGGCTGGTCGCCTGCAGGGGAGAAGGGGGCCGTCAGCCTGAACCCGGAGGGGGGGTCTCCTTCGGTCCCGTGGGAGGAGGTACGCTTCGTCACGAGGCCACCTCCTTCGTGAGGAAGATAAGAATAAGCCTCCCGCCCTCCGCTGGCTCACCGCAGGCAGGGTCGCCTGTGAGCCCCGGCCACCGGGGATGGGAGGACCGACAGGTTCTGTTCATCCCTCCTCCACCACCTTCTTCCGCCTGAGCAGCCGGTGGTATGCGACGGCGAACCGGTGGGCCTCGTCCCGGATCTCCCGGATGAGGAGGGAGGCCGGCCCCTTTTTGTCAAGCGGCAGGGGAACGGAGAACCCGGGGGCAAAGACCTCCTCCTCCCTTTTCGCGATGGAGATGAGGGGGATCTTCACCTTCACCCCGGCGAGGGCCGCCCCGGCAGCGGCGAGCTGGCCCTTCCCGCCGTCAATGATGACGAGGTCCGGGAGCTTCTGCCCCTCCCGGACGAGCCGGCTGTACCGGCGCCGGACAACCTCGGTGATGGCGGCCGTGTCGTCCACCCCGCCCACGGTCCGGATCCGGAACCGGCGGTATCCCTTCTTCTCCGGCCGGCCGTCCACGAACCGGACCATGGACCCGACGGTGGAGGTGCCGGAGAGGTGGGAGATGTCGAAGCACTCGATGGTGGAAGGCGCCGCAGGAAGATGAAGGGCCCCGCGCAGGGCCTCGAGCCGGAGTTGCTCGCCGAAGAAGGTCTGTTCGAGGTTCCTCCGGACGAGGTCGAGGAGCTGCATCTTCTCCCCCTTCACCGGGACAGACACGATCACCTTGTTCCCGCGCCGGAGGGCTAAAAACTTCACGACGGGGAGCGAAACAGCGTTCGGGAGGATGAGTTCCTTCGGGGGTGCATGGTCGGAGTAGTACTGGACGAGGAACTCCTCCATGAACTCCGGCGAGGCAGCGAAGATGAACTCCTCCTTCTCGGAAAGTGTCCCCCGCTCCACGGAGAAGAGCATGAGGTACACCTTCTCGCCGGTCTCCAGGTAGTTGATGATGTCCTCGTCATGGTCCCGCCGGCGCTCCACCTTCTGCCGGGTGGCGAGGTGCTCGACGGCCTCGATCTGGTCCCTGACCGCCATCGCCCCCTCGAAGTCCTGCTCCCTCGACCGGCCGGCCATCTCCCGGCGGAGATCGGCGAGCAGTTCCGCAGACCCCCCCTTCAGGATCGACTCCACCCGCTTCACCCGGAGGGCATACTCCTCCGGGGTGATGCCGCCGACACAGGGGGCAGTGCAGGAGCCCATGTGATGCCGGAGACATGCCCGCTTCGGGAGCCGCCGGCAGGTCCGCAGCCCGAAGGCCCGTTTCAGGGCCCGGAGGACACGGTCCCGCTCCCGTGCAGAGACGAAGGGGCCGAAGGAGGACCCTTCCTCCGACGGCCGGCGGGCCATCATGATCCGGGGAAACGGCTCCTTCGTGAGCTCGATGTACGCGTAGGTCTTCGCGTCCCGGAGGTCGATGTTGTACTTCGGCTGGTGGCGCTTGATGAGATTGTTCTCGAGGACGAGGGCCTCGACCTCGTTGTCGGTCACCATGAAGTCGACAAAGGCCACCCTCTCCGCCATCGCCCGGATCCGCGAATCCGGGGAGGCCCGCCGGAAGTAGGAGGAGACCCGTTTCTTCAGGTCCTTTGCCTTCCCGATATAGAGGAGGTCCCCCTTCGCGTCCCGGAACAGGTAGCAGCCCGGGGAGGAGGGGACCTGTGCGAGGTTAACCATGGCCGTCCAGGATCCGGCCGAGGAACTGGCCGGTGTAGCTCGCCGCAACGCGGCTCACCTCCTCGGGGGTGCCGGTGGCGACCACCTCCCCGCCCAGGTCGCCCCCCTCGGGCCCGAGGTCGATGATATGGTCCGCGGACTTGATGACATCGAGGTTGTGCTCGATGATCACCGCGGTGTTCCCCCGGCCCACCAGGTCGTCCAGGACCTGGATGAGCTTCTTCACGTCGTGGAAGTGGAGCCCGGTCGTCGGTTCGTCTAAAAGATACAGGGTCTTCCCCGTGGCCCGCTTCGCGAGCTCCCGGGTGAGCTTGATCCGCTGGGCCTCGCCGCCGGAGAGCGTTGTCGAGGACTGCCCGAGCTTCACGTAGTCGAGGCCGACCCGGGAGAGGGTCTCGAGTTTCTGCCGTATGGAGGGGATCTTGTCGAAGAGGGTCATGGCCTCCTCCACGGACATGGCAAGGACGTCGGCGATGGACTTCCCCCGGTACTTCACCTCGAGGGTCTCCCGGTTGTACCGGGTGCCCTTGCACTCCTCGCACTCGATGTACACGTCGGGGAGGAAGTTCATCTCGATCCTGATGAGCCCCTCGCCCTGGCAGGCCTCGCACCGCCCGCCCCGCAAATTGAATGAGAACCGGCCCGGTGTGTAACCCCGCATCTTCGCCTCCTTCGTCTCGGCAAAGACCCGGCGGATGTCGTCGAAGACCTTCGTGTAGGTGGCCGGGTTCGACCGGGGGGTCCGGCCGATGGGGGACTGGTCGATGACGATGACCTTGTCGATGGCGTCCCCGAAGTCGATGGAGGAGTACGTCCCCGGCTGGACCCGGGAGTGGTGGAGCGCCCGCTGCATGGCATGGTAGAGGATCTCGTAGATGAGGGTCGACTTCCCCGATCCCGAGACCCCGGTCACGGCGGTGAAGGCCCCGACGGGGATCTTCACGTCTATATCCTTTAAGTTGTTCTCCCGGCAGCCGCTGAGGGTGATGAACTTCTTCGCCCGCCGGCGCTTCTTCGGGACCTCGATCTCCATCTTCCCCGCGAGGTAGAGGCCGGTCAGGGAATCAGGGTTCGCCTCGATCTCATCCGGCGTCCCCTCGGCCACGATGTTCCCGCCGTGGATCCCGGCCCCCGGCCCCATGTCCACCACATGGTCGGCGGACCGGATGGTCTCCTCGTCGTGCTCCACGACGATGAGGGTGTTCCCCAGGTCCCGGAGGGCCTTTAACGTGTCGATGAGCCGCCGGTTGTCCCGCTGGTGGAGGCCGATGGAGGGCTCGTCGAGCACATAGAGGACCCCGGTCAGGTTCGAGCCGATCTGGGTCGCGAGCCGGATCCGCTGGGCCTCCCCGCCCGACAACGTCCCCGCCGCCCGGGAGAGGGTGAGGTACCCGAGGCCGACCCGCTCGAGGAACCGGAGCCGGGCGTTGATCTCCTTGAGGATCTGGCGGGCGATCTCCTCCTCCTTCGGGGTCAGCGGGAGGCCACGGAAGAAGGAGATGACCCCCGCGACGGACATGTCCGTCACCTCCACGATGGACTTCCCCGCAACCTTCACGGCGAGGACCTTCTTCTTGAGCCGCTTCCCCCCGCAGACCGGGCAGGGGGAGACCTGCATGAACTTCTCGAGCTCGTGCCGGCGGTACTCCGACTGGGTCTGCCTGTACAGCCGCTCGGCCTGGGGGAGGAGCCCCTCCCATGCCCCGGTGTGGGACCAATGGGCATCCCCGTTGCTCATGGACATGGAGAACCGGATCCGGTCCGAGGAGCCGTACATGAGGGCGTTGTACTGGTCCGGCTTCAGGTCCTTTATCGGGGTGAGGACCGAGAACCCGAAGTGCCGGGCGATGGCTCCGAGGTACTGGGCCCGGTACCCGTCGATATAGTTCCGGTAGAGGGCGACGGCCCCCTCGGCGATGGACTTCTCCCGGTCCGGGATGATGAGCTCGGGGTCGAACTCCATCTTGATCCCGAGGCCGTTGCAGCCCTCGCAGGCACCGAAGGGGCTGTTGAAGGAGAACATCCGGGGCTCTAGCTCCTCGAAGCCGATCCCGCACACGGGGCAGGCCATGAGGGAGGAGTAGGTGTGGGTCTTCCCCTCCTCGTCGAGGGCCATGACGAGGCCGTCCTCAGACCGCGAGAGGGCGTTCTCGCAGGCCTCGGCGAGCCGGGACCGGTCTCCTGTGGAGACCCGGTCGATGACGATCTCGATGTCCTGCTTCTTATAGCGCTCGAGGGGGATGTCCTCGTCGGTGCGATGGATCTCCCCGTTCACCCGTACCCGGGCGAACCCGTCCCGGTGCAGGTCCCGGATGAGGGCCTGGTACGTCCCCTTCTTCTGCCGGACCACCGGGGCGAGGATGGTCACCATGCCCGGGTGCTCCTCCGCGATCCGGTCGGCGATCTTCTCCGGTGTCTGGGCCTCGATCCGGATCCCATGCTCGGGGCAGTGGGGGACCCCGACCCGGGCGAAGAGGAGCCGGAGGTAGTCGTAGATCTCTGTGGTGGTCCCGACGGTGGACCGGGGGTTCTTCGACGTGGACTTCTGCTCGATGGAGATGGCCGGCGAGAGCCCCTCGATGGAGTCCACGTCAGGCTTGCTCATGAGCCCGAGGAACTGCCGGGCATATGAGGAGAGGCTCTCGACGTACCGGCGCTGCCCCTCGGCGAAGATGGTGTCGAAGGCGAGGGTGGACTTCCCCGAGCCCGAGAGGCCGGTGAGGACGATGAGCCGGTCCCGCGGGAGCTCCACGGTGATGTTCCTGAGATTGTGCTCCCGCGCACCCCTGACGACGATCTGAGAGGGCATTTTGTGGATAGATCCATTCACGGTGAAGCTCTTTAGCCCTTTGCCACCGGAAGCAAAGGTTTTTCTTCTCGAACCTACAGGGTGCTGAACTGCTTCACCATCTCCCCTGCCCGGAAGACGGAGATCCGGCCGCCGCTCTGGGAGACGACGACCCCCACCGAGTCCGTGGCCCGGGTGATGCCGGCCACCGAGCCGTGCCGGGTCCCGAGGCCCATGGGGATCCGGACGTCGGAGGTGTCGATGGTGAGGTACCTGCCCGCCGCCTCGATGATCCCGTCCCCGGAGACCACGAAGACACCGTCGAGGAGGGCGAAGCCCTTCACGTTCTCCACGATCCCGGGGTTCGTGATCATGCGCTCCTCCCGGGTGTGCCCCTCGAAGGGGTTGAGGATGAGCTGCCGTGACCGGTCCAGCACGTCGGCAGAGTCCCCGACGATGAAGGCGGTTCCCACCGGCTTCCCCTCCCGGCCCTCCCGGGAGATCTCCACGGCGATGGAAAAGACCGCCTCGAAGACCTCGGGCTGGACATCCGTCCCGGCGAGGATCTCCCCCTTCCAGGCATCCGCGGCGGGGACGTCCTGCCCCGGGGACCAGGAGGGGCCCTCCTCAGGGGCGGCCGGCTCCTCCCTGGCCCGGGACGGGATCTCGGAGACCTGGGCGGGGTCCTCCCCCACCGACCGGTTCGCGAGCTCGAGGATGAGGACGAGGACCGGCACGATTTCCACCCTCCCCACCCACATGACGATGATGAAGACCCACTTCGCGACGAGCGGCATCTCGGGGGAGACGAAGCCCGTGGTGATCCCGGCGCTCGACATGGCCGAGACAATCTCGAAGACCACGGCCGTGGACTCGAAGAAGATGGTGGAGAAGTGAAGGACGACCACGGTGGCGATGGCCATGGCGAGGCCGTAGAGGATGATGACGAGCATGTTGTTCCGGACCTCGTTCTCGGCCACGTCGTTTGCGATGACCTGCCCCTGGTACTCGAAGGGCACGACGATCTTCGGGGAGACGAAGATCCGCTTCAGCCACCAGATGATCCCATGGTACCCGAGGAGGACCCGGTAGGCCTTGATCCCGCCGCTCGCCGACCCCGCGGCCCCCCCGATGGCCATGAGGAGGATGAGGATGATGATCGAGACCGAAGCCCAGAGCTGGAGGGAGACGTTCTGGAAGCCGGTGGTGGAGATGGCCGAGGCCGACATGAAGAGGGCGTGCCTGAAGGCCGTCAGGGGCTCCTCGCCGGTGAGGTAGACGAGGTCGAGGAGGATGGAGCCCGTCCCGAGGGCCACGAGGCCGAAAATGAGCCGGACCTGGCTGTCCCGGAAAAAGGTGGACCGGCGCCTCGTCCAGAGGAGGTAGTAGACCATGAAGGGGAGGGAGCCGGCGAGCATCACCGGGACGAGGGCGTACTCGAGGAGGGGGTTCCCGTAGTAGGAAATGCCCGCGGCACGGGGGGTGAACCCGCCCGTGGAGATCCCGGCCATGGCGAGGTTCACCGCGTCCCAGAGGGGAATCCCCGCGAGGAGGATGAGGAGGAATGCCCCGAGAGTGAGGAGGAGGTAGATCCACCACATCTCCCTCGCCGTGGCCCTGAGGCTCGGGAAGAAGCCCTCCCCGCCGCCGGGCCGGTGCAGGTACCGGGCGTTCGTGAGGCTCGACCGGGCGAGGACCGAGACAGTGAAGGCCACCATGCCGATGCCCCCGAGCCACTGCATGAAGGACCGCCAGAAGATGAGGGTCGCGGGCATGATCTCCGGGACCGGGATGAGTGTGAGGCCCGTGCAGGTCCAGCCGGACATCGCCTCGAAGAGGCCGTCGGTGTAGGCCATCCCGGCCCCGAGGACGAAGGGGAGGGCGCCGATGGCCGCGCTCGCAAACCAGATGAGGGCCACGGCCCCGAGGACGACGGGGAGCCGGGCCTCCCCCGAGGGGGGGTGCCTCACGGCGAGGGCCCGGCCGAGGAGGATGAAGGCCACGGGGACGCTCGCCATGGGGAGGAGCATGCCCCACTCGCCGGTGAAGGGGACCATGGCCAGGGGTAGGCAGCTGAGGATCCCGAGGATCCTGAAGATGACCCCCATCTCCCCCGCGAGAATGGAGAAGTACTCGGATCTCTCCATCTCTCAAAAAATGGGTCCCCGGGCTATACCAATGTTTCTGGTGGAGTTCTTCCCGCGGCGGACCCGGGAAGAACTCCCGCGGCCGGGAAGAACCTCCCCGGGGCCCCGGGGATCCCCCTCCCCCCGGGGTAAACCATTATGATGCATCTCGGGAAGAGATCCTATAGTGCATAGGGTCGATGTTCGGGGACCTGCGGAGGGTGGCCGGCCTGCCGGGGGGCAGCCGGGGGCCCCCCGCGGCCCGGTGGCCGGGAGCGGCGGGGGAGGCGGGACGCCGGGGTCGCCCGGCAGGGGGAGGCGCCGCCGGCGGAGGGGCCGGGGGAAAGGGGGGGAGAGGGGGCAGGCCCGGCCCGCCCCCGCGCCCCCTGCCCCCGCGCCCAGGCCGCGGCGGACGGGCGAGTTCCCCCTGATCGACTGGCTCGCCCGGAACTTCTCCCAGTTCCCGCCCGACCGGGCCACCATCCTCGCGGCGACGCGGCACCTCTCCGGCCCCCAGCGGAGGAGCCTCTTCTCCCACGACCCCGGGACCATGAAGACCGCCGAGGGGAAGTGGTACGAATCCATCATCTACGAGACCATCCTCCGGTGCGCCGCCGGCTCGGACCAGATAAAGCACGTCGTCTCCAAGGGCCCGGACGCCCGGTACCGCCGGCTCCAGGCGCAGCTCGGCCAGAACGGCCTCTTCTACTCCCGGTCCGGTGACATCAAGGTCCGGGGGAACGGTCAGGACCTCGCCGAGCTGGACCTCCTCCTCGTGGGGGAAGGCCGGTCCATCGCCTTCGGGGAGATCGTCACCTCCCCCGCGGCGATGAAGGAGCTCGAGACCGAGATCCTCTACAAGAAACGGCTCATGGGCCACCTCTTCGGCCAGCCGGTGGTCCCCGCCCTCCTCGTCTCCTCGGTGGACATCTCCCGGATCTCCGCCGTCCGGCGTATCCTCGAGGACCCCTCGAACCTCTACCTCTCCACCCGGACCTGCGAGGAGCTGAAGAGGCTGGTCTCCCGGGAGGAGGTGATGCGCGGGGCCCCACGGGCCGGCCGGAGCCCGAAGCTCATCGAGGCCCCCGACCTCCCCCTCGCCGGCCACTTCGACTACCGGCGGATGCACGAGCTCCAGCGGAGCCGGGTCTTCTCGGCTCTTGCGAGCGGGTCCATGTACCGGGGCGGCGACCCCCGGGACCCGGCCGCCGTCATCGTGAAGAAGATCCTCCTCGGGACCCTCGAGCCCGGCGCGGTGAACCTCTTCTCGAACGAGGTCCGGCTCACCATGAAGGGCCGGCCCATCACCCCCCAGGAGGTGCGGACCCGGTTTGCAAAGATCATCCTCACGGTGAACCTCCCCGAGCTGGAGCCCATCATCTACATGAAGCCCCGGGACCGGAACTACTACATGAAGATGGTCCGGATCCGGCCCGGGCAGTTCAAGTTCGAGAGCAACCGGTCGAGGAAGATGCTCGGGTTCTTCCTCTGGCTCCAGGACATCAGGCCGTCCCTCCGGGCCGATATCACCGGGCGGCTCCTCACCTCGGGTTACTTCCGGTGAGCGGGGCAGCCGGGCCGCTCAGTGCTTCCTCTTCCACGACCAGAGGATGATCCCGGCGACGATGATAACCACGGCCCCGAGGAGGTAGAGCGGCGGGAGGGAGGGCGCTGCCTGGACAGGACTGGAGGCGGCGGTGAGGAGGACCTCGGTCTGCGAGGAGAACACCCGGCCTTCCCGGTCCTTGAACTGGAGGAGGAGGAGGATGGAGTCCGCGTTCCCGGCGGTGAAGGAGATCTCGAAGGAGGCGAAGTCATCGGGGTTGAGGGAACCCACCACATAGGACCGGAAGGGGTCCACCGGCACCGCCGTGCCACCGGCCGTCACCGTGACGGCGTTCGCCACCTCGAGGCCGGCGTTCGAGACATCGCCGGTCAGGTGCCAGGTGCCCCCCTCCCGGGTGACGACAAGGTTGCTTGCGACAAGGGAGGCCCGCTTCAGGTCATCGTCGAGGGCCACGGGGAGGAAGATGGTGAGGGCATGGGAGTTGGCCCCGTTCTGGTACGAGGCGGTGATGGAGAGGTTCCCGGCCTCCTGCGGGGTGATGTTGAAGGAGACCGTAGAGGTGGCATCGGGCTTCAGGGTCCCGATGAAGTAGCTCGCCGGCGTGAGGTCGAGCCCCTCCCCCGCCATAAGGAGGTTCACCCCGGTCACGTCGTTCGTGCGCGGGTTCCCGATGAGGATGGTCACGGTGTCCCGCCGCCCCCGCGAGAACCGGTCCGGCCGGGAGAGGACCGAGAGGGCGAGCTCCGTGGACTTCACCTCGACAGGGAAGGGGACGATGAGGCTGTTCGCGTCCCGGAAGTCGAGGACGAAGGTCGGGTAATAGGTGCCGTCCGGACCGTCGGCCCTGATGAGGAAGGAGAAGTCCCGGGTGTGGCCCGCCCCGATGTCCCCGACGGTAGGGTAGGGGTCGTTCAGGGCCCGGATGTAGTTCGGCTCCCCGAGGAGGTAGGCCCGTCGCACGGCGACGCTCGTCCCTCCCTGGTTCTCCGCGGTGATGGTGACCGTCGCGGTATCGCCCCGCATGAGCACCGCGGGGCTGATCCGGATCCCGCTCACCGTCACGTCAGAGGGATCGGCCATGGCCGCCGCCGCGAGGAAGGGCGCACAGACGATGACGAGGGCCGCGAGGGCCCGGAGGGTTGCCGTTCTCATGATTCCTTCTCAGCCGTTTCGTTTCCGGGGGGATAAGGAATACGGGCCGGGGACCGGCCGCCGGCCGCCCCTCACTCCTTTCGGAACCGCATCCACTCCCCGAGGTACCGGGCGAGGGAGAAGGCCCCGTCGGTGGTGGGGTGGACCTCGAGGAACTCGTCGAAGTCCTGGACGGTGCACCCCGTGCGCATGAGGAAGGAAAGGTACGAGGCCACGATGGCGGCCCCCGGGGAGGCGAGGGCGGCGGAGAGGATCCTCCCGTCCTCCGGCGAGGCGCGGAGGCCCGTCCAGCCGGTGTTCGCCCGGGGGACCGCCCAGAAGGAGAAGGGGCCGGCCGGGGAGGGGCACCCCGTCCCCGCCGAGGGGCCGTCCGGGAGGGAGCACCAGGCAAACTCGTTCATGAGGGTGAGGGACTGCGGGATGCACCGGTAGTCCATCCGCCGGTCCCCGCCGAGCATGTTGCCCGCGGCGACGAGCCCCTCCATCCGGGCCACCGGGGTGAGGTACGGGGGGCCGGCGAGGTCCCCCGCGGCCCACACCCCCGGGACGCTCGTCCGCATCCGGTCGTCCACCACGACCTCGCCGAGGGGTCCCTTCTCCACCCCGCGGATCATCCCGGAGTTCGGGGCGAGGCCTGTTGCAAGGAAGACCCCGTCCGCGGGGATCTCCCGCTCCCCTCCCTTCCCGCCGGCCACCACGGCCTCTGCCCGGCCGGATCCGCAGATACGGAGGAGGGGGGAATGCTCGCAGATCTCCACGCCCTCCAGCTCCCGGAGGGCCTGGTTCCGGAGCTGGGGGGGGTCCAGCTCCTTGAGGAACCGGCTCCTGGCAAGGACCGTGATCTTCGACCCGAAGGCATGGAAGACATGGGCGAACTCCGCGGCCATCACCCCGCCTCCCACGACGACGATGCGGGCCGGGAGCACCTTCCAGGCCGGGAGGGTGTGGGCGGTCACGACGCCGGGGAGATCGGCCCCCTCCTCGCAGGTGATGACCGGCCGGGAGCCGGTCGCGGCGAGGACGGCCTCGGCCTCCACCGGCCTCCCGTCGATGGAGGGGATCCTGCCGTCCAGGCTTCCCTCGCCACGGACGATGGTGACCGGCCCCGCGGACCGGGTTTCCTCGTCGAGGACCCGGGTGATGGTCGCCAGGATGTTCCCCGTCTCTTCCATGAGCTTCGGGTAGGAGACCCGGGGCGGCCGGTCGACCACCCCGAGATCGGCGAGGGCCGCCGCGTACCTGATGGTCCGGGCAACGTCGGAAAGGGCGCAGACCACCATGCAGCCGTAGTGGAGGCACTGGCCGCCGAGGCCACCCCTCTCCACGAGGGTCACTTCCCTCCCGGCCCGGGCGAGGTACATTGCGGCGAGGCGCCCGGCCGGCCCCGCGCCGATGACGAGAATCATGGTCCTAGAGGAGCTCGGCACCCGTGTCCACGGGCTCGGTGAGAAGGGCACCCGTCACGGCATTCAGCTCAACGAACTTCTTCCCCTTGATCTGCCAGACAGGCATGTGGACGAGCTCGATCTCGATGTCGATGTCCTTTCTCTCGGGCTTGAAGATCCGCTCCTCGTAGAAGATGGTGTCCCCCTTCGCCTGCTTGATCCGGACCTTCTGGGTGAGCTCCTCGATGACCCGGTTCCGGAGCTTCTCCTCGGCCTCGGCCTTCTGGACCATGGGCTGGAGGATCACCGCCGAGATGGGGACCGGGGAGACCTCCACCTGCCCGAGCTCCCCGCCGGTCTCGGAGCCGTTGATGGCGTTCATGGCCCCCTTCTTCTCGGCATTGAAGGTGACCACCTGCGTCCCGTAGCCCTTCTGCCCGCTGCTCCGGTAGTGGTACCGCCAGTAGGGGATGAACCGGAGGGTTGCCGGCCCGCTCTCGCCGGCGATGGCCTTTGCCCGCCGCTCGTCCACCTTCACCGGGACATGGGGGAGCTCCGCCCCCATCTCCTCAGGGGCCGGCACCGCCATGGCCGCCGCGGGGCGGCCGAGGTCCAGCTCCAGCCGCTCCCCGAGCACCGAGGCGACGGCGGCCCTGCCGGCGAGCCGTTCCAGGTCCCCGAGCCCCCAGCGGGTGCAGTGCTCGGTCCTCGCCGCGTCGTTCCTGGAGAAGAGGATCTTCCGGCTCGTCACCTCCTTCTCCTCGACCCGGCACCGGTAGCCCGTCCGGTCGAACTGCGTGATCTCCCCGGTGTTGTCCGAGCACTGGACGATGATGCACTCCCCGGCCCCGATGGCCGAGAGGTCCAGGGGCCGCTCCAGGTCCTCCACCTCGTAGGAGGCCGCCTCCAGGATGCGCCGCACCGCCTCCCGGGCCCGATCTCTCATTTCGCTGTCCATCCACACGTACATTGCACTCGAACTATAGAACATTTTTCCCGGGGCCCGGACCGACGGCGGGGGCCCACTCTCCGGGTGCCTCCCCGGCCCCCGGCCCCCCGGGAGAGGGGCGACACCTATATCAGAGAACCGGGGAAATGTACCCCTGCTGTGACGATGGAGCCCTTGAAACGGGACCTCCCCGGAGGGGACTGGGAGGCCCCGCTCCGGTTCATCCGGAACCGCATCGAGGACCTTGCCATGGAGGTGAGCTACGACCCCGTGGAGAACACGGGGAATATCATCTTCAACCTGTCCCTCATCCCCCGGAGAGAGCTGGAGGCGGCCATCACCGTCTTCCGGAATGCTTACCGGGCGGGCCTTTCGGTGAGCGATCGGATCCGGGTTCTCCTCGAGGGGGAGGCCATCGCCGGGTTCACCGTGCCTTCGGAGTACGCAGGGATCTGCACCATGTGCACCATCACCCTCGACGGGGTCCTCCTCAGGAAGGGGGTCCCCATCCGGCCCGTCGGGGGGGGCCTCGTGGAGATCGTGGACCGGGTCCCGAGGCGCTTCACCCACATGATCCTCTTCGACGCCACCACCGTCGATCCCCTGGAGGTCCTCATGGCCCAGGATCTCACCTCCATCCTCTCGGTGATGAAGGAGGGGAGCGGCACCATCCTCGGGAACCTCAGGCAGTGCCACATGGAGGCCGAGGCCCTCGTGATCCAGCTCCTGGACGGGCTCACCGAGGGGGGGTTCACCGGCATCCTCGAGGTCGGGGCCCCGAACGTCCCCCTCCTCGGGGTCTCCACCGACCCCCAGTACTTCGGGGTCGCCATGGTCGGCGGCACGAACCCCATGGCCGCGCTCAAGGAGGAGGGTATCCCGGTCATCACCCGGTCCCTCAAGGGGATCATGGACATCCGGGAGATGGAGTCCATCCGGGACTATTAGGGAAGCTCAGGCCGGGACAACCAGCCGGGCTCGAACCGGGACCCCCGGGGGTGCTCCAGAAGACCCGGCCGGGCCTCCCGGTCCTGGCGGGTGGTGTATAAATACCGGGGCCTGATACAAGTTGTTACTGCAAAGACAACAAGGTGACTTTATGCTCTATCGCCCCCTCATCGCTCTCACCGCCCTCCTCGCCCTCCTTGCCGTACCGGCCATGGCTGGCGAGATGCAGCTCTTCGGATCCCCCTCCCTCTCCGCGGCCATTTCCGGCACGAACGAGTTCACCCCCGGCGAAGACGTGAACCTCGCCGTGAAGGTGCAGAACACGGGGCAGACCGTGGTGACCGTCGTGAACTCGAACATCATCACGGCGAAGGATGCGCCGACCACCGCGAAGCTGCTCATCGTGACCCTCCTCCCCGGGGATGCACCCATCACGGTGAAGACCGACCCCCAGATGGTCGGGGACCTCCTCGGCGGGAACAGCGTCACCGCGACCTTCTCGGTGAAGGTCTCGAAGTATGCGGCGGGCGGGGTCTATACGATCCCACTCCAGCTGAACTACCAGTACCTCAATAACGCCGATCAGGTGAGCACCGATACCGTACGGTACTGGTATTACACCTCGAATATCACCCTCCCCCTCGATATCCGGGTCAAGCCGGGCGTCACCCTCGACCCGGTGACCGCGAAGGCGGACAAACTGAACGTCGGCAACGAGGGGTATGTCATCGTGACCATGACGAATGCCGGGAGCGAGCATGCCCGGAACGCGGTGGCAAAGCTCTCCCGGAACGGGCTCTCCCCCCTCATCCCCACCGATGCATCGGTTTATCTCGGGGACTTCGGGCCGGGGGACACCCGGGAGATCAGGTTCAGGGCCTCGGTCTCCTCGACGGCCGTTGCCCAGACGTACCCGGTCGACGTCCACGTGGAGTACACGAACGATGACGGCGACGCCGCCCAGTCTGACACGGCCACCGTGGGGGTGCCTATCGGGGAGAAGATAGACTTCGCCGTTACCTCGCCCGACCCCCAGGTCCGGCCCGGCCAGAGGGTGACCCTCGTCGTGATCTACCGGAACATCGGCTCCGCCGCCGTCCGGAGCGCCGAGGCGCGGATATCGGCGGTAGATCCCTTCACCTCCAACGATGACACGGCATACCTGGGTGACATGGCCCCCGGCGAAAGCAGGACGGCCAGCTATGACGTGACCGTGGCCTCGGGGGCGACCCCGAAGATATACGGCCTCGACTCCGAGATACGGTACAGGGATGCCCTCGACAACAGCCAGATCTCGGATACCATCAAGGTCCAGGTGGAGGTGGTTCAGGGGGAGGGCCTCCTCGCGGCCCTCATGAACCCCGTTGTCATCATCCTCATCCTCGCCATCATCGGCGGCGGGCTCTATTATATCCTCGTCCAGCGTAAGAAGAAGTGATGTTTTCCTGGGATGGCCCCCTCCCCATCCCCCAGCCGAGGACCATCGGCGAGATCCGGGGCGTGCTCATGGACCCGGCCTGCGAGTGCCGGGAACCCCTGTACCTCATGTACCGGGACCTGGCCCGGTCGCCCGGTGATGCGGGCTGGCTCAGGGGGGAGGGCCTGAGGTACGACATCACGGTCATCCCCGCCCGGACCCTGTGTGGCGAGTACGTGAAGACCAAGGGCCACCACCACCCGCCCGGCCCGCGGGGTATCCCCTACCCGGAGATCTACGAGCTGCTCCAGGGGAGGGCCCACTTTCTCCTCCAGACGAGGGCGGTGGATGATGTCCGGCTCGTGGAGGCCCGGCCCGGCGACCGGGTCATCGTCCCGCCCGGGTTCGGCCATGTCACCATCAACCCCGGCCGGGAGACCCTCGTCATGGCAAACATCGTCTCCACCAGGTTCGAGAGCGACTACTCGGTCTACGAGGAGCGGCGGGGCGCCGCCTGGTACGAGCTCGAGGGGGGTGCCCTCGTCCGGAACCCCCGCTATCCCCCCGGTGCCGCCCCTGCCCGGGTCATGGCCGCCGGGGACCAGACGGGGCTCGCGCACCTCCCGGCATGCCCCCTCTACGACCTCGTCGGGACGGAGAACCTCGGGTTCCTGAACCGGCCCGAGGAGTACCCGGAACTCTTTTCCTGAACCGGCACCCCGTTCCGGACCCCCGCTCAGATGAAGCGGATGAGCCTTCTCAGGTCCTCGTTTGCGCCCACGGCGATGACCGAGTCCCCGTTGCGGATGACCTCGCCAGGGCCGGGCCTTACCACCGACCGGCCGGACCCCTCGATCCCGACAATCCGGACCCCCGATCGCCGCCCGAGCTCCGCCACGGTGGTCCCGGCATGCCGGGCGAGGTGCTTCATGAGGATCTTCTGGCCGTGCGGGAGGTCCACGAGGACCCGGACGATATCCTCGAGGATGATCCCGGCGATGACCTGCCCGCCGATGGTGGGGAGGAGGGCCACGTAGTCCGCCCCCGCCTTATAGAGTTTCTCCACCGCGGCGGGCTCGCTCGCCCGGGCGAGGATCTTTACCGAGGGGTTCAGGTTCCGGGCGACGAGGGTCGTGAAGATGTTCACCCCGTCGCTGTTCACCGCGGCGATGACGAACCGTGCCCTCTCGACCCCGGCCGCCCTGAGCACCGCCTCCTCTTCGGCATTCCCCACCACCTCCGGGATCCCATGGCTCTTCGGGTCGATGACCGTGCACCGGATACCCGCCGCCGTGAGCTCCTGGTACGCTGCCTTCCCCACGTCCCCGAACCCAGCAATGACCGCGGAGGGCTCCCCCGCCTCCCGGATACAGAACTCCCGGTCGAGGACCTCGGAGACCGCGGAGGCCTTCCCGAGGAGGAAGAGCATGGTGGAGGCATCGAGGAGCTCCTCGCTCCCCGGCGAGGGGAGGAACTCCCCCGCCCTCCAGAGAAAGAGGAGGTCCACCCCGTACCGCTCGTAGAGGCCGAGCTCGCCGAGGCTCTTCCCGAAGGCGATGCAGCCCCGCATGACCGGCACCTTCACGAGCTTGAGGGACCCGTCGCCCGCCTTCTCCTCCCCGAGCTTCATGTGGTCGAGGCTGATGGCCTCGAAGATGGTGTCCACGTCGGGGCGGATGACCGCGTGCCGGGCGAGGATCTTTCCCGTGGAGTTCTTGGGGGAGAGGACGTATTCCGCCCCCGCGTACCGGAGGAACCGGTCATAGGAGAGGTCGTCCACCACGGCGATGATCGACCCTCCCGTGAGATCCCGGATCCCGAGGATGATCTCGGCGGCTGTCCGCTCATCCTCGCAGACCACCACCGAATGGGCATGCTTCACCCAGGCCTGTTCCCAGGTCCGGGAGATCCGGTAGTCGCCCCAGACCACCGAGACCCGGGAGCGGTAGCGGGCGACCACCTCCCTCGCCACCGCCTCGTCCGGTTCCACAACGACGATGCCGAGGTCGGAGATGATAAGGCTCTCGACGAGGGCCCGGGCGAGGGGGCCGTAGCCTGCGATGACCACGTGTCCCTTCATCTCCCGGGAGGTCCCCGTGGGGGGCGGGACGTTGATGATCCGGGAAAGGACCGGCTCGAGGAGGACCGGGATGAACATGAAGATCATGAAGACCCCGGTCAGGATCAGGACGATGGTGAAGAGGATGGTGTAGTCGCTCCGGAAGGGAAGGAGGTCGCCGAAGCCGACGGTGGTGATGGTCTCGAGGATGAAGAGGAGGGCCGCGGGCCAGGAGATGGCCTTCCCCTCGAGGAGGGGGTAGATGGTATGGAAGATGGCGGTGTACGCGAGGACGGCGCAGGTGAAGATGGCGATGAGGAGGGGGATGCTCCGGCGGCCCGGGCTGAAGATGAACCTCCAGGGGAGGAACCGGTCATCCATGGTCCGTCACCCTGCTGCCGGTCCCGCGGGCGGGTTCCCCGCACCGCCGGCTGTCCCGGAGGCGTTCGCCCGGGAGGTGCCGACCGCGTCGAAAACCGGCTTCGCCGGTTCTCTCCATGAAGGGCCACCCTGAAGGGCGCCAGGTCATTTCCGCGAGGGCGTCTCCCAGGTTTGCGAGGGCGAACAAGGTCGAGGGATGACGTGTCGCGTAGCCGGCGAGCATCCCGGCCGCCTCGCGGTCCAGCCGCCCCCGGTCCCCCATTGAGATCCGCCGGGCAACGTCGATCCCCTTCAGCCGGGCGTAGAGGCCGAGCTCCTCCTCCGGGATCCGGGAGAAGGGCCGGACCAGGGGGACCCCCTCCAGGGCCTTTCCTGTCCCTCCTGCGAGCAGGGCGGACTCTCCCCGGATGACGGAGAGGAACACCGACCCTGCCACGTCATCGAGGGTCGTGCCGAGGGCGAGCTTCGTCGCCCCCACCTCGACGGCGAGGGAGACAAGGACATGGTCCCGGTGCCGCCGCTGAAGGGAGGGGGGATTTTCCCGGACAGGGTTCTCCGGATCCCCGCCTGGCTCCCCGAAACCCGTCCCAGCCCATTCCATGCCCATCCCCTCTGCGATCCCCCTGATCCGTGCCATGTCCATGCCGGATCCCGGCCCCTCGTCGACAGTGACGGCGACGAGGGAGAGGTCCCGGCGCAGGCCGAATGTCGCCGAGAGGAAGCGGAGGAGGGAGCACGAGCCCTTGCCGCCGGAGAGGCCCACGGCGATCCGGTCGCCGGGCCGGACCCAGCCCCGGGCCCGGATCAATCCCCTGGCACGGGCCTCGAGGGAGGCGGCGAGGTGCTCCCCGCAGAGGCAGAGCCCCGAGTAGCGCTGGACGTGAACGGCCTCCCTGCCGCACCGGTCGCACTTCATTGGGACCCCGATCAGACTTTTATCATCCACCCACATAAAGAGTGTAGAGCGCCATGCCCATCTCAGCCGGGGCGGTCCGGAACCTCCAGGAGAAGGATCTCCGGGTCCTCCATGCCCTCGAGCGGCTCATGAAGAGGTACCAGTGGGTGCCTCTCGAGGTGCTCAGGAAGGGGGCGGATCTCGGGGAGAAGGAGACCTCCTACCGGCTCACCCGGCTTCTCTCCCTCGGCATGGCGAAGTACGAGAAGGTCCCGTACGACGGCTATGCCCTCGTCTTTACCGGCTTTGATGCCATCGCCCTCGAGGCCCTCTCCCGGAAAGGCACGGTGGCCTCCCTCGGCCCCTTCATCGGCGAGGGGAAGGAGTCGGTGGTCTACGAGGGGCTCGGGGTCGGCCGGCTCGTCCTCAAGTTCCACCGGGTCGGGCAGCGGTCCTTCCAGGCGGCCCGGGTGAAGCGGAGCTACCTGCCCGGCGAGGGGCACCTCCCCTGGATCTTCGCCTCTGCCCGCTCGGCTGAGCGGGAGTTTCTCGCCCTCCAGACACTGCACCCGAATGTCTCCGTCCCCGTGCCCGTGGAGCGGAACCGGCATGTCGTGGTCATGTCCTTCCTCCCCGGGACGAACCTCTCCCGGTGCAGCCCGGAGAATCCGGCAGCCATGCTCGACGCCATCCTCCTCCAGGTGAGGGAGGCGTACCGGCTCGGGGTCATCCATGGGGACCTGTCGGAGTTCAATGTCATGGTGGACGGTGACCGGCCGTACCTCATCGACTGGCCCCAGTGGGTGGAGACCGGCCACCCGAATGCCCGGGAGACCCTGGAGCGGGACCTCCGGGTGATCCTCGGCTACTTCTCCCGGAAGCACGGGATCGAAGAGCCCCTGGCGAGGGCCCTCGGGGTGGTGACCTCGTGAAGGTCTTCGGGATCGATGTCATCAAGGGGTCGGTCCGGTCCCGCTCCCGTCGCCCGGTCTATGCCCTGGTCCGGATAGTGGACGGCGAGCCCGCGGGAGAGGGGGAGGTGACCCTCTACCGGCTCCTGAGGGAGATCCGGTCGGAGGAGCCGGGGATCCTCGCCGTGGACAGCCTCCAGGAGATCGCAAGGGACCAGCACGAGCTGTTCGCGTTCATCGAGCACCTCCCGCCGAAGACGAGACTCGTCCAGGTGACCGGGGGTGAGCGGCCCGAGACCCTCGGGAAGGTCGCGGCAAGGTACAACATCAGCTTCGACCGGTTCGATCCCTTCGCCGAGGCCCGGGCGGCGGCCCGGATCGCCTCCCTCGGGGGCGGGGCCGAGGTGGTGGCGTACGAGAACAGCAGCTCGGTGGTGGTTTCCCGGAACCGGTCCCCGGGGAGGGGGGGCTGGAGCCAGAACCGGTACGTCCGGAAGATCCACGGTGCCGTGCTCGGGCAGGCCCGGGAGATCGAGGACCGGCTCCTCGGGGCTGGCCTCAGGTACGAGAAGAAGGAGTCCCGGGCCTTCGGCGGGCTCTCCCGGGTGCAGTTTCTCGTTCACGCCCCCCGGGAGGAGGTGCCGGTCTCCTCCCGCCGGGCCGGGGACGTCCAGGTACGGGTCGCCGGACGGAAGCTCGACCGGATCCGGTTCAAGCCGGCCGGGAAGGCGGCGGGCCACCTCATCGTGGGGATCGACCCGGGGACCACCACGGCGGTGGCGGCGGTGGACCTCGACGGGAACGTCGTCCACCTCTCCAGCGGCCGGGAGCGGTCCATGGCCGACATCGTCGAGGCATTATACCAGGCGGGGAAGCCCCTCGTTCTCGCCTCCGACGTCTCGGAGATGCCCTTCTCGGTGGAGCGGATCCGGCGGGCCTTCTCCGCCGTCCCCTTCACCCCCCGGGAGGACCGGACCGGCGAGGAGAAGATGGCCCTCACCGCCGGACATGCCTATGCAAACCTCCACGAGCGGGACGCCCTCTCGGCGGCCCTCGACGCGTACCGGTTCTACCATAACCGGTTCCAGCCCCTCCTCAGGAGGGTGCCCCCGGGGGTGGACCTGAACCGGGTGAAGGCCGGCATCATCCGGGGCCAGTCCGTGGAGCAAATCCTGGGCGAAATCTCGCCGGCCAGGGCCCCGCCCAGGGAGAAGCCCCCCGAGCCGGTCACCACCGGGAAGCAGGACGAGCGGGTCATGGTCCTGGATGGCATGGTAAAGCGCCTCCGGGGCCTCGTGGCAGAGCTGCAGGAGGAGGTGCGGGCCCGGGACCAGGAGATCGAGCGGTACCGGGAGCGTCTCGACCGTGAGCGATCGAAGGCGGGCCTCCGGGCGAGGCGGGACGCCGAGGTCGCGAAGAGAGATGCCATCATCCGGGATCTCAGGCACCGGCTCCGGGTGGGTGAGCGTCACGCGAGGTCCCTCAGGCGGCGGCTCGACCGGCAGCGGGAGGCGGAGGAGGTGGTCGAGACCGGGGACCGGCTCCCCTTCAAGGTCCTCCCGTCCCTGACCCGGGACGGTGTCCAGGCCCTCGTGCAGGAGGCGGGCATAGCCGCCGGGGACCTCCTCTACGTCGAAAAGTCCGACGGCTGGGGGAGGTCGGTGGTGAAGGACCTCGCGGGCCTCGGGGTTCGGGCGCTCCTCGTCGGGACGAGCCCCCCGCCCCGGGTCGACCCCCTCCTCCTCGACACCTCGCGGGCGGAGGAGATCCCGGTCCTTCCGGCCCCGCGGGCGGAGGTGAAGATCCGGGGGTCTTCCGGCACGGTGGCGCGGGAACTCGTGGAGGGGGGCATCCGGGCCTGGGAGGAGGCCCGGGAGCGGGAAAAGACCGAGAAGAAGAAGGCCATGGTGGAGTACCTCTTCAGGGAGTACAAGACCGAGCGGGAAAAGGAGGTGAGGAAGGGTGGATGACCGTGATCTGCTGGAATCCATCGTCGACCTCGTCGGGGAGGACCGCGCGAGGGACGACTGCGCCGTCCTTCCCGTCGGGGATACGATCCTCGTCGCGACGACGGACATGCTCCACACGAAGACGGATTTCCTCCCCGGGATGACCGACTGGCAGTGCGGCTGGATGGCGGTTGCCGTCACCCTCTCGGACATCGCCTCCATGGGGGCCGCCCCCCGGTGGGTCCTCCTCGCCGTGGGGCTCGACCGGGCCGGGCGGCTCCGGCCGATCATGGAGGGGGCGAAGGCCTGCTGCGACCGGTACCGCGCCGAGCTCGTCGGGGGGGACATCGACAGCCACGACGAGCTCACCCTCGTCTCCACCGGCCTCGGGACCGTGGAGCCCGGCCACCTCGTCCGCCGGCGGGGGTCCCGGCCCGGGGACCTCATCTGCGTGACGGGCGTCCTCGGGAGGGCCCAGGCGGCCATCGACGGTTACGCGCAGTTCGAAAAGGCCCTTTTCGAGCCCCAGCCCCGGGTCGGGGAGGGGCGGATCCTCGGGAGGAGCGGTGCGACCTCCATGATGGACATCTCAGACGGGCTTGCCCTCTCCCTCTGGGACCTCGTCCTTGCGAACCAGTGCGGGTACCGGGTCACCTCGGCGATGCTCCCGGTCATCGGGGACGTCCCGTACGAGAAGGCTCTCGAGCTCGCCGTGTACGGGGGCGGGGACTACGAGCTCCTCTTCACCATCCCCGCCGAGAGGCTTCCCCTGGAGGGGATGACATACCATGTCATCGGGCATGTCGTCGGCGAGCCGGGGGCCTTTTTAAACAGCGCCACCATGGAGCGCCGGGGGTACCAGCACCGGTGGGGGGATGGGCGGTGAGGGATCACCGCCCGTGGAGCGCCGGGGGTACCAGCACCGGTGCGGGGATGGGCGGTGTTGGGGCAACCCCGGGCGCCTCATCCCCGAAGGACCGATCTCAGATATCTAAAGACGCCGTCGAACCTGAGAAAACAGAACAGAAATGAGTGGACTCGGCCGGGGGCACCGCCCTCGACAAGGGGCGACCTTCGGTCGCCGAAGGACCGGTCTCAGCTATTCGGAGATCGTCTCGAACCGGAAAAAAAGAACAGAGAAGAGTGGACTCGGCGGGATTTGAACCCGCGGCCTTTACGTTGCGAACGTAACGATCTGCCCCTGATCTACGAGCCCGATGGAGAATAACTTCTCATTCAAAAAGATATAGTCGTTGCTGTTCAGTCGATAATGACGGAAAAAGGGGAGATCAGAGGATGATCTCGATGTCGAGCTTTTCGGCGAGCTCCTTGTACCGGTTCCGGATGGTCACCTCGGTGACCCCGGCCACCTCGGCGACCTCGCGCTGGGTCCGCCGCTCTCCCCCGAGGATGGAGGAGATGTAGATGGCCGCTGCGGCGACGCCGGTCGGGCCCCGGCCCGAGGTGAGCTCGCGTTCGCCCGCCTGGCGGAGGATCTCCACCGCCCGGCTCTGGACCTCGCCCTTCAGGTTGAGGCCCGAGCAGAACCGGGGCACATAGTCGATGGGCGAGGTCGGGAGGAGCTTGAGCCCGAGCTCCCTCGAGATGAACCGGTAGGTCCGGCCGATCTCCTTCCTCGAGACCCGGGAGACCTCGGCGATCTCGTCGAGGGTCCGGGGGACCGAGCACTGCCGGCAGGCCGCGTAGAGGGCCGCCGCCGCCACCCCTTCGATGGACCTCCCCCGGATGAGGTTCTTGTCCACCGCGTCACGGTACACCACCGCGGCCGTCTCCCGGACGTTCCGCGGGAGCCCGAGGGCCGAGGCCATCCGGTCCAGCTCCGAGAGGGCGAAGGCCAGGTTCCGTTCCGTCGCATTCGAGACCCGGATCCTTCTCTGCCACTTCCTGAGCCGGTAGAGCTGGGCCCGGTTCTTGGAGGAGATGGCCCTCCCGTACGAGTCCCGGTTCCGCCAGTCGATCATGGTCGAGAGGCCCTTGTCATGGATGGTGAAGGTCATGGGGGCCCCCACCCGGGACCTCTTGATCCGCTGGTCGTTATCAAAGGCCCGCCACTCGGGGCCCCGGTCGATGAAGTCCTCGTCGATGACGAGGCCGCAGTTCTGGCAGACGAGCTCGGCCCGCTCGTAGTCATGGACGAGCTGCCGGCCGCCGCACTCGGGGCAGACGACCTCGGCATAGTCCTGGCCGGTCCGCTCCCGCTCCCGGGCGACCTCCTTTGTCCGCTTCTTGAGGGCTTCCCTCTCTGTCTGGAGGATCTTGACCTTCTCTATTTCCTGCATCTCCTCACCTACCTCCCAAATACTTTCTCTCCGACTTCCATTCCGCAGGTGCCCTTACAGAGCACCGCCGCATAGGGTCTCTCGATGTTCCCAAAGATGTCGACGACCTTCCCAACCGCCCTGAGGCGTCTGTCCACCACGTCGCTGTACAAACGCGGGAGTTTTGAGGCGTCACACTGGATGAGCAACAGACGTTTCCCTGAACGGTGAAGAACGCTGCCTAAACTCCTCAAATCCTACCTCGAACTACACCTGTGTCTAGGTACTTATATATATCACACTTTTCTATATATAAAGATTTTGTCAAGGATTAAATAGTTCACCGATGGAAGAGCCATTTCTCGATATTTAAATCTAGTGCAGCGGCGGTTTCGGCAGGGGAGAGTCCGGCCCCGCGCGCCACCCCTTCCCGCGCGCCCCGCTCCAGGAGGTCGCCCGGGCCGTGGGCATCTGAGTCCACCACGAGGGTGCAGCCTGCAGACCGTCCCACGAGGACGACGTGGCCGTTCGCCCGGTTGTGCCCGCCCCTCGAGGTGATCTCGAGGGCGATATGCCTCCGGGCCGCCTCCCGGGCAACCTCGGGCGTGATGAGGCCCGGGTGGGCGAGGAGGTCCACGTCATCGCAGGTGCAGGCGGCCGTGTTCGTGCCCGGGGCGACCGGCTCCACGATGGTCTCACCGTGGACCACCACGATCTCGGCCCCCTCGGCCTTCGCCCGCCGGGCGAGCGCCGGGATGAAGGCGGGGGGGACGTGGGTGAGCTCCACCCCGGCGAGGAGGGCCACCCCGTAGGCCTCCGCGGCCTCCTTGAGGGGGAGCTGGCCGGCGATGACCTGCGAGAGGTTGCCGGGGTCCACGTGGTCGGTTATGGCGAGGGTCCGGTACCCGAGGACGGCGGCCCGGCGGACGAGCTCAATGGGGAGGAGGTCGCCGTCCGAGAGGGTTGTGTGGGTGTGGAGGTCGTACATGGGGATCACCGCTTCACGTCGAGGGCCTTTGCCACCCGCCTGAGGAGCTCCTCCTTCCTTCCCTCCCACGCGACGACGAGCCTCCCCTCCCGCTTGTGCCAGTGGGCGGGATGGGACTTCTCCTCGGCCCGGAACCGGAGGTGCTCGCGTTTCAGGGCCTTCTCCAGGTCCTGGAGGGTTGGCCCCTTCACGGCGACGGCGGCGGGGACCCGCCTCCCCGAGGACCGGTCCAGGGTGGCATCGAAGTAACAGGGGTACAGGATCCGCTCTCCCTTAAGCTTCATCCCTCAATCCTTGGCGGTGAACCTATAAACAGGTTCACGATCCATAGGTGAGCATGCACCATATCGATCTCCAGATCGAGAAGGACATCTACGGCGCTAATAATCGCATCGCCGAGGCCAACGCGGCGCACCTGAAGGAGCACGGGGTGCGGGCCTTCGATCTCCTCGGTGCCATCGGGTCGGGGAAGACCGCCCTCATCGAGCGGATGGTCCCGCTCCTCAGGGCCCGGGGGCTCCGGGCAGGGGCCATCGCGGGGGACGTCTTCGGCGACGACGACTTCCGGCGTCTCGTGGCCCTCGGAATTCCCGCCGTGAACGCGAACACGGGGAAGGAGTGCCACCTGGACGCCCACCTCGTGGAGCATGCCATGGAGGATCTCCCCCTCGACCGGATCGACCTCCTCTTCATCGAGAACGTGGGGAACATGGTCTGCCCGACGGACTTCCGGCTGGGGGCGGAAAAAAGGATTGTCATTGTCTCCTCCACCGAGGGGGACGACGTGGTGAACAAGCATCCCATGATCTTCCGGGACGGGACCATCGGGGTGATCAACAAGGTGGACCTTGCCCCCTTCGTTGGCGCGAACCTGGACCGGATGGAGGCGGACATGCACCGGTACAACCCCCGGATGCCGGTCTTCCGGACGAACCTGAAGACCGGCGACGGCGTGGCTCCTCTCCTCGACGCCATCCTCTCCCAGGGCAAAGGGTTTAATAATCCCCGTCCCCATATTTATGAATCCTGACGTGGAATCCATGATTCGAAGGGGTGGTTGACATACTCTGGCAAGGCAGGTCCATACGGAGGGAGAGCGGCAAGCGGTACCGCATCTCCCGGCGGAAGAAGCGGTTCGAGATCGGGCGGGCGCCCGCCGACACCACCCTCGGGGAGGGCCGGACCCGGCTCATCCGGACGAGGGGCGGGAACCTGAAGGTCCGGGCCCTGAGGACCCGGTACGCGAACGTCTCCATGCCGGCCACCGGTGAGACGAAGAAGGCGAAGATCGAGACCGTGGTGGAGAACCGGGCAGACCCGAACTACATGCGCCGGAATATCCTGACCCGGGGCGCCATCATCAAGACCGAGCTGGGCAAGGCACGGATCGTTTCCCGGCCTGCCCAGGACGGGGTCGTGAACGCCGTCCTTATTGAATAATAAGGACGCGGTGCCTTCGTATCGACGAAGGCACACGCAGTTCTCATCGAATAACGCCATCGTCACCCCGTCCGGTATGGCGCGGCGTGGCCCCACCGGGTGCGACGACCCATCCTTTTTTACCCTCCCGGGTGCTCATACCTACTTGATGCGCAGAATCTACTACCGGTTCCCGAGCACCTATGACCTTGACTTCGACGTAAGCAGGCCCTTCCCCGAGGTCCTCGGCTGCATCCGGAGGCTCCATGACACCCACCAGACGAGCCGGCGGGGGACGGACCTCGTGAAAAGGCAGATCCTCGTCCAGCTCGCCACGAACAAGATGTCCTTCGAGATGGTGGACTCCCTTCCCCCCTTCGAGGAGACCGTCACCGAGATGGCCGACTTCCGGGTCATCCTCCATGACATCCTCCTCGCCGCCCGGGGACGGGTCCCCCTCGGGGAAAACATCTTCCTCATGCGGGTCCAGGACAAGGGCCCCCTGTCCGAGTGCATCGTCGTGAAGGAAGGGCAGCAGGGGAGCATGGACGCCGCCGAGTTCAAGACCCTCATCAAGGGTGCCTGCCCGTGAGCCTCCCGGTCACCGTTGCCGCCCCCTTCAAGCACACGAGGAAGGACAAGCTCCAGAAGTCGGAGTTCATCTTCTACCTCACGATCGACCGGAAGTGGATGAGCCGGGAACAGGCGAACCAGCTCCTCGAGCGGGCGAAGGCGGCCGGCCTCCTCGAGGTCGCCGACGGGTGGGTCCGGCCCCTCCTCGACCTCTCCTCGGTCACCGTCCCCGTAGGCTTCCGGCCCGACTCCCGGATCTTCGAGAGCGAGGAGGCCTCCCAGCTCCTCATCGGGCGGATCGCCGCCGCCCGGAACGTACCCCCGGCCGCGGTGGTGGCCGAGGTGAACCATGTGATCCGGGAGGGCTTCGACGGGAACCTGCGCCTCCCCGCGGCCGCGGTGATGGTGGCCGCGAAGTACCGGGTCGATTACCGGGACCTCCTGGACCGGCTCACGGTCGAGGTCCTGGAAGGAAAGGATCTGAAAGAAAAGGGCTGAAGGGGCTGCTTCGCAAACCGGCTTCGCCGGTTCGCTCGCGCATCGACGAAATCGATGCGCTCGTCGCCAGGGGTTCACACCCTGGTGATTCGACGCCGGGCTGCTTCGCACCCCGGCGGCTTTGCATCCCGGTGACTTCTACCGCTTCGCCGGGCGCGTCTTCTGGGCCGGCTCTTCCTTCGCGCCGGCCTTTTCCTCGCCTTTTTTGAAGTGTTCGCCGAGCGACTTCTCACCGTAGGCCGTGACCAGGGCGTTGACCTGCACGAAGTCGGGGGTGATCTCGTTCCCCCGGACCATCTTCCTCCGCCGCTCGCCCTCGAGCCGGGGGTGGAAGCCGATCCCGCCGGAGAGGAGGAGGCGCTTCCTCGCCATCCCCGGGAGGTCGCCCCGCATGGGGTTCCCGTTCCGGTCGGAGCCGCCGGTGATCTTCATCTTATAGCCGCCGAGGCCGACCGGGCTCCCGTCCACCTCGTCCCCCATCCGCTTCCCGATGAAGGCGTTCGCCGCCCCGCCGCTCACGGCCACGTTGTAGGCATGCCCGTCCCTGGTATCCGAGAGAACCAGCTTGAAATCCACCATTCGTCTTGCCCCTCTGGAGTGAGAATATCATTGGCCCGGAGGGTTCATAAACATACTGCTCCCCGTACCGACCCCTCCGGGCTGCCAGTTTCTCTTACCAATGGCGGGAGATCACTTCCCCCAGAAGGGGTCGCCCTTGCGCATCATGCCCGTGTAGTCCTCGAGGCACTCCCGCATGGAGGGCGACAGGTGGGCGAACATCTCGTGCTCGAGGATCTTCACGTGCCGCTCGGGGATCTCCACCATGAGCTCGTCGTTCACGTTCACCTGACGGCCGACGGTAACCCCCTCGATGGAGACCGCCACCTCCGCCCCGGCGTCGGCCTCCCGGATGTTCTCCCCCCGGCTCTGCATCGTCTTCAGGTGCCCGATCCGCTTCCCCGTCCGGTCGACGAGCTCGACTCCGGCCCGGAGCTTCCCCAGGAGGACCCGGACCCCCACGACGGCCGGGTTGCTCTGCCTGAAGACGCAGTTCGGGAGGAGCATGAACCGGGCGGGGAGGACCACCTGCTCGAACCTCGCGGCCTCCTTCTTCCGGATCTCGGCGTCCCGCCAGGCGAGGTAGTCGTTGATGAGCTGGTAGATGACCTTGCCCTCGAAGAGCTTCACGTGGGCAAAGGACGGGTCCTTGAGGAGCTCCTGGGCATCGGGGAGGATGGGGGTGTTGAAGGAGAGGAGCACCGAGCTCAGGGGGTCGGTGACGGTCTGCACCTCCACGATATCGTGCCGGGCCACCGGCCCGACGCTCGCCCGGAGGATCCCGATGGACTTCCCCTCGAGCTCCTTCGAGAGGGCCTCGAGGGCGCCGATGGTATCGGCCTTCACCGTGATCCCCTCCTCCGAGAGTGTCACCAGGATGTTCTCCATCTCGCCCCTGATGGTTGCCTCCACCTCCTCCCTGTTCCCCCGGACGGCCATGAGCGGTGAGCCAGCGACGACCTTCTCGAGATCCGGGGCGGCCACCTTGATCCCGGCCGCCGCGACCACGGACCTCACCCGGTCGAACCGGTCCTCGACCCGAATCTCCCGGAGGGGCCTCGGGGAGAGGAGGGACCGGATCTTCGTTACGACCACGCCGTCGGAGGTGGCGAGCATGACCTCGTCCCCGACCGAGAGGGTCCCGTCGTAGAGGATTACGTCGAGGGTCATGCCGAGGCCCCGCTCCTCCTTCACCTCGAGGACCGTCCCCCGGGCCGGGCCCTCCGCCCGGAAGGCGAGGTCCTCCTTCAGGAACCGCTGTGCGAGCCCGATGAGGATCATGAGGAGGTCGGGGATCCCTTCGCCGGTGTGGGAGGAGACGGGAACGATGGCGATGTTCCGCTGGAAGTCGGTGATCCGGTCGTACCGCTCCGAGGCGAAGCCGAGCTCCGAGAGCCTCCCCACGATCTCGTACGTCCGGTTCTCGAGGGCGTCCCGGGACCGCTCCCCCTGCCTCCCGAAGGTGGCCTGGAAGGGCTCGCCCTCGTGCACCCGCCAGCCATGGATCCGGTCGATCTTCGTCGCCGCGACCACGAAGGGGGTCTTGTAGGTCCGGAGGATCCCGAGGGCCTCGAGGGTCTGGGGCTGGAACCCCTCGTTGATATCCACGACGAGGATGGCCATCTCGGCGAGGGCCCCGCCCCGGGCCCGGAGGGTGGTGAAGGCATGGTGGCCGGGGGTGTCGATGAAGAGGAGCCCGGGGACCTGGATATCGAGCCTCCCCAGGGTCCCGCTCATCTTCCGTATGGCGTCGAGGGGGACGAGGGTTGCCCCGATGTGCTGGGTGATGGCCCCCTCCTCGGCGTCCACCACCGAGGAGCCCCGTATCCGGTCAAGGAGGGAGGTCTTGCCATGGTCGACATGGCCGAGGACGCAGACGATGGGTGTCCTGATGCCTGCGGGTTCGGGTGCTGCCATGGGCCGTCCTCCATTCGCCTTTCCTCGGTGAGAAGTGAGAAGAGTATTATCCGCACCATCATAAAACCTTCCGCCTTCCCCCACCCACCCAGGTCCCCCCCGGGGTGCTCCCTGAACAGGGAAGGATATTTTTATCAGATTCGGGGGCTAACTAACAGAGGTTGGTGTTCATCGCAGCTCTATCTGCCTGAACGCCATTTGTGCCGGGGTGGGGTAGCTGGTTATCCTAGGGGACTGTGGATCCCCCGACCCGGGTTCGAATCTCGGCCCCGGCCTAGAGAACAAGAAAAAATAATTTTATCGGCCCTTCTTATCCTCGACCGGCCCTTCCTCGTAGATCCGCACCGTTACCGGGAAAATATCCGGCCTCTTGTCGGTCATGATATACATGTACGGGGCTACGTGGACCAGGTACTCCAGGTACCCCCGGGCGAAATCGGAAAGGTCCTTGTTTCGGTGCCCGAGAAACAGGATGACAAACCACTGGATGAAGAGGCAGATTCCGGCAATGAGCCCGTACACCCAGAGCACGATCCCGATCAGGATCCAGTAGAGGATGCGGACGAGGAGTTCGACACGCCTCGCCGGCTGCTCGAAGACAAAGAGCTCCTGCATTCGGGGTTGCCCCGCGGGTGACGGCACGCTGATATCTTCTGGCATACCGGGATACATCGGTGGGAAACGTGATAAAAGGAGATCCGATCCCGTATCAGGATGCGGGACACGGGTCCAGAGGGGCCCCTACCCCCCTGGACGTTCCCGGCTCCCTGCAGGACCCGGGAACCATGGTTCAGACCGGGAAGAGGTATTAAATCCCCGGCTCCCAAATAAAATAACAGGATTCTTTTCGAATCTCATCCCATCAGGGAAAACGGCGAGAGAAGGACCTTTCATGGCGACCAGACAGGGACGGTCATGGGAATGGCACCAGGCTCCTCGGGCGGGCCGGCAACGGACGTTGAACAGGGGCCGGCTCCTCGGGGCAGGTCTCGCCCTTCTCCTCCTGGTCTGCGCCCTTCCCCTCGCTGCCGGTGCGGCGAAGGGGGACCCCACTGTCGCCATCACCTCGTACCAGGTGACCCCCTCCATCCTCCTCCCGGGGGACGAGGGCACCATCACCATCACCGTGGCAAACACGGCAAAGGCCGCGAGTGCCACGGAGTCCACGGTGGAGAATAACCTCCTGGGGAGCACGACCTCCTCCACGACGAAGGACATCACGGTCCTCGTGGAGTCCGTCTACCTCTACGGGAAGGGGGTGGAGGTCCTCCAGGGGAACTTCCAGCAGGTGGGTGCCCTCGGGCCTGGGCAGTCCTTCCCCCTCACCTTCCTCATCCGGGCGCCGGCCCAGGAGGGGATGTACTTCCCCGAGGTCTGGATACGGATCCCCGAGGGGACGAGCGTCCAGTACCCGATTCCCGTGAATGTCAACTCCCCGGTCGGGATCCAGAAACAGGAGATCCTCGTCCTGTCGAGCACTCTCCCAGATACCGTCGGCCCGGGCGACGATATCCCGGTCGCCCTCGTGGTGAGGAATGACGGGAAGCTCCTCGCCGAAGACGTGACGCTGCGGATCGGGAACCTGAGCGGCCGGGTCGCGCCGAAGGGCACCGATCTCTACCACCTGGGGATCGTGAGCCCCGGGCGGGAGAAGACCGTGGACGCCGTCCTCCTCTCCGACCGGAATACCGACCCGGGCCTCGTCCAGGTCCCGGTCACCCTCCAGTACAAGAGCGTCGACGGCGCCTCCCATACCCTCCCTGCGACGGTGAACGTGATGATGGAGGGGAAGGGGGAGCTCGGGTTCGTCTCGGTCGATACTAGCCCCCGGAGGGTGGCTGAAAACCAGCCCTTCGACCTTACCATCCGGATCGAGAACACGGGCACCGGGGAGGTAAAACAGGTGGCAGCGACGGTCGACCTCCCGATGACCGGCACGAAGCAGTCCTTCATCGGAAAGATCAAGCCGGGCAATGACGCACCGGCAGTCTTCCTGCTCGATGGGGGAAAGGGCGGGACCTACGCGTATAACACAACCATCAGCTATGTCGATGACCTCGGAACCCATACCGTGTCCCGCGAGATGTCACTCCGGGTGGATCCCGTTGACTCGACCGGTGGATACCTCCTCCTGCTCCTCATCATCATCGGCGCCGGAGTCCTTGCCTACAGGTTTTTGTACCTCCCGAAGAAGAACGGTGATGGGGCCCTTCCATGGGTAAAAAAGAGCTGAAGGTCGCCCTTTTTTTAGCCTGGCGATCGCTCATCAGAGGGAACCGGTCGAGCACGGTCATGACCGTGATCATCATCGCCCTCTGTTTCACGAACATGATCTTCCTCCCCGGTCTCTTCAATGGAATCGGGCAGAGTATCACCGGCCAGCTCGTGGACTATGAGGTGGGAAATGTCCTGGTCAGCCCACGGGCGGGCGACCAGTACATCACCGACCTCGATGCCACCCTTTCCCTGATCAACAGTCTGCCCGGCGTGGAGAGGGCAACTCCCCACTATGCCAAGGGGGCGACCCTGAAGTTCAGGGACCGGATACTCAGCGTCGGGGTGCGGGCCATCTCGCCCTCGGACGAGAAGTACGTCTCCCCCCTGTACACGAGGATAATCTCCGGGACCTACCTCGGTGACGGGGACACCGGGGAGATCATCATGGGGAAGACGGTGGCAGGGGATGCCTCCGTCCGCCAGGAGGACGAGTTCCAGCGATCGCTTGGCGGGGTACGGACCGGTGACTCCATCACCATCGAGTACGGCAACGGCTATGTGAAGGACTACCGGGTCAAGGGGATCTACTACACCGGATGGAGCCAGGCGGACAGTACGGTGTACACCACCATGACCGACATGGAGCTTGTGGAGGGAAAGGCCCTTGACCGGGGCGATTACATAACGGTGAAGGCAAAGCCGGGCTACTCCGAGAAGTACATCAAGGACGAGCTCCAGTCCTACGGCATCTCACAGGACGTCCAGACCACGAGCGACCTCCTCGCGAAGGGGCTGGGGAGGGTGCTCCAGAGCTTTGCCATCATCAACCTGGTATCGCTCATCGTGAGCATCGTCATCACCACCGTGGTGCTCTTCATTGTCATAACCATTAAAACCATCAACAGCCGGAAGCAGATCGGGATCCTCAGGGCCATCGGGGTAGAGAAGGAGGTCATCATGCACAGCTACGGGTTCCAGGTCATCATCCTGGCCCTGTTCGGGATCATCATCGGGGTCACCATAACCTCCCTGATGGCGGTGTACATGTCCATCCACCCCGTCGTGACCCCGGAGTGGTCGGCGACCCTTTACCTCACCCCCCTCGACATGCTGGTAAACTCCCTGATCCTGTTCGTGGCCGCGCTGGTAGCCGGTTATGTCCCGGCCTGGCGGGTCGCACTGGAAGACATCCAGAAGACCATGAGGGCCTGATACGATGATCCGGACAGAGGGCCTGAGGAAAATCTACCGGATGGGGAACGTGGAGGTGAAGGCCCTCGACGGGGTGGACATCCACATCAAGAAGGGGGAGTTCGTCGGGATCATTGGCCCCTCGGGGAGCGGCAAGTCGACCCTCCTCCACATGCTCGGGCTCCTCGACATCCCGACGGCGGGAAAGATATCCATCGACGGGATTGACGTCGGGAGGCTCACCGATTATGAAAAGACGATGTTCCGGCTCTACAAGCTCGGCTACGTCTTCCAGGACTATGCCCTCGTGCCCGAGCTCACGGTGATGGAGAACGTCGCGCTCCCGGCCATGCTCCGTGCGGACCG
>DATKMC010000007.1:0-8510 GCA_035542115.1 Methanomicrobiales archaeon | reverse complement strand
ATATAAACTGAGGCATGGGGGGGTCCTGAAGGACCTGTTGGATCCGCCGCTGCCGAGCCGGGCAATGCCAGCAAACCGAGCAAAATACCGAGCACTACGAAATGCCAATACTTCATGGAATGACACCTTTCCTTTGACTGGATGAAATTCCTCTTATCCCGCCTGCCGGGGCGGAAAAAGAGTGTTTAACTGCATAACCGAAGGACATGGGTAAAAAGAGGAGGGTCTCTCCTGCTACCAGGATGATCCTCTTCATCTTCACACCACACCACACCCGATAATTTTAAATGACCAGGGTTGACGAATGGATGATACTTCATTTATAGTATAAATGTATTCCGAAATGTTGTTGAAAAAAATGGCATTGCAAGCCCCATACAGGAATTAAAGGCCGCTGATGAGGATGATAAGCATTTCACGTTGATATTCCCGGTAAAAAGACGTTTTCTAATTAGAATTACCATAAATGTTAAATGGAATTGCAGAACTTCCCGGAGCTCCTTCGGCCTTCCCCGGGAGAACCTCTCCGATCCTTATCCCCACCCAAGGAACGGAAAGATGACCCGATGGTTCACAATCTGAACGTCTTCTCTCAAGATTTTAATTAAAAAATTTCGAAAATAGAAATCGTTGTTCGAATATGGAAAGGGGACTCTACGTAACTCTTGAGGTTCGTGAAACGCTGGATTAACTGCTATGAGATATTGGTTATTCATGGAATTTTTCACGATGCACCGACAACGGGGATATATCAGAATGCCTGCCATCGAATAATGCCACGTTCTGTCAATACATCAGGTACATTTCTAGGCCTGCCTCCGCCTGACCCACCTCACGACTGGTTTGTATCGATACCGGATCTTAAATGCAACTCCTTTTTAGGGGAAGAAGTGCATTGACCTGTTATATTCATCAGCCTTTATGAAAAAAGAATCCGTGAGAAAAGACGCAATTCCAGGCCCGTGGCTATTCAACAGGGTTAAATCTTTCATTGTTTTTTTGAGAACCGAGAAAGGGACGGCCTTCGCCCTCCTTTTTTTTGCCATTTTTTTCAATGCCGTCTTTCTCTGGTCTGAAGTGGGAGTCTCCACCTTCAGTTTAAACGATGAAGTGATGCACCTGACAGCCGTCCGGGATGCCAGCTCGGCTCTTCAAAAGAATCTGGATCCCACGGATTTCTGGCTGTCCCAGATAGAATCAGGCTTCCCTCTCTTCCACTTTTATCAGCACCTTCCTCATGTCGTGCTCGCATGGACAGACAAGATCACTTCTCTTTTTCTTCCCCTCACCAGTCTCTTTGATTTTTCCCGGTATCTCCTTTTGGTATTATTCCCCCTTTCCGTCTTCCTGGCCGTGCACCGGATGGGTTTTGATTACCTGGCCGCCGGGTTTTCATCCTCCGTTGCATCGCTTCTTTCAACCCTTGGTTCGTACGGGTTTGACTATAACAGCTATATCTGGTTGGGATACGGCCTCTATACCCAGCTCTGGGCGATGTTTTTTCTTCCCCTGGCCCTTGCTGAAATTTACAGGACGATCAGGAGGCAGGGTTCCTGGTTTTTGCCGGTATTTCTGTCATCGATTGTTTTACTTTCCAATCTGTTATACGCCTATGTCCTGGTTGTATCAGCGGTCATTTTCCTTTTTCTGACAACGAGAGTTGCTGAGATCTTCTCCCGTTTCAAGAGGCTGGCAGTAATTTTTATCCTAACCGGTCTGACCACCTGTTATTTTTTCATCCCCCTCATTCTTGATCGCGCCTATCTCAACCGGTCAATCTGGTTTTCCTCCTTCATCTACAACTCGTACGGTGCCGTATGGGTCTTACAAAACTTATTCACGGGAAAACTCCTTGATTATGGAAGGCTTCCGGTTCTATCCCTGCTATTCTTTCTGGCAGCGATCTTTGCCCTCAGGCAGTGGAAGGAGGAACGGTATCGCCTTGTCCTTCTGGTAACGGTCTTCTGGCTGGTTGTATATTTCGGTCGACCGACCTGGGGCCAGCTGCTGGATATCTTACCCTTCAGCCGGTATCTTCAACTCCATCGTTTTATCGGAGGTGTTCAACTGGGGGTAATACTCCTGACAGGACCGGGACTTTCCTCAGCCTTGCAATGGATGAAAAGATATTTTATGAAGGGTCTTTCTCTCAGGACCTCCCTCGTGGTTGGAGTGGCAATTCTTTTCATTCTTACCCCTGCTTTTCTTGAAAGAGCATCTTATTACCGGGAAAATACCCGGATGAGAACTGAAACGCAGACCATATTCCTGTCAAAGAGCGCCGAGATCTCGGAGATTCAGGAAACGCTGGACAATTTATCACCGGGCAGGGTGTATGCCGGGCTGCCCGCTGATTTCGGCAGGGCGCCATATTACGAGATCGGACCTGTACCCCTCTATGCCGTTTTAACTCAACTGGGTTTTGATACCTTTGGATACGCTTACTGGGGGTGGGATCTTTCCGTAGATCTCCGGTACCTATTTGACAACACGAAACCGGAACAGTATAACCTTTTCAATATCCGGTATGTTCTGTTACACAGGACCTGGACAGCTCCTTATTATTATTCCAAAATCAAGGAGTTTGATGATTACAATCTCTATCAGGTCAACACCACGGGATATTTTGATCTTGTGGACGCCCCGGCAGTTTTCTATGGAGATAACACGGACTTCTATTCCCCCAATTCGAAATGGCTGGCAAGTCCCCTCCCGAAATTGAAGGAGCATCCCATCATCGAACTGGGCGATATGCCGGGGAATACCCATGGCCTTCCCATTTTCTCCTTCCCGGAAGTTGACGAGAGGATCCTTGCCAATCTGACCCGGGTGCAAGCCGCGGCCGGACAGATTTTCCAGGAAAACGTGAGCATGAATGAATACGGGGCCGGGTTCGTGGCATACAGGGAATGTTACCTGATGCTAAAGGCCAACTACCACCCGGGCTGGGTCGTCACACTGGATGGTAAGAACATTCCGAAGCTGATGCTCGCCCCCGGCTATGTCGGGATTCAGGTTACCCCGGGAACTCATCTGGTCCTCTTCTCGTACGAACCGCCCCTTTACCGGTTCCCCCTTCTGATCTTTGGAATTCTCATCCTCATTCTCTTGGGGTGGTATCAGTTGAAAAATATAAAATGAATTCCAAAAATGGCTGCCTCCATCGGTGGCTTCGGGCTGGGGAGATATGAGGTTCCTGCGGTTTTACCCCAGCGTCTCCATCCATCCGGCAGCATGACTCGACATTCCCAGCAGTACTGCCAGTCAACAGCCAATCACTTCCGGTTCTTTTCTGCGGACATGGAGATGAAGGCCCGCTAGCTAATTCGGACACTTCCGGGAATTTCTCTTCAAATTATGTTATGACATTCCCCTGGAAGATCAAGGTTTTACGGGGTTCTTTTTAGGGGATGGATCCGGCTGTTCTATAAAAGAACAGCCATATTCACATTATTCCTTCCCGAAGAACTGGCGCATCGCCGGGTACATCTCCATGAGCTGCCCGGAGGCGATCTCCTCGTAGAGCCGGTAGGTGATGGAGACGGTGAGGAGGAGACCGGTCCCGCTCTCCCTCCCGATGACCCCGAAGAGGTTCGCGATGACCGAGATGACCCCGATGAAGACCCCGCCAATGACGGTGATACGGGGGATATACCGGTCCAGGTACCGCTCGAGGACCTGGGGGTTCTTCCGGTAACCGGGGATGTGCATCCCCGAGAGCTGGATCTGTCGTGCCACGTCCTTCGAGTCGAGGCCCGAGGTCTTGATCCAGAAGAGGGCAAAGATGGCGCCCCCGACCACCATCACGGTGATGTCAATGGACATCCTGAGGAGGACCTGCCAGACGGGATGCCCGAGGTCGGTGGTCCACCACATCCAGTCCGATGGGCCGGTGATTGGCGCGAGGTAGTACATGAGCCCGCTCTGGGCGGTCTGACCATTGAAGGTCCCGAGGATGGTGATCCCGATGTTGTAAAGGAAGAGCCCGATCATCTGGATGTTCGCCTGGAGCACCCGGACGAGGATCATGGGGAGCACGCTCGCGTAGATGAGCTTCACCGGGAACCGTGCCCGGATCCCCCGGACGTTCGTGTGGGCGAGGGGGATCTCCACCCGGGTGGACTCCACGTACACGATGACGAGGAAGATGGTGATGGTGGTGACAAACGCGATAATGTCGGCGGTGAAGTACTGGAGGTAGCTCCCGCCGGACGCACCGATGGCGATGAGCCGGGGGAAGAACCCCACCGGGTACGGGTCCCGGACCGCCTCCCAGGAGAGGAGCCCGTTCACGATGGACTGCGAGATACCCGCGATGATGAAGAGCCCCACCCCCGAGCCGATGCCGTACTTGGTCACCACCTCGTCGAGGAGGAAGATGAGGACCCCGCCGATGCACAGCTGGAGAAAGATGAAGAAGGAAAGGAGCGAGGCATTCCCGCCGAAGAGCTCGGCGGCGATGGTGGCATCCGGCACCATGAACCCGCCGATGATGTTCGGGAGGGCCTCGACCACGATCATGACGAAGATGAGGACCTTCTGGAGGCCCATGTACATGACCTGCCCCCGGGCCTCGCTGGTGTCTATGTCCAGGAGGTCGGCCCCCTTGAGGAGCTGGAGGACGATGGAGGCCGTGACGATGGGCCCGATGCCGAGGTGGATGATGGTCCCGCTCTGTCCGGCGAGGAGTGCCCGCCAGTAGAGGAAGATGTCCTGGGAGGACCTGTCGAGCCCGAAGATGAGGATGTTCGAGAGGACGAAGTAGAGGACGAGGACCCCGACGGTCCAGGTGAGCTTCGTCTTGAAGTGGACGTGCCCCTCGGGGCTCTTCACCGAGGGCATGGCCGCGAGCAGCGGTTCCAGGCGATCCAGGATGGCTCCCATGCTCTCACCGGGGGGGGTCAGACCACGATGGCCTGACCGCCCAAGGCCTCGAGCTTCTTCTTTGCAGACTCCGAGAAGGACTCTGCCGAGACCTTCATCTTCCGGGTGACCCTGCCGGTTCCGAGGACCTTTTCCACCCCGATGGCCGCTGCATCGAGGGTGAGGACATCCCCGTCGAGCCTCGCGAGGCCCCGGGCGAGGAGACCGTCGGCGATGATCTCGAGGGATCCGACGTCGATGGTCGCGGGGTCGGTCCGCTGGTCATGGAAGAACCCGTCCTTTCCGTAGGTCCTCCCCTGGAGGTAGTAGCGGACGAAGTGGTGCTTGCACCCGCCCGCATGCCCCCTCCCGCCCCGCGAGCCGCCGTTCCGGCGGTTCTTGTGGGTGCCCCCGCCGCAGGTGCGGGAGCCCCGGTACTTGGATCGCTTGTTCGAAGGCATCCGTGGTCACCTCATCCTGTACAGGAGAG
The DNA here is from genome assembly GCA_035542115.1 of Methanomicrobiales archaeon. Classification (GTDB taxonomy): domain Archaea; phylum Halobacteriota; class Methanomicrobia; order Methanomicrobiales; family JACTUA01; genus JACTUA01. The sequence continues at coordinate 3,157 of DATKMC010000007.1, read as the reverse complement.
TATTGATCTCCTTGCCATAATACCCGAGGGCTCCGCCCTGCTGGAAGGTCCGCTTCAGGGTCCGGTACCCCTTCCGGGGCGGGTGGAGCCGCATGACCGGCTTGAGCCCCGGGAGGTCCCTGAGGGTCACCTCGCCCTTCGCCATCGCCGCGGCGAAGTCGGCGATGGTGGCATAGGGGGAGTTGGCCTTCACGTACTCGTCGGTGAGGGGCCGGTTCCCGACCAGGCGCCCTCTCGTTCCAAGAACGGTGGCGAGGCTCTCCGCGTCCACCTCGCCATAGGCGATGAAGTCCTTCACCTTCCGGATCATGCCGAGGTACTCCGGCGTGTCCGGCACCACGACGCAGTGGTTGATGTGGTGGAGCCGGAGCATGGCGAGGGTGTCCTTGATCTCCCGGCGGGTCTTCACAACCCCCCGGACCTGGACGACGGCGTACATCTACCGCACCCCCACGGCCCGGCGGACCATGTTCGTCTCCATGAGGGCATTGAAGGTCGCCTTCGCAAAGTTGATGGTGGTCCGGGTCTCCCCCGAGGAGAAGCCCCAGACGTCCCGGATCCCGGCGAGGCCGAGGACCTTCTTCGCGATGTCCCCGGTGACGAGGCCGATCCCCTGGGGGGCCGGCTTCAGGGTCACCCGGACGGACCCGGACTTCCCCGTCACCTGGACGGGGATGGAGTGCCCGAGGCCGCAGCCGCATTCCCAGGACCCGCAGCCCCGGTTTACCTTGATGACGTTCAGCTTCGCGTGCTTGATGGCCTTCGTGATGGCATTCCCCACCTGGGCATCCTTGCCCTGGCCGAAGCCGATGTACCCGTTCCTGTTCCCGACGACGACCACCGCCCGGAACTTCACCCGGCGCCCGGAGTCCGTCATCCGCTGGACCATGCTGATATCGAGCACCTCGTCCACGAGGTCGGGGAGGAAGGCCTCCACGATCTCGACCTCCTTGATGGGTTTCCCGCTCTCGAGGACCTGGTCGATGGAAGTGATCTGGCCGCTCGCCACCATCTTCCCGAGGCCGGTGAGGGGGATCCACCCTTCCGTCTCTGCCATATCAGCTCACCTCCCTGAGAATCGCTGCCGCGACCTGGTCGACGTTCTTTGCGAGGTCCGCCGCCCGCTGGGGCGCGTAGGCGGCGATGTGCTCGCCCCGCACCCGGCTGTCATCGGGGAGGATCTCCTCGCCGTGGGGCACGGCGAGGCCGGCCGCAACGGCGCCCTTGAGGGCGGCAAACACCCGGGACCCCGGCGTGGCCCGGCGGAGCCCCATGTCAAGGATGGCCGCCGGAAACCCTGCCTTCCGGCACCGGGCACCGAAGAGGATGCCCGTCAGGTAGGCGGCGGGAGTGTTCGACCCCGGCCCCGTGTACCCGTAGGCCTTCAGGTCCCGGGAGTAGGCGGCGACGAGGGTCCGGTCCCCATCCGCCTCCGGGACCGCGAGCTGGATGATGATCTCCCGGTTCGTCCGCCGGACGACCATCCTCGGGTCCTCGGAGAGGAGGAGCTTGCCCCGGGCATAATAGTCGGTCCTGCCCTCCCGGCGCCTGCGGAAGGGGATGAAGTACCGTGGTCCGGTGCTCATTTCCCCTTCCCCCTGAGGATGTCCACCTGCGATTTCATGTGGGCCACGCTCCGGAACTGGCCCCCGGAGGCCTTCCGGTAGAGGATGCGGTACAGGTGCGGCTCGATCTGCCCCTCGTCCCGGAGGGCACGCATGGTCTTCCTGATGGCCCGGATCCGCTGGATCCACTGGGTCTTGGAGGGCCGGCGGGCCCCTGCTGCGCCCCGCCGCTTCCCCGGCCCCCTCCGGTGGCCGTAGGAGCGCTTCGCGTCCCTGGCCCGCGCCCTGCCCCGGGAGACCCCGGCCTTCGGCCGGGCCTTCACGACCCCCTCCGAGATAAGGGTCCGGAGGTCGTCCCGGGAGATGGCCCCCGCGATATCCGCGGCCCGGGCGGGGTCGAACCAGATCCGGTTCACCCCGCAGCCGAGGATGCTCGCGGCGAGCCTCTTCTGGTTCACGAGGTCACTCATCGTCCTCCGCCTCCTCCGGACCGGTGGCCTGTTCCTCTGCCGGTTCCTCTCCCGAGGCCTCCATCTTCCGGGGGTTGAGGACCCGGAGCCCTGCCTCGGCGGCCCTGCCCTGGATCTCCCGCCGCTTCTTCATCCCGACACCGCCCGCGATCCTGACGGCATGGACCGCCGGGTCGAGGGGGGCGAGCATGGCCTCGTTGTGCACGAGGACATCCGAGAGGCCGCAGGGATGCAGGCCCCGCACCGCGGCGGGGCTCCCGTAACCCGGCCGGGGCAGGGGGCCCTTGGCCTTGATCTGCCTCCGGAGCTTGTTGTGCCGGCCCTTCGGCTTGCGCCACACGTCGGCGAGGCGCTTCTTCTCATGGATGCCCCTCCGCTGGAACCGGGGCCGTACCCCGTTTCGCGCCCGGATGAGCCTCATCTTCTCGTCTGCCATATCCGCCTCACCTCCTCTCCACGATGTACACCCCGTCCTGGAAAACCCGGGGGTCGCGTTCCCGGATCCGGGTCGCGTGCTCGATGTTCGCCGCTGTCTTGCCTACGGACTCCTTGTCGATGCCCGTCACGGTGACCTCATCGCTCCCGAGGACCACCTTCACGTCCTTCTCGATCCGGGCGAACCGGGGCCGCTTCTCCCCGAGGAAGTTGCCGACCTCGATCCGGTCGCCGGCGAGCTTCAGCTGGATGGGGAAGTGGCTGTACACCACCTTCATCCTGTACTGGTAGCCCTCGGTCACCCCCAGGATCATGTTCTGGAGATGGGCCCAGAAGGTCCCGCAGATGGCGAGGATCTTCTTCCTGCCCGACTCGGTGGTGATGGTGAACTCCCTGTCGGCCACCGAGAGGGAGACGTTCGGGTAGTACATCTCCCGGATGAGCATCCCCTTCGGGCCCGTGACCTTCACGAGGTTCCCCTCGATCCGGACGGTGACGCTTTCGGGTATCTTCACCTTGCGTGTCGTTGCCATGAGCATCACCTAATACACGTACCCCAGGAGTTCCCCGCCGATCCCCATCTTCCGGGCGCTGTCATGGGACATGACGCCCTTACTGGTGGAGAGGATGAGCATCCCGAAGTTCTTCCCCGGGAGGAACTGGCTCTCCCAGCGCTCCATCTCGGCG
>DATKMC010000006.1:0-3556 GCA_035542115.1 Methanomicrobiales archaeon | reverse complement strand
TCCCTCCTCGTACCAGACGAAGTGGTCCCCCAGCCTGATATCGAGGGAGTTCGGCTGGACGAATTTGGGATCATAGGGTTTCACGCCGATATGGCCCGAGGCGATGGCCTCCCTAATCTGCCAGTCCACGAGGATCACGAGGGATCCGCCTTCTGCATATTCTCCAGCTGACACACCCACATCTGAGGCATTCCACCTATATGTGAACGAGAGACCTTTTAAGGTTCACACAAGTGCCGAGGTTTTCCGGACACATACGTCGTCTTTATCAGGCTCTTGGGGGGGCTTCGCCGCCCCCGGCGCGGCCATCCCCCCATTGGCCGGAGATTTCGCAGGAGGTTTCCGGAATGCAGGATGGTTCTGCGGGCTACCGGACAGGCCTATCCTACTTGGGGGACGCCGCAGCGGCGGGACCGAGGTGCAGCCGAACTCGCGACTTCGTCGCTCGAGGTCGGGTTCTGATGAACCCTCCCTCCCCCAGGGGTGTCCATGATGCCACGAGCAAAGATAAGGCGTCGTTACTCTTTTCCGTCTTCCCCCTCCTCCTTCTTCCCCGGTAGTTCCCACGGCCCTCCCTTCAGATGCCATTCCGCCCGCCGGAGTATCCCATGTACCGTCGAAACCTCCCGGGTGGTAAGCAAAGTACGCCCCAGGATCCGCCGGGCCATGAGAAGAGTGTTCTTCCGCTTGAAGGCCGGGTGCTCAATCTTATCCAGAAAGTGGTCCAGGTGCCCGTAGAGGCACTCCATCTCCTCTCTCTCGGCGAGCCGGTAGGTCCCCCGGGGGATACCCGCCAGCTCGTAGCAGACGATCCCCACCGCGTGGGAGATATTCATGATGGGGTAGGCAGGCGATGTGGGGATGGTGCAGATCATGTCACATCGCCGGATCTCCTCGTTGGAGAGCCCCCGGTTCTCCCGGCCGAAGAGGATGGCGACCTTTCCCTTCACGCTTTTGATCTGCTCGCGGATCTCCCGCGGCGAGTAATAGGGCATCCGCATGGACCGGCAGACGGACTTCGAGAGTCCGCCCGTGGTCGCGATGACGAGGGGGTAGTTCAGGAAGACCTCGTCGAGGGTCATGGTCAGGGCGTTCTCCAGAACGTCATAGGCATGCATCGCGCAGGCCTTCGAGAGCTCCCCGAGGGGGCAGGGGCCTGTGAGGACGAGGTCTGAGAACCCGAAGTTCTTCATCACCCGCGCGGCGAAGCCCACGTTCCCCTCGTGGAGGGGCTCGACGAGGACGATGTCGATCTCGGGCATGGGGTGCCGCGGGGCTACTGCACTGCGTCCACGGTCTCCTTCAGGACGCTGATCCCCTTCTCGTAGACCGCATTTCCCACGACAATGGTGTCGGCATACCGGGACATCTCGGCGGCCTGCTTCCCCGAGACGATCCCGCCGCCGTAGTAGAGGTGGGCGTCGTGGAGGGCGTCGGAGGCGGCCTTCACCACCGCGGGATCGCCGTAGATCCCGCTGTACTCGATGTACACGATGGGGAACCGGAAGTACCGGTCGGCGACGGAGGCATAGGCCGCCACCTCCTTCGGGCCGAGGCTGCAGTTCGCCCGGGTGACCTTCCCGACCGAGGAGTCTGCGTTCAGGACGATGTAGGCCTCGGGGACGACCTTCTCCCACTGCACCTGCTGCTTTGACACCCATTCCTGGTGCTTGCCGACGATCCAGCGGGGATCCCCGCTGTTTAAGACCGAGGGGACGAAGAGGAGGTCGATGCCCTCGAACCGGACGGCCTCGGGCCCGGCGGGTTCCACGACGAGGGGGAGGCCGTGGTCCTTCACCGCCGAGAGGAGCCGGGCCAGGTTCCCCTGGGTCACGTTCAGGGTGCCCGAGAGGATGATGGCATCGGTGCCGCTCGTGGCGACCCCCTCCACGAGGCCGGGGCTGAAGGGCCGATCGGGGTCGAGCTTGGTCACGTGGACCCAGGATCTCCAGGCTGGCTGCATAGGCGTGCTTTCTGATTCTCCCCGGAAGTGGTTATCCCTTTCCCTTCTTTCCAAGGTGCCGGATGAACCCGCGGAGGGCCTCGGCGTCGATCCCCGTCTTCCTGGCAAGCTCCCCGGGGTCGGCCCCGGAGAGGTCGTCCCGGTCGAGGATCCCCGCGCGGTGGAGCTTCTCGAGGGTCGCCTCACCGAGGCCCGGCACCCCGAGGAGCTCCTCCCTTCCCTTCTCGACCCGGGCCTTCGCGACCTTCGCGGGGACCTTCGCCCCCATGGCCCCGCAGACGAGGGCCGCGTGCCGGTACACCGTGTCCAGGGAAAGGCCCGTCCGGTCGGCGAGGAAGACGGGGTGTAGGAAGCAGAAGTCCTCGGGCCGGGTGAAGCCGGCCTCCCGGTACCGCTTCAGGCTCGCGGCGGGGATGCCGGCGTCCCGGAGCACCCGGGAGTCCATGGCGGACCGGGCTGCGGAGAGGAGGGTATCGGCCTCCTTCGGCCCGATCCCCACCTCCATGAGTGCCTTTGCCTCCGCCCGGGCGAGGGCCGGGAGGTCGCCGACCCCGAGCTCCCCGAGGCGCTTCATGACCTCCGCCTGGCTCCGGCCCTTCCTCGGGGGGAGGTGGGCCCGGATGAACCGGCGGAGCTCGGACCGCTTCCTGAGGAGAGCGAGGGCATCCCCGGCCCCGGCGATGAGGCCCTGTACCTCACCCGGGGAAATGCCGAGGATCCGGGCGAGGTCCCCGGGATCCCTCCCGGCGACCTCGGAGACCGTGTAGAGGTGGTGGTCCCGGAGCTTCTTCATGAACTCCGGGGTCATCCCCTGGATAAGCCGGAGGGACTCCTCGCTCGCCTTGATGTGGGAGCAGAGGGGACAGCCGATATCCCAGGGACGGGCTCCCTTCCGGATGAGCCGGACGTGCCGGAGACCGTGTTCAGGGCAGCAGGTCTCGGTCCTGATGGCCTTCCCCCACTGGGCCGAGGGGAGGTTGATGTTGAAGCCACAATCCGGGTACCGGCTGCACCCGACGAACTGGCTCTGGCCCCCGGTCCGGATCCGGAGGTCGCCGCCGCAGGCCGGGCAGGGGCCGATGACCCGCTCCTCGTCGGCCCGGCCCATGATCTCCCTCCCGATCTCCTCCCCGTGTTTCTCGAGGGTGTCGAAGACCCGGTGGAGCATCTCCCGGGACTCGCCGATGACAAAGTCCTTCGTCCGCTTCCGCACTTTGATCTCCTGCATGTCGGCCTCGAGGGTCCGGGTCATCTCGGGCTTCGTGATGGCATCGGCATGGTCCTCGAGGGACTCGACGACGGCCATCCCGACGGGGGTGGGCCTGAGGGGGTTCCCCTCCACGTACCGCCTCCCGAGGAGCTTCGAGATGACCTCGTGCCGGGTGCTCTTCGTCCCGAGGCCGAGCTCCTCCATCCGCTGGATGAGCCTCGACTGGGTGTAGCGGGCCGGGGGCTGGGTCTCCTTCTCCTCGAGGAGGACCTCCTTCACCGGCAGCCGGTCGCCCTGGGCGAGGGGCGGGAGCAGGTGATCCTCGGCCTCCTGGTAGGTGTACACCTTCCGCCATCCCGGGGCCACGAGCCGGGCCCCGTTCG
>DATKMC010000005.1:0-11230 GCA_035542115.1 Methanomicrobiales archaeon | reverse complement strand
GTTTCCCGGGGTTATCCCCCTCCCTAGGTCAGGTTATCCACGTGTTACTGAGCAGTTCGCCGAGGGCTTTACCCCTCTCGACTTGCATGGCTTAGTCGAACCCCGATAGCAGTGACCTCTGGCAGGATCAACCAGAATTGGTGATGCTACAATTGCACACTATTAAACGTCTGATGGAGAACTTGCGGTTATCAGAGAGATGTCCGCATTGCCAATGCCAACGTCAGAACCAACCTCCGGCAGACCGGGGTCATTGGCTCTCCATCGAACATGAGGATCGTATCATGGGTGCTGATGGTATTTAAGATTTCCGAGGTCAGGACGAGGGACGGCCGACGGAACTTTTCATGGTTTAAAAAGTCCCGGGACGGGGCCCCTGCCCCTTTATCCCCGGTCCGTCCCCCATGACCTTATGTAATTGGTTTTTTCGGGATATATAGCTTGTGCTCCACCGACGGGAAAATTCATGGAAACCAGTCCGGATCCCACAGGGAGTTCCGAGGAGAGGGGCAATGTGTGGGGTGTAGATGGCGGGGATCGCGTCGGGCGCGCGGCCCGGATACCGGGGGACGGTCAGTTCAGGGCCTCCTCCTCTTTCCCCTTCCGCTTCTTTTTCCCCGGTTCCGGCACCTTCCTGATAAACACCTCCTCGAAGAAGGTCTCTTGGGAGATCTCGAGCTTCCTGTCAAGATTGAGAAACAATAAGGGGATGTACACGTCCGCGATCCGGCGGTCGAGGGTCTGGCAGAGCTCTCCGAGGGTGACCTGCTCCCGGGACGAGCAGATGTCCTCCCATCTCTCCCAGACATCGCCTGCAGTCTCCTGGTATCCCTCGTCATGCGCAACCGAGACCACGTCCTCGGCCTCGGGGATGAACTCGGGGGTAACCGTGCGGGTGCGCCGGCGCCGGATCTCCTCCCGCTCGGCGGTCCGGAGCATCCGGATGAGCTCGTAGAGGGTGACGGGACGGGTGCGGAGGTTCTTTCGCTCGATGCGCCGGCGGATCTCCCGCTCGAGCCGCTCGATGGGGCCGAAGGGCTCGTGGATGTCGAAGCCCTCGGGCGGCTCCTCCGTAAGATCGAACCCGTCCTCCTCCCCGGCCTCCTCGGGCTCGACGAGGAACTCGGACTTGAGCCGGAGGAGGGTCGCGGCATAGAAGAGGGTGCGCCCCGAGACCCGGAGGTCAAGCTGCCGCCGCCGGTCCAGCTCGCCCAGGAACCGGTCCGTGACCTCGAGGATGTCGATGTTCCAGGGGTCGATCTCCCCCCGCTCGGCAAGCCCCACGAGGATCTCGACCGGCTCCTCATCCACGGGTCAGCACCCTCATGACAGGGCCCGCCGCGACCACGGCCGGCACCTCACCCACTGGCCTTCACCCCCGGTGACGTCCAGCCGTGACCTGCCGGAATCTCACCCACTGGCCTTCACCCCGGTAACGAGGGAGGACTTGTCCTCCCGGAGGGTTACCCCCACGATCCGGTCGGCGCAGTCGATCATGGGCTTTCTCAGGGAAACGATGACGAACTGGGCGTTCGCCGAGAGCTCCTTGATCATGGAAGCGATCTGCTCGACGTTGTACCCGTCCAGGAACATGTCGATCTCGTCGAGGGCGTAGAAAGGCGCGGGGAGGTACTTCTGGATGGAGAAGATGAAGGCGAGGGTGGTGAGGGATTTCTCCCCGCCCGAGAGGGCCGAGAGGAGGTGGACCTTCTTGTCCCGGGGCTGGACGGCAAAGGTGAGCCCGCCGGCAAAGGGGTCCTCCTCGTTCTCGAGGACGAGGTGGCCGCTCCCCCGGGTGAGCCGGGCAAAGGTCTCCCGGAAATTCCCGTCGATTGCGGTAAACGCGGTCGAAAACGCGCTGTACTTCATCTTCTCGTACTGCTCGATGCGCGAAAGAATGCTCGAGCGCTCCTTCGAAAGGACCTCCTTCCGTTCCTTCCGCTCCTTCGCCCGGGACGTGGTCCGTTCGTACTCCTCGATGGCGAGCATGTTCACCGCGCCCATGCCCTCGACGCCCTTCTTTGCCCCGGCGAGCCCTTCCTCGATCTCCGAAAGCGTGAGGTCCGTCTCGATGCCCGCGGTCTGGATCTTCAGGGCCTCCACCGCGGCGGCGAGGGCCGTCTCCTTCTCGAGGAGGGAGGAGATCTGGAGGGTGACCTTCTCGATGGCCGCTTCTTTGTCGGCCCGCTTCCGCTCCGCGGCCCGGATCTTCTCGGTGATCCCGTCCCGGGCGGCCCGGAGCCCCGAGAGTTCCTTGGAGAATACCGAGAGGCGCTCCTCGAGGGAGGCGATGGTCTCCTTCGCCTTCCCGATCTCCCCCCTCGCCGAGGCGACGGTGGCATCAATCTCCCTGTTCTTGCCCGCGACCCGGTCCTTGTCGGCAGAAAGCTCCTCGACCCGCTTCGTGAAGTACGACCGCTCCTGCTGGGCCCCGGAGATCTCGGCGTCCTTGTTCCGGAGCCGCTTCTCCACCTCGTCGGCCTCCGTCCGGAGCCGCTCCATCTCCTGGACCATGCCGGGGAGGGCCGCGTCGTCGAGGGTCTTCTTGAGCTCCTCCACCTCCGCCGCGAGCCGGGCGATCTCCCGGGTCATCCCGTCGATCTCCTCCTCGCAGGCGGCGAGCTCCTTCGTCCCGCCGCCGGTCTCCTCATCGATCCTCGCGAGGGCTGCGAGGGCCGCCACCCGCTCCTCCACGAGGGCCTCCCGGCGCCTCCCGTACTCCTCGCCGAGGATCCGGAACCGGGCCATCTCCTCGTCCAGCGCCGTCCGGCGGGCGCGCATCTCCCCGGTCCTCGCCTCCCCGGCCCTGATGCCCTCCCTCACCCCGGCCGCCTCGGCGGCGAGCCCCTGGATCTCGGCCCGGAGCCGAGCGATGTCGTCGTCGGCGGCGATCCCGAAGCCCTTCACCTTCTTCAGTGACCCGCCGGTCATGGCCCCGCTCTCCTCCAGGAGCTCACCCTCGAGGGTCACCATCCGGTACTTCCCGAGGAGCTTCCGGGCCCGGTCCAGGGTGTCGACGACCACGGTGCGGCCGAAGACGATGCGGAACGCGGGGGCGTACACCGGGTCGTAGTGGATCAGGTTCACGGCATAGTCGATGATCCCCGGCCTTCCCTCGAGCGGGGGAAGGCTGACCTGCTTCAGGTTCTTCAGGGGGAGGAAGGTGAACCGGCCGAGCTTCTCCTCCTTGAGGAGGGTAATGCCGTTCGCGGCTACCCGGTCGTCGTCCACCACGATGTTCCGGATTCTGCCGCCGGCGGCGACGGAGAGGGCGGTGGCGTACTCAGGGTCGGCCTTCCCGAGCTCCCGGATGGTCCCGTGGACGCCGTCCAGGCCCTTCACCGCCTCGAGGCCCCGCTCGGTGCCCTCGCCCCCGGCCTGCTGCTGGGCCTCGAGCCGGGCGAGCTCCCGCTCCTTCCCCCGGGCCTCGGTGTCGAGCCGCTCGGCCTCGGCCCGGAGGGCGAAGAGCTTCCCCTCGGCGCCGGCGAGCTCCCGCTCGAGGCGCTGCTTCTCACCCTCACGGTCTGCGGCCGAGGTCCCGCACTCCGCCACCTGCCTGTCCTTCTCGGCCATCTCGGCCTCGGTGCCGGCGATCTCATTCTGGAGACGCTCCCGCTCGGAGCCGCGGCCCCGGGTCTTTTCGATGAGGAGGTCCTTCCTGTGGATCACCTCGGCCCGGGCGGCCTTGGCCTTCTCCACCCCCTCCATGAGCCCGAAGAGCCGGTCCCGGGAGCTCTCGACGTTCGAGGTCCGGGCCTTCACGTCCCGCTCCATGACCTCGAACTTCCCCCGGAGGGACCCCGCCTCCATGGCGAGGTTCGCCCGGTCGATGGAGAGGGTCCGGATGGCCTGGGTCTGCTCGGCCACCTTGGCCTCGGCCCGCTTCTGGTCGAGGTAGATCCGGTTGATCTCCTCGAGGTTCCCCTCCTTCTCCTTCCCGAGCCGGCCGATGGTCTGCTCGGCGAGGGTGATCTTCCCCTTCTCGGCCTCGAGGGTGGAGACGAGCCCGAGGTACTCGGGGCCGCTCTTCTCGTTGATCTTCCCGTCGAGCTCCGCGAGCTCCCCGTTCAGCCGCCCGATGACCGCCGCGGCCTCGGCGAGGGCGGCCTTTGCCTTCTCGAGGGCCTTCCCCTGGTCCCCCGAGAGCTCACGGAGGGCGAGGAGCTCCTTCTCCCGCTCCCGGAGCTCGGCCGCCGATTTGCAGCCCTCATAGTGGTGGATCTTGTCGAGGAGCCCCCGGTACTCCACCGCCCGGTCCCGCTCGCCCTCGAGCTCCCTGAGCCGGGTGTCCAGCTCGTGGAGCATGAGCTCCTCCCGCTCGATCCGCTCCCGCACGACCTCGAGCTCCCGGAGGGCCGCCTCCTTCTTGGAGTCGAACTCGGCGACCCCGGCGATCTCGTCAAGGATCCTCCGCCGCTCGGTGTCTGACATCTCCATGATCCGGGTGATGTCCCCCTGCATCACGACGTTGTACCCCTCGGGCTTGATCCCGACCTTTGCGAGGAACTCCGTGATGTCCGTCTGCTTGCAGAGCCGGCCGTTCAGGTAGTTGTAGCTGTAGTACCCGTGGGGGGTCCGCCGGATCCGGCGCCTGATGACGGTCCCGTCGGAAAAGGTGATGGCCACCTCGGCGGTGTTCTTCCCGGAGTTCAGGTTGATGAGGTCGGTGAGCTTCTCGGCCCGGAGGCCCCTCGACGAGGAAAGGGCGAGGGAGAAGAGGATGGCGTCGATGATGTTCGACTTCCCGGAGCCGTTCGGCCCGGAGATGACGGTGAAATGGTCGAAGAAGGGGATGGTGGTCTTTCGCCCGAACGACTTGAAATTATCGATCTCGATCTCGGTGATATGCAAGGCAGGCCCCGCGGTCTGTCGTTCCGGCGTATCCAGTCAGTATTCTACTGCTTGGATTTGGGGTCTTCCTCCTCCACCGCGTAGATGAGGGCATTGGATCCCTTGCCCTTGGCCGGCTCCCCCTTCCCCTTGTTCCTGAGTGCGGCCGCCGACTTTGCGGAGGCGACGATGTAGTCCGAGTCCTTCCTCCGCTCCTCCTTCATGGTCCCGTCGGGCTGCATGATACGGACGAGCTCCCCCTCGTCCACGGGCGCCGCCTCTCCCGGCTGCCCCCGCTGGGAGATGGTGAGCCGGCCCGGCGGGCGTGCCATGACGGGCGGTCGCTTCTCCTCCATCCGGCTGTTCATCCGCTCGACGATGGACTTGAGGTCCAGGAGCTCGTTCGTGAGCCCCTTGATGAGGGCCTCCATCTCCCTGACCTTCTTCTCGAGCTCGTTCACCCTGTCATTGACCGGCTGCTGCATTTCCATATTTCCCCGTCTCCGTTATCAGTTCTCTTTCAGATTTTCCCGTCTTACCGGGAAACCGAAGATCATGAGAAATTTATCTTGCAGGTAACCTATATCCTTTGTGTTGGTCCCACCGCTTCCTTCGGAAGCGTTGCTCGTCGCACCTCTTCCCTGATGGGAAGCGGTGCTCCAGCTCCGTTTCCTTCGGAAACGTCGCTCTTCGTAAGGTCGCCTTTACCCCCCGGCCTCCCGTGCGGGGGAGCCGCGCCCTCCCATCCCTGCGGGATAAGAAAAGGCTCATTTCCCATGACCGCCCTTTTTCTACTGCATGTCCGAGCTTGCCAGAATCGATCCCGAGGTTGCCGGCCTCCTCGAGAAGGAGCGCCTGCGGCAGCTGAACGGCCTTGAGCTGATAGCCTCCGAGAACATCGTTTCCCGGGCGGTCCTCGAGGCGCAGGGATCCATCATGACGAACAAGTACGCCGAGGGATACCCTGGCAGGCGGTATTACGGCGGATGCGAGTACTACGACGTCGTGGAGGACCTCGCCCGCGACCGGCTCAAGAAGCTCTTCGGGGCCGGGCATGCGAACGTCCAGCCCCACTCGGGCACCCAGGCGAACATGGCGGCATACTTCTCGGTGATGAAGCCCGGCGGGACCCTCATGTCCATGTCCCTCTCCCAGGGCGGGCACCTTTCCCACGGCTCGCCGGTGAACTTCTCCGGGCAGCTCTTCCGGATCGTGCCCTACGGAGTCGACCTCGAGACCGAGACCCTCGACATGGGGGTCGTCGAGGACATCGCCCGGAAGGAGAAGCCGAACGTCATCGTCTGCGGGGCGAGCGCGTACCCGCGGACCATCGACTTCAGGGCCTTCCGGCAGATCGCCGATGCGGTGGGGGCGATGTGCGTCGCCGACATCGCCCACATCGCCGGCCTCTGCGCGACGGGGGTCCACCCGACCTCGGTGGGGGTCGCCCACTTCACCACGACGACCACCCACAAGACCCTCCGGGGCCCCCGGGGCGGGGCCATCATGTGCGGGAAGGAGTTCGCCCAGGCCGTGGACAAGGCGGTCTTCCCGGGGATGCAGGGCGGCCCCCTCATGCACACCATCGCCGCGAAGGCGGTCTGTTTCCAGGAGGCGCTCAGGCCGCAGTTCAGGGACTACAACCGGCAGATCGTGAAGAACTGCCGGGTCCTTGCGCAGGTCCTCGCGGACGGGGGCCTCCGGCTCGTCTCAGGGGGTACCGACAACCACCTCCTCCTCATCGACCTCTCGGACAAGGGGATCACCGGCCTCGAGGCCGAGAAGGCCCTCGGCTGCGCCGGCATCACCGTGAACAAGAACACCATCCCGAGGGAGACCCGGAGCCCCTTCGTCACGAGCGGCCTTCGGATCGGCACCCCGGCGGTCACCTCCCGGGGCATGAAGGAGCCCGAGATGCGCTTCATCGGGGCGAAGATCCTCCAGGTCCTCGCAGACCTGAAGGACGAGAAGGGGATCGCCCGGGTGAAGGGAGAGGTCACCGCCATGGCGGGCCGGTTCCCCATCTACCCGGAGTGATATGATCCTGGACGGGCGGGCTACCGCGGAGAGGCGCCTCGGGCGGCTCGCGGGGGAGATCCGGGCCTCGGGCCTCGCCCCCCGGCTCGCCACCCTCCTCGTCGGGGAAGACCCGGCCTCACGGCTCTATATCCGGATGAAGCACCGGGCCTGCGAACAGGTCGGGATCGGGTCCGTCTCGGTGGAGCTCCCCGGTGACGCGACCACCGGGGTGGTCGTGGCAGAGGTCCGGGCCCTTGCACGGGACCCGTCCGTCGACGGGATCCTTGTCCAGCTCCCCCTCCCTTCGGGGATCGACCGTGAGGAGGTCATCGCCGCGGTGCCGGGGGAGAAGGACGTTGACGGCTTCACCCCCCTTTCCCTCGGCCGGCTCTTTTCGGGAAAGCCCCTCTTCTCGCCCTGCACCCCCCTCGGGGTCATGGCCCTCCTCGCCGAGTACGGCCTCCCGGTGGAGGGGCAGGATGCCTTGGTCGTCGGGAGGTCGCTCGAAGTCGGCAGGCCCATGGCCGCCCTCCTCATAAACGCGGGGGCAACGGTCACCGTCTGCCACTCGAAGACCCGGGACCTCGCGGGGAAGACGCGGGGGGCTGACATCCTCGTCTCGGCAGTCGGGAGGCCGGGGTTCATCACGGGAGCCATGGTGAAGGGAGGGGTGGTGGCCGTCGACGTCGGGATCAGCATGGCGGGTGGCAGGCCCCGCGGGGACCTGGACTTCCCCTCGGTGGAGCCCCTCGCCCGGGCCATTACCCCGGTCCCCGGCGGGGTGGGCCCCATGACCATCGCCATGCTCATGGAGAACACCCTCCGGGCCGCGCGGGAGCGGGTATGCCGGCCTGCGTGATACAGGGCCTCCGCATCGGCGAGGGATCGCCCGTCCGGCTCATGGGGGTCATCAACTGCAGCCCCGAGTCCTTCTACCGGGGTTCCTACGTGCGGCCTGAGGATGCCGGGGAGCGGGCCCTCGCCATGGTGGCCGACGGGGCCGACCTCGTGGACGTGGGGGCGAGGGCGACCGGGCCGGGGTCCCCGCCCCTTCCGGTGGCTGCCGAGCGGGACCGGATGACGGAGGCTCTCGCGGCCCTCGCGGGGACCGGGGTCACGGTCTCGGTGGACACGCGGTATGCCGACGTGCTGGAGGCATGCCTCAGGTACGATGTCGACGCGGTGAACGACATCGGGGGGCTTTCTGACCCCCGGGTCGCGGGGCTCGTGCGGGACTCGGGACTCCCCGCCACCCTCATGGCCTCCCGCGAGGTACCCGGCGATGCCGTCGGTTTCCAGGCGACCCTCGACACCCTCCAGCTGGTGGTGTCGAGGTGCATGGAGTACGACATCGAGGATTACATCCTCGACCCGGGCATCGGCCGGTGGGTGCCGGGGCGGACGTCGGAGCATGACTGGGAACTCGTCAGGCGCTTCGGGGAGTTCCGGGCCTTCGGCCGGCCCCTCCTCGCCGCAGTCTCCCGGAAGACCTTTGTCGGGGAGCTCCTCGGCAGGGGCCCGGAGGAGCGGCTCCCCGGTTCCCTCGCCGTCGCCCTCCTCCTCGCCCTCGAGGGGGCCTCGGTGGTCAGGGCCCATGACGTCAGGGAGACGAGGGACGCCATCGCCGTCCTCGCGGAGGTGAAGGGGAAATGAACACCGGGTTCCAGGTCATCGGGGTGAAGACCCCCCTCATCCTGGCAGGTGACGACCTGCCCTCCATCATCGTCCAGGCCGCGCGGGAGAGCCCGGCGGGCGGGTTCACCGACGGGGACGTGCTCGTCATCGCCGAGTCGCCGGTGGCCACCGCCGAGGGCCGGGCGGTCCGCCTCGACCGGGTGGTCCCGTCGGACCGGGCGCGGGAACTCGGCGCACGGTACGGGATGGACCCCCGGCTCGCGGAGGTGGTCCTCGGCGAGAGCGACGCCGTCATGGGCGGCGTCGCGGGCTTCCTCCTCTCCCTCAAGCAGGGCACCCTCCTCCCGAACGCCGGGGTGGACCTCTCCAACACCCCCCCGGGGACCGCCCTCCCCCTCCCGAGGGATCCAGACGGGAGCGCCTCACGGATCCGGAGGGCCATCGGGGAGAAAACCGGGAGGAAGGTCGCGGTGATCGTCGCCGACAGCCGGACCCATGCCATGCGCCTCGGGTGCTCCTCGGTGGCCATCGGGTGCGCGGGGATACGGGCGGTTATCGACGAGCGGGGGAGGACCGACCTCTACGGCCATGTCCTCGAGGTGACCCAGCGGGCCGTCGCCGACAACATTGCCTCGGCCGCGGTCCTCGTCATGGGGGAGGCCGACGAGTCCGTCCCCTGCGCCATCGTCCGGGGGCTCGGCCTGCCCATGGTAGACGAGACCGGAGTCCCCTCAATCGCCGCGGACGAGTGCCTGTTCATGGGGGTCGCGCTTCACGCCGACCCGTCCGTTCTCCGTGGAAAGGACAAACCCTAATCGCTCCAGGTACCGCCTCGTGCTCCCGCCACCGAGGGTGAGGACCTCCACGAAGTCCTCCACCTCGTCGATGTCATCGTGGAGCCGGAAGGAGTCGATGATCTCGCAGGGGAGGTTCGCCTCTGCGGCGATCTCGAGATGCTTCAGGAAGCTCGCGCCATAGAAGTCCGCATGGAAGCCGGAGGGGTCCCGGAGGAAGATGGCGTTCGTCCCCCCTCCCCGCCCGGGCACCATGGCCATCTTCGCCTTCGTGGCCAGGAGCTCGGTGACATTGGCCGATGTGGCGAGGGGAAGGTCGGACATGATGATGAGGACAGGACCTCCGGCCTTTGGGAGGATCTCGTTTAAGGCCTCGTTCAGCCCCCCCGGGTGGACGATGGTCTCGATGCCCGTCAGCTGGTAGGGGGCCGTCGAGAGGATGACGGGGGTGCACTCCGCCTCCACCACCGCGTCCAGCACGTCAGCGAGCATCATCCCGGCGAGGGTCTCCCGCTCATCGGGGGAGAGGACCGGGGAGAGCCTCGTCTTCGCGTTCTTCGGCTTGAAGGGGACGATGGCGCGGACGGGCATGGTGACAGAGGGGTGGGGGTGAGGAAGAGAAAAAACCTGCGATGGCGGCCCCCTTCACCGGAGCTGCCACACGACGAGGTCCCTCTCACAGTTCCAGTTGTCGGGAGACCGATAGTACTCCGAGTCGGCCCAGGACCCAAGGTTCTGCGGGCAGAAGGTGACGAAGGCCCCCGCGGGGTCGAAGGATCCGGGCACCTCGAAGATGACGACCCCAGACCCGCCGTCGTCCTTCGTGATGAACCGGTCCCGGTACATGCTCCCCACGTTGCGGATGAAATAATCCGTCATGCCCTCGATTTCCGAGGCATTCAGGACCCCGTACGAGTCTCCGCCCTTCACGAGCCGGAAGGAGGTGGCGAGGGGAGTCATGAAAGTCGAGGACTTCCCCTCCTGGAGGATGCCGATCATGTGGAAGTCCACCGCGATCATGAGGAACTTGTTCCCGGGCGAAGCCTCGTACCGGGCCGGAGAGCCTTGGCGGGAATAGGAGAACCCGGTGGTCATCTGGCTGCCGTCCACACTGACCGAGAGGGAGTGGAAGTCCATGTTGTCGGCATAGGTGAAGGTCGTGCTCCGGGGGAGCGGGTTTGCGAAAGAGAAGGTCGCCACCGGCTCCGGGGTCCCGGCCTCAGTCGGGGTGACCGATCCGGGGGTGGGAGTCCCGGTCTGCAGAAGGAGTGCGGGACAGGCCTCCGGCGTGGTCTCGGGAGGTGTCACCGGGACCGGTGCAGGCATGCGAACGGGAACCGGCACCAGGATGACACAACCGGCAAGGATCATGCCGGCTCCCAGGATGAAGGCAAAGAACAACGGTATCTCCAGGCGCAGCGTCATCGGTCCCCGGGCTCCCCTGATCAGGTGTCTGCGCCGGAGATTAAATAGTCCCAGGGCTGGAGGCCGGGAGGCACTGGGCATCCCCCCCGGACCGATCCCCGGGTCTGTTCCCCCCATCCTGCCCCTTCATGAGCCGGAACAAGGAGTACTAGACTATGGGCAGGGTCATCACCTTCTCGCGGAACGTCTTCCTCCCCCTCACCACAGTCTGCCGCAACCGGTGCGACTACTGCGGGTTCCGGACGCCGGTGCAGGAGGGCTGCATCCTCGCGCCTGCCGGAGTCGCCGGGATTCTCAGGCACGGGGCCGCCACGGGCTGCACCGAGGCCCTCTTCACCTTCGGCGAGCGGCCGGAGCTCGAGCCGGGGTTCACCGCGATGCTCTCGGCGCTGGGCTACGGAAGTATCCTCGACTACTGCTACGCGATGTGCCGCGAGGCCATCGGCATGGGCCTCCTCCCCCACACGAACGCGGGGCTCCTCTCGTACGGGGAGATGGAGCGGCTCAGGTCGGTGAACGCCTCCCTG
>DATKMC010000004.1:0-2039 GCA_035542115.1 Methanomicrobiales archaeon | reverse complement strand
GACGTGAAACTCGTGGAACCGGGCACGCTCCCCCGGTTCGAGGGGAAGGCGAAGCGGGTGGTGGACAGGAGAGGGGTGTTGTTCTGATGTACTGGGATTCCAAGATCGAGACGATGGATCGGGAGGAGCTCGGGCGCCTCCAGTACCGGCTGTTGAAGACCCTCGTCTACCGGCTCTACAGCTTCTCGCCGTTCTACCACCGGCGGATGGAGGAGGCAAAGGTCCACCCGGATGACGTGAAGACGCTTGCCGACGTCACGAAACTCCCGTTCATGTTCAAGCGCGACCTCCGGGACAACTACCCGGACAAGCTCTTCACGGCGACGAAGGAGGAGCTCGTCCGGTACCATGTTTCCTCGGGGACCACCGGGAAGCCAACGGTCGTGGGCTACACCGAGAACGATCTCGAGGAGTGGACCGTGTCCCTCGCAAGGGCCCTCACCTCCTGCGGCCTGGGGACGAAGGACGTCATCCAGGTGAGCTACGGCTACGGGCTCTTCACGGGCGGCCTCGGCCTCCACTACGGGGCCGAGCGGATCGGGGCGACCGTCATCCCCACCTCCGTGGGGGGGACCGAGCGGCAGATCGAGCTCATGCAGGACCTCGGGGCGACGGCCATCTGCTGCACCCCCTCCTACCTCCTCCACCTGGGCGAGGTCGCCGAGAAAATGGGGGTTTCCATCAGGAAGGACACGAAGCTCCGGACCGGGATACTGGGTGCCGAGCCCTGGACCGCCGAGATGCGGAACCGGATCCAGGACTGGCTCGGGATCAAGGCGTACGATATCTACGGCACGAGCGAGCTCTCGGGGCCCCTCTTTACCGAGTGCACCGAGCAGAACGGGATCCATGTCTGGGGCGACTTCGCGTACACCGAGATCGTGGACCCGAAGACCGGCGAGCAGTTCGCCGACGGTGAGAAGGGGGAGCTCACCGTGACCATCCTGAAGAAGGAGGCCCTCCCCATCGTCCGCTTCCGGATCGGGGACATCACCTCCATGACGAGGGAGGTGTGCGCCTGCGGGAGGACCCACCCGCGGATCATGCGGATCACGGGGAGGGTCGACGATATGCTCATCATCCGGGGGATCAACGTCTTCCCGTCCATGATCGAGCACACCCTCATGGGCATCCCCGAGGTCGGGCAGCACTTCCAGATCGTCGTGGACAGGCAGCACGAGCTCGATACGCTCCTCGTGCGGGTCGAGCTGAAGCCCGAGGCCTTCTCTGACAAGATCACCGATCTCATGAAGATCAAGGAGCAGGTGGGGAAGCGACTCGAGTCGGCCCTCACGGTGCATGCCGACGTGGAGCTCGCCGAGCCCGGCTCCCTCCCCCGGTTCGAGGGGAAGGCGAAAAGGGTGATCGACAGGAGGAAGTTCTAATGGAGCCTGAACAATACTTCATCAAGCAGATTTCCGTGTTCTCGGAGAACAAGCCCGGGAGGCTCGCGGCCATCGCAAAGGCCATGGAGGAGGAGGGGGTGAACATTTTCGCCTTCTCCATCGCCGAGGCCGACGGCTTCGGGGTCGTGCGGGCCCTGGTGAACCACCCGGACAAGGCCTACCGGAAGCTCACCTCACTGGGCTTCGTGGTGTCCTTTACGGATGTCATCGGCGTGAAGATGCGGGACGAGCCCGGGGGCCTCTACGAGGTCGCGAGGATCCTCGGTGAGGCGGGCATCAACATCGAGTACTCGTACGCCTACAGCGGGAAGGAGGCGGCGGTCCTCATCCTCCGGGTTGATAACATCAGGGGCGCGATCGAGAAGATCCTCGCCCACGGCGGCTCGCTCATGGAGGCGGCGTTCTTCCGGTGAGGGCGAAGCGCCGCTTCGCTTCGCACCGCTTCCGCGGTGCTCGAGCTCCGTTTCCTTGAAAGGGAACGTCGCTCAGCGCTTCTCCCACTTCTCGAGCTCGGTGATGGAGGAGAGGGTCCCTCCCCGGGAGATCTCCTCCCGGATACGCTCCTCCCCCTTCTGGACCTCCCGCGCCCTCCTCGCCACCTCGTAGGCCCGTTCCTTCGGGATCACCACCACC
>DATKMC010000003.1:0-34869 GCA_035542115.1 Methanomicrobiales archaeon | reverse complement strand
CCACGGGTACGGTAGGACTATGAAGAGGACCGTGGCGAGGAGGGTGATCCCGAGAAGGGCCCAGAGGGCCATCCCGAGGCCGATGACGTCCCCGAGGGCGCCGATGAGGGCAACCCCGAGCCCCCCGGCCCCCATGGAGAGGCCGAGGAGGAGGCCCGAGGCGAGACCGAGGTCCCCCGGGAGGAACTCATGGGAGATGGCAAGGGTCACCGAGAAGCTCGACCAGAGGAAGAACCCGAAGAGCATGAGGGACAGGAGGCCGGCCGGGCCGGGGAGGAGGAGGAAACCGGCGAGGAAAACCGCGGTCCCCGCCATCCCTGCGAGGATGGTCTCCTTCCGGCCCGACCGGTCCGAAACCGCTCCCCCGGCGACCTGCCCCGCCACCCCGACGAGGAGCATCACGGTGAGGAGGGTGTTTGCCACGAGGAGGCTTGCGCCGCCCCCCGCGAGATACACGGGGAGGAAGGCGATGGAGCCGAAGATCACCATGGAGCGGAGGGAGGCCGCCGCGACGAGGATGGTGACCGGCCCCCACGGGATGGCCGGGCGGGCGGCCCCGGTCTCTCCCGTGCCCGGGCCGGGTGCCGGGCGCCCCTCCCGGGGCGGGGGAGGGAGGAGGAGCGGGAGGGCGACGGCCATGGCGATGGCCGGGATTGCCATGAGGAGGATCCCGCCCTCGCCGAGGAACCCGATGGCCGCCCCCGCGGCGAGGGGCCCGAGGGCGAACCCGAGGTTCCCGCCGACCACGAAGTAGGAGAGGACCCGGCCCCGGGTCGCGTCGGTGGACTCCCGCCCGGTCAGGGAGAGGGCCACGGGGTGGAAGGCGGCGTGGCCGAGGGCAGCGATCCCGCAGAAGGCGAGCATGGCCCCGAAGCCGGGGGCGATGCCGAGGAGGGAGATGAAGACCCCGGCGACGAGAATGGAGAGGCCCGGCGGGAGCTGCACCCCCCGCCGGTCATGGAGCCAGCCGATGCCGGGCTGGGCGAGAGAGGAAACGATGTTGTATACCGTGACGAGGAGCCCGGCGGCGAGGTAGGAGTACCCGTACGTGAGGATGAGGAAGGACATGATGGCGGGGAGCGCCGGGCCGTAGAGGTCGATGACCAGGTGGGCCGCCGAGAGGCCGGCGATGGTGCGGTGATCGGGCGTCCTACCGCCTCCGCATCCGGACGACCTCGACCTCGATCTCCACCACGCCGCGCCGGTGGAAGGGCAGGGACCGTTTCAGGGGAAGGAACCCTCCGATGGCAAACTCGAGGGCCGCCCGCTCCCGGGTGTAGGCCTCGAGGAAGGGAAGGGAGCCCGCGTTGAAGATCCCGTACACGACGGGGGCGAGGGCGAGGGCTGCGTCCACGAAGGGCCGGTCGGCGTGAGGGTCCTGGGCCCCGAAGGGGGGGTTCATGACCACGGTGTCGAAGGAGCCGAGGCCCCCGATGAGCCCGGGGTCCCGCACATCCCCCTGGACGAAGCTGATGCCGGCCCCGAGCCGGGCCGCGTTCCGCTTCGCCGCTGCGATGGCATCGGGGTCGAGCTCCACCCCGGTCACCCGCCCTGCACCCAGGAGGGCCGCCCCGCAGGCGAGGATGCCCGTCCCGCACCCGAGGTCGCAGACCGCCTTCCCCCCGATATCCCCGAGGAGGTGGGCATGGTGGAGGAGCCGGGCGGCGAGGGGCGCCGGGGTGACGTACTGCTCGATCCGGGCGTCCGGCCTCCCGAAGCCCTCCAGTCCTTCGAGGGCGATTTCGAGGGTCCGGAGCCTCATGGCCGGTCCCACTCGTCGATGGTGAAATCCTCCCAGGCCCGGGCGCCGCAGAGGATCTCGAACTCCGGGGGCGAGAGGACGGGCACCGGGAACCGGACCTGGTCGTCGTAGGCGAGGCGGGGGCAGGCGGTGTTCACGTAGCAGTCGAAGCCGAGGTTCAGGAGCTCCCCGGGGGAGACCTCGCAGAGGGCCACGAGGACCGCCTTTTCCGAGAGGCCGGCGAGCCGCCGGGCGAGGGCGAGCCGCTGCTGGCCGCTCTTCGTGGAGACGAGGATGCCAATCCGCTCCGCTCCCCGGGCCTTCTCGATGAGGGCGAACCGGCGGCGCTTCAGCCTGTCAGCGGATACTTCGGTGGCCGTCCCGAGGAACGGGTCGAGGGCGATGACCCTCGCCCCGGTGACGAGCTGGATCCCCTCGGGATGGAAGAGGCCGGTCCCCACGTAGAGGATCGCGTCGCAGCCGGTGGAACGGGCCCCCGAGAAGGAGCAGCCGAGGACCTGGCCCGGGTACGGGGCCCTCCCGGTCCCCCCGGCAATGACCGCGTTGATCTCTTTCTCCTCGAGGAACTCCGCCATCTTGTCGAGGAGGTGGAGGTGCTGCGAGGTGGTGACGAGGCCGACACGCCCATGGGGAAGGAGGGGGAGGGCCTTTGCGAGGACTCCCACGTCGAAGTCCGTGGGGTGGAGGTCGTAGATGACCCCCGGCCGGTCGTCCACGGGGGCATGGCCGACATGGACGAGGACATCGGCGAGGGCCATGGCCGGCAGGGGAAGGTCGCAGGCGCCGTAGCAGGGGTCGCCGCTCACGATGACCTCGAAGCCTGCCTCCCTGAGCCGCAGGGCCATCTCCGGGGCCCTCCTCTTCAGCCCTTCGGGGAACTGGAGGGCTACCCGCCGTGCCCCCCGCTTCCTGAGATCCCCGATAAGCAGGGGGAGATTATCAGGCAAGACTTCCCTGCCTGCCCGCTCGCGGTTCATGTTCAGGATGACGGGATGCCGGGTGTTCAGCCATGGAGCCCCCCCATGGCCTCAATGAAGGCCTCCACCTGGTCCCGGCTCACGTGGGGCATACAGACGATCCGGAGGTGCCCCCGCCGGGTGCGGGAGACCAGCCACCCCTCCGGCACCTCCCCGCAGTCAAAGGTCGCCACGTTCACGTCCGGGGTGACGGCCCGCTGGATCCCGAAGGTCTCGAGGCCCTCGATGAGCCTGGCGGTGTTCTCCATGCACCCCTTCACGATGGCCGCCATGCCCTCCCGGCCGAGGTACTCGAGGACGGCGAAGGCCCCGGCGACCGGCCCGCCGGGCCGGGTCCCCGCGAGGGTGTAGACGTTCTTCACCGTGAGGTACGGGGTCGCCACCAAGAGGGGCGCGAGCATGTGCTCGTCGCGGACGAGGAGCGCCCCCGCCGGGATGGGGGACATCCCCATCTTGTGAGGGTCCACGGAGACCGAGGAGACCCCGGGGAGGGAGAAGTCGAAGGATAGGGGCCTCCCGAGGAAGGGGATGACGAGCCCCCCGAAGGCAGCGTCCACGTGGAGGAAGACCCCGCGGTCGACGGCGATATCGGAGAGCGCCTCTATCGGGTCCACCATCCCGTACTCGGTGGTCCCCGCTATCCCGACGAGGCAGACGGTGTTCCGGTCGATGAGGTCCTCCGCCTTCTCCACGTCCATCCTGAGGTTCCCGTCAAGGGGAACGGGGCGGATCTCGAGGGAGAGGATGTCGCAGGCCTTCTCGAAGGAAAAGTGGGCCGACTCCGGGACGACGACGTTCGGGTGCTTTGCCCCCGCGAGCCCCCGGGCCATCCGGAGGACCTGGATGTTCGACTCGGTCCCCCCCGAGGTGGCGTACCCGGAGGCCCTGCGGTGGTGGAGCAGGTCCCCCAGCCGCTCCACGAGGAGCCGCTCGATGGAGGCGGTGCCGGGGAAGAGGCCCGGGTCCCCGAGGTTCGTCCCGGCGAAGAGCGCCTCGGCCTCGAGGGCAACCGGGTGGGGCCTCGTGCACATGGAGGAGAGGATCCTCCCGTACCCGAGGTCCTCTCCCCGTAGCCGGGTGAGGAAGGAGAAGAGCTCCTCCCGGTTACACCCCTTCTCGCGCATGGATACTTCTGGCGGCCTCGAGGATCATCCGCTGCTCTGTCCGGGCCACCCGGTCCCGGATCTTTGCCACGGCATCGATGTTCGCCGAGAGGCTCGAGATCCCGTGCTCCACGAGCCACTCGGCCATCTCCGGGTCGGAGCCCGCCTGCCCGCAGATGGAGCACTCCACGCCGTAGCGCCGGCAGACCCGGATGGTGTCGTCGATGATCTTCAGGACCGCGGGGTGCTTGGGCCGGTACATGCAGGCCACGTTCTCGTTGTTCCGGTCTACGGCAATGGTGTACTGGATCAGGTCGTTCGTCCCGAAGGAGGCGAACCGGATCCCCGCCTTGATGAAGTCCTCAATGAGGATGGCGCTCGCCGGGATCTCCACCATGATCCCGAGGGTGACGTTCTCGACATCCACCCCCCACCCCGCCATCATCTTCTTTGCGAGAATGAACTCGTCCGGGTGGGAGACCATGGGGAACATCATCCCGAGGTTCGCGTACCCAGCCTGCCAGAGGCGCTTGAAGGCCTCGACCTGGAGCCGGAACTGGTCGGCCGCCTGGAGGTCCCGCCGGATCCCACGCCACCCGAGCATGGGGTTGTGCTCGTGGGGCTCGTCCTCCCCGCCGGCCATGTTCCTGAACTCGTCCGTCGGGGCGTCCAGGGTCCGGACCCAGACCGGCTTTCCCGGGAAGGCGTCGAGGACGACCCGGATCCCGGTGGCGAGCTCGGTTATGAACTCCTCCTCCTTCCCGTTCCGGATGTACCACATCGGGGTTTTATTGAGCCCGAGGATGAGGTGCTCGATCCGGAGGAGGCCGACCCCGTCGGCGCCCGTGGCCGCCGCCCTCACCGCCGCCTCCGGGAGTGAGACGTTCACCTTCACCGAGGTCGCCGTGATGAGGGGCGCCCCGGCGACCACCGTGGCGACGGCCTTTTCCTTCGCAGGGGCCGGCCCGGCCTTTCCCTCGTAGACGAGGCCCTTCTCCCCGTCCACGGTGACGAGTTGGCCCGGCCGGAGGACCGAGGTGGCCTTCTTCGTCCCCACCACCGCGGGGGTCCCCAGCTCCCGGGAGACGATGGCCGCATGGCAGGTCATGCCGCCCTCGTCGGTGACGATGGCCGCTACCTTACGCATGGCCGGGACCATGTCCGGGTTCGTCATCTTTGCCACGAGGATGTCCCCCTCCTGCACCCTCCCCGCGTCCTTGATGTCCCGGACGATGGCGACCTTTCCCGAGCCGATCCCGGGCGAGGCCCCCTGGCCTTCGACGAGGACCTTCCCCGTCCCCGCCGCCCCCGCCGCGGCCGGCTTTCCCTTCGCGGCAGACTTGATGGTGGTGATGGGCCGGGACTGGAGGATGAAGATCTCCTTCCCCGTGACGGCCCACTCGAGGTCTTGGGGGATGCCGTAGTGGTCCTCGGCGATCTTCCCGAAGGTCGCGAGCTGCTTCACCTCGGCGTCCGAGAGCACCGGTGCCTTCTCCTGGTCTGGCCCAATCTTCACGACCTTCGTCCCCTTCCGCCCGTCGGGGACGATCATCTCGAGCTTCTGGGCGATGAGCCGGTCCACCACCCGCCCCGACCGGTGGTCGTAGACGTACTTGTCCGGCGACACCGAGCCCGAGACCACCGCCTCCCCGAGGCCCCAGGAGCCCTCGATGATGGTGAGGGGCTCCCCCGTGACCGGGTGGGAGGTGAACATCACCCCGGCCTTCTCTGACCGGACGAGGATCTGGACCACCACGGCGATATTCACGCTCCGGTCGTCGAAGCCCTGCTTTGAGCGGTAGTAGATGGCCCGGGCCCCGTAGAGGGAGGCCCAGCAGCGCTGGACGGCCTGGAGGAGATCCCCGTTCCCCTGGATGTTCAGGAAGGTCTCCTGCTGGCCGGCAAAGGAGGCATCGGGGAGGTCCTCGGCGGTGGCGCTGGACCGGACGGCGACGACCGGGTCGTTCCCGAGGGCCCGGTAGGCGTCCTTTATCTTCTTCTGGAGATGCGGGGGGATGGGGACCGAGAGGACGAGCTCCCGGGCCTTCCGGGAGGCCTCCTCGAGGGCCGCGTTTTCGTCGACGTTCAGGTTCGCGAGCCCGGAGAAGAGCCGCTCCTCGGTGCCGGTCTCTCCGAGGAACCGCCGGAAGGCCTGGGCGGTCACCACAAATGCCCTCGGGACGGGAAGGCCGATGGAAAACATCTCGCCGAGGGAGGCCCCCTTGCCCCCCACGGACGGGATGTCCTCTTTCTTGATCTCTTCCAGGGTCAGGATGTCAGGAGCCTTCTTCATGGCCAGTACCCCGCGTCACGGGTTCTGTTACGAGCTTGCCCTCCTGACAGATAAAGGATGACTGTTGCCTGCGGATTCCCGGGAAACCGGCCAGGGTCCGCCGCGCTCCGGCCGCATCGGGGTACCTCCCGCAACAGGGGTTCCCTCCATGGATCCCGGGGGTGGGGAGGGCGGGGCTCCGGGGATCCGGTTTGGAAAGCGTAAATAGGCTCGGGAACAATGTGAGATGGGGTCTCTAGTCTATGAAGTTCAAGGTGCTCGTGAGCGATCCCCTGGCCGACGAGGGGCTCTCCATCCTCCGGGAGGCGTGCGACGTGGACGTCTGCACCGACCTCCCCGAGGAGGAGCTCGTCCGGATCATCGGGGACTACGATGCCCTCGTCGTCCGGAGCGGCACCATGGTGACCGCCCGGATCATCGAAGCGGGGAAGCGCCTCCGGATAATCGGACGGGCCGGGGTCGGCGTGGATAACATCGACGTCGAGGCCGCGACCCGGCGGGGTATCCCGGTGGTGAACTCCCCAGAGGGGAACACCCTCGCCGCCACCGAGCATACCATGGCCATGATGCTCGCCCTTGCGAGGAACATCCCCCAGGCGAACGCCTCCCTCAAGGGAAAGCAGTGGAAGCGCTCGAAGTTCATGGGCATCGAGCTGAACGATAAGACCCTCGGCATCGTCGGCCTCGGCCGGATCGGCCGGGAGATCGCGAAACGGGCGAAGGCCATGGAGATGAGGTGCATCGCCTACGACCCCTTCCTCACGAAGGAGCGGGCGGCCCAGCTGGGGGTCGAGCTCATGGCCCTCGACGACGTCATCCGGCAGGCGGATGTCATCACGGTGCATACCCCCCTCACGAAGGAGACGACCCACCTCATCGATGCAAGGAAGTTCGCCATGATGAAGAAGGGGGTCCGGATCCTCAACTGCGCCCGGGGCGGGATCATCGACGAGAAGGCCCTCCTCGACGCGATAAAGGGCGGGAAGGTCGCGGGGGCCGCCCTCGATGTCTTCGAGGACGAGCCACCCCTCAAGTCCCCCCTCCTCGACCTCGAGAACGTCATCGTGACCCCCCACCTCGGGGCGAGCACCGTCGAGGCGCAGCTGAACGTCGCGGTCTCCGTGGCAAACCAGGTCGTCGGATCCTTCCGGGGCGAGCAGCCGAAGTACGCGGTGAACGCCCCCATGGTCCCGCCGGAGTACGCCGAGCGGATGGAGCCCTTCGCCGTCCTCATCGGGAAGATGGGCCGGTTCCTTATCCAGCTCGTGGAAGGCCGGCTCGAGGCCCTCGAGATCACCTACGGCGGGGAGCTCGCCTCCCTCGGGCCGAACACCCGGTTCCTCACCCGGATCGCCCTCAAGAGCCTCATAGATCCCATCCTCCAGGTCCCTGTGAACATCATCAACGCCGAGGTCATCGCAAAGGAGCGGGGGATCTCCATCCGGGAGACCATGACCGACGAGGCGGCGGGCTTCCGGAACCTTGTCACCCTGAAGGTGAAGACCGACAAGATGGAGGAGACCATGGCGGGCACGGTCTTTACAAAGGACCGGATCCGGATCGTCTCCATCGGGGGCTACACCATGGACATGATCCCCGAGGGGTTCGTCATCGTCTCCCGGCACCTGGACAAGCCCGGGGTCATCGGCCGGGCCTCCACCATCCTCGGGGCCGCCCAGATCAACATCGCCGGGATGCAGGTCGGCCGGATCAAGCAGGGAGAGGAGGCCATCATGGTCCTGAACGTGGACTCCGAGGTCCCCCCGGAGGTCATGGAGGAAATCAGGCAGAAGGTCGGGATCTTCACCGCGAAGTTCGCGAAGATCTGAACCGGCCGGGAGCCCCCTTTTTCCGTAATCTTTTATATCGGGGCCGATGAAAGAGTATAGTCATCTTACCGCGGGCTCGTGGTCTAGTCGGCTATGACGTCGCCTTGACATGGCGGAGATCCTGAGTTCGAATCTCAGCGGGCCCATTCCTTTTCGCCCCCGTTTTCCTGATATCGAAACGGAGCAGTCCGTGACCTTTCTGGAGGCACGGGACGGAGGTCCCACGCCCGGGATGTTTCAAAAAAAGCTCCCCGGGGGAACCCTTTTATACCGCTCCCACACAGGAGGGACCGGAGGACGTGGTGCGATGCCCGTGGTACAGCACAGTTCAGACGAGACCCGGCTCCTCTCCGAGGTGATCAGGAACCTTTCCTGCGACGACCCGGACGCGAGGAGGCGGGCCCTCGACGCGGTCATGGTCTTTGCCTGGAAGCCCGGCTGGAGGCCGGCCGAGTTCATCTCCCTCGGGGGCATCCCGGCCCTCGTCGAGCGGCTCGGGGAGGCGGACGAGAAAGGGAGGGTGCAGGCGGTGAGCGCCATCGACAGGCTGGCGGACCTGGGAGCGGCGCCGGATCTGGTGGAGGCCGGAGTACTCCAGCTCCTCGAGCGGATGGCGTCCGGCGACCGGTATGAGCAGCTCCGGATGATGGCGGGGAGGGCCGCAGCGAAGATCCGGGGAAGGATGAAGGAATAATACCCCGGCTGCCGAACCCTCCCCGGTTTCCGGATAGGGAGACCTGCATGATCTCCGCCGGGCCCTCCCCGGCCCTATCCCATTTTGTATATCTCAAAATCCAAAAACAAATGTTTATATAACAAAATGTAATATATACTTTACTTGGTGCCGGCACATCTCCGAATGGCCGCACCAGAAGAGAGAGAAAGAGAGAGGAGGAATGCCATGGACACCAAGGGACTCGTTGCAGGTCCGCTGTCGGCCCTCTGCATCATCGCGCTGGTCATGGGAACAGCCAGCGCCGCAGTCATCACCGCGGCCGACACCACCTCCAACCCTCATGGAAAACCCTTTCGCCACCACCTGTCACCCGAATCCATAATCGCTGCCCTGGAACAGCAGGGAGTCGATGTCTCCGAGGCAAAGACCGCGCTCCAGAACGGCGATACAGAAGCGGTAAAAACATGGATTGAGGCCCACCGGCCGGTGAGGTCGGATGGATCCGGTCACGCTCCCTTTGATCTGAGTAATGCCACCAGACAGCAGGAGGTCGTTACCAGACTCGAGGCAAAAGGAGTCGATGTCTCCGAGGTAAAGACCGACCTCCAGAACGGAGACTCTGCCGCTGTGCAGGCATGGCTTGAGACCTATTTCCAGACCCACCGGCCCGCCCATTCGCCACCCGGCCTGAGCGATCCCGCAAGAGATCAAAAGATCATCGACAGGCTCGGGAAGCAGGGAGTCGATGTCTCCGAGGTGAAGACCGACCTCCAGAACGGTGATACCACGGCAGTGCAGACCTGGCTCGAGACCTACCTGCATTCCCATGAAGGGGAGATGGCGTTCCACCATTTCCCTACGGAACCCCCAACCGAAAGCCAGACGGGTACCAAAGAATAGGACAGGGCAGAACCCCTTAGTATCTTTTTTTCAAGAACCTTACCGTGGGAAGGGACCCCACTCCCCCGGCCGAAAATCTCGCGGAACCCCGCGCCGGAGAGGGTCATCGGGTCAGGATTTCAGCCGGACTTCATCCACGAGGCGCCTCATGCTGTCATGGGAGAACCGGAAGATGCAGTTGCCATCCGGGAACTCCTCCACCAGCTCCATCCCCAGCCTCTCGAAGAAGCCTCTTGCATCCTTCTCCGCCGTGAGGGCGATCCTCCGGTTCCCCTGGAGGGCGATCTCCGCGACGGCCGCCATGAGCCGTGTCCCGAGGCCGCACCGGTGGACCGAGAACCCGATGTAATCGACCCTCAGGGACGCCGGATCCGGGAAGGTGTAGGAGAGGCTCCCGAGGAGCTCCCCCCACCGGGACCGGGCGACGAGGAGGTGGTTCTTTTCATCGTCGATGGCCTCCTTCGCCCGCACGAGGCCCGGGTCCGGCTCATCCCCGCGGCGCCGGGCCTCCCCGATAATATGGCCGATCTCCCGGGACAGGGCCTCACGCTCCCCGGTGTCCTTTGCCGAGGCCGGGACCATGATGATCCTCGCCCCCTTCGCCTTCCCGCACCGCCGTTCCTTCCCCGGATCCCCCGGGCGGGGGGAACCGGCCGTTCCCTTCACCATCCCTCCTATCGGTGCCTCCCCGGGTGAAAAAGGCATCCCCGCACGGTGGGAATGCAAAATGTATAATGGTCATGGCTACATACCAGAGAGGGAGGATCGGATTCATGGAGAATATCCCACCCAAGGTCCAGAACCAGCTCGCCATGCTCCAGCAGCTCCAGCAGCAGCTCCAGACCGTGGCGGCCCAGAAGACCCAGTACGAGATGGCCATCCGGGAGTCGCGCCGGGCCCAGGAGGAGCTGAAGGACGTGCCCGCGGAAGCCGAGATCTTCGTGAACGTCGGCACGGTGATGATGCAGCAGAAGAAGGAGAAGGTCGAGGCCTCCCTCGCCGAGAAGGTCGAGACCCTCGAGCTCCGGGTGAAGTCCCTCGAGAAGCAGGAGAAGGCGATGCAGGCGAAGTTCGAGCAGCTCTCCACCGATATCAAGGGCTCCCTGGACAGGAAGAAGCCGTCGGTCCCAACGGCGGAATAACCGTTTCCTTTCTTTTTCGCCGGCTTTGTGATCCTGTTCGTGCTCCCGGAACGGAGCCGGTTACCATCTGAAAGCTCTTATCCCCCCGGAGGAGGCCCAGCGGCGACGTGAGCGGCGCTCTTCTCTCCATCGCGGCAGGATGCGTGAGGGCTGGCGCCACACAAGCCCGATTTTACCCCACCGGGTCCGGATAAAGGATTCGAAGGAACGAGTTGGGGGGGAGCCGCTGCTTCACCCCTTCCTCACCCGGTGCAGCAGGTTGATGGCATTCACCATGGCCTCCACCGAGGCAATGACAATGTCGTCGCCGGTGCCGCTCGCGTCGAAGATGTGTCCCTTCTCGTCCTCGAGGGCCACCGTCACGTGCCCGATGGCCTCCGAGCCGCCGGATATGGCCTCGATCTTGAACTCCTTGAGGATGACCTGCGTCGGGAGAATCCCCATGATAGCCTTGAGGGCGGCATCCACCGGCCCCACCCCGACCGCCGAGGCGACGTGCTCGACCCCGTTCACCGTCGCCTTCAGGGACGCCGTGGGGATGACATGGTTCCCGGTGATGACCGCGATCTCCTGAAGGTCGATGGCCTTCCCGTCGGACTTCACCCCCATGACCGTCCCCGCGATCTCGTAGAGATCCGCGTCGGTGACCTTCTTCCCCTTTCCTGACATGTCCTTCACCCTTCCGATGATCTCGTCCAGCTGATCATCGTCGGGCTCCAGGCGGACGTCGGTGAGCATCTGCCGCACCGCGTGCCTCCCGACGTGCTTCCCGAGCTTCAGCCGGCGCCGGTGGCCCACCATCTCGGGGGTCATGATGCCCGGCTCGAAGGTGTCCGAGCGGGCGATGACCCCGTGGGAGTGGATGCCGCTCTCGTGGGAGAAGGCGTTCTCGCCTACGACGGGCTGGGTGGGGATGATGGTGATCCCCGAGCACCGGGAGACGAGCCGGGAGGTCTCCACGATCCGCTGGGTGTGGATCCCCGTCGAGACCCCGTAGATGGACTCGAGGGCCATGACCGTCTCGGCAAGGTCGGCGTTCCCCGCCCGCTCGCCGAGGCCGTTTACCGTCACCTGAACCTGGGAGGCGCCACCCTCCACGGCGGCGAGGGTGTTTGCGACGGCGAGGCCGAAGTCATTGTGGCAGTGGGTGTCGATAGGGCAGTCCACCTCCGAGGTGATCCGCCCGATGAGGGCCTTCATCGCCGAGGGGGTGATGACCCCCACGGTGTCCGGGATATTTAAGACCGTCGCACCGGCCTGCACCGCCACCTGGAGGACCTGGATCAGGTAGTCCCAGTCCGTCCTCGTGGCGTCCATCGCCGAGAAGAGGACCTGGTCGCAGCGGTTCCTCGCATAGGAGACCACCTCCTGGGTGGCCTCGAAAACCTGCTCACGGGTCTTTTTGATCGTGTGGATCCGCTGGACGTCAGAGGTCGGGATGAAGACATGGACCATGTCCACCCCGCAGTCCAGGCAGGCGTTCACATCGCCCCTGGTCATCCGGGCGAGGCCGGCGACCATGGCCTCGAGGCCCATCGCGGCGATGGCCTTCACCGTCTCGTGCTCCGACTCCGAGGAGGCAGGGAACCCTGCCTCGATGACATGGACCCCTATCTCGGAGAGCTGCTGCGCTATCTCCTTTTTCTGCGGCAGCGTGAACGATATGCCAGGAGTCTGCTCGCCATCCCGGAGGGTGGTGTCGAAAACAGTGATCTTCTCGCGAATCTTACCAGGGGTGAAGAAGACAATACCCCGCTTCAGTCTGTTCTGGCATACCAGTACACGATGCGCTCATCCTATAAAGAAATTCGGGTGAAACACCGCCCGGCACGGGAACGATATGTTTATCAGGGAAATTTCCCTATAGTTGAAGGCACTTACCCGCCTTAACTCAGCCTGGTAGAGTGCGCGGCTGTAGTCTGGTTTGCCGTGTAGGTAACTGCGCAGCTACCGCGATGTCCCCGGTTCGAATCCGGGAGGCGGGATAACCTTACAAGTGCCATCGTGTGCCCAGGTAGTGTAGCGGCCTATCATGCGGGCCTGTCACGCCCGCGACTCGGATTCGAATTCCGACCTGGGCGTTTCGCCTTTTAACCGAGCCCGCTGTATCTTCGTTCATCCCCAACCATTTTATTCAGGCAGGGTTCTCATCCGATCATGAGACCCGGAATCATCCTTCTCCTGGCATCGGCCCTCCTCCTCGCAGGCTGCCTCGCCCCCGGTGGTGGGGGTCCCACCCCGACACCGACACCAGTGACCACTCATACCCCGGCCCAGCTGAAGTACCTCCTCCTCGACCATTACGGCGAGAGCCGGTTCTTTTACTGCGATCCCGACTACTACCCCGTCGCCCGGGGCGATGAGCAGGCCAGGGCCATAGAGACCTTCCCCCCGATCGAGAACGAGACCGATGTATTCTCGGCCATCACGGCGAGAAAGGGCTTCCAGCCGCCGTATTCCGACGACACGAAGCTGGTTATCTATCGCGAGTACAAGAAGCTGAACGCGATTCCCCTCGGGCCTGTGGGAGATGGGACCTATTCCTTCAGCCTCCGGCTCGGGAACACGGTGCAGGGAATGATGGCATCCGGTAACATACGGATCGACGGGACCATTCTCAGCGAGCATACGGAGAACGCGATTCTTACCTGCCCCATCTGCCTCTCCGGCGAAACGATTATCGACACTCCGTCGGGTCCCATGGCTGTGAAGGACATCCGGGAGGGGATGCTCGTCTGGACCGTTGGCCCGGGCGGCACCGGAGAAGCAGTCCCCGTCCTCCGTGTGGAAAAGATCCCTGCTCCGAAGGGCCACCGGCTCGTCCGGCTTCGACTCTCCGACGGGAGGGAGCTCCTCGCATCGCCCGGGCACCCCCTCGCGGATGGGCGGCTCCTTGGTACCCTTTCGCCAGATGACGTGGTCGATGGAGCCAGAGTGACTGCAGCAGACCTGGTCCCGTTCACCGGGGAATACACATACGATATCCTTCCGGCCGGCGATACCGGCAGGTACCGGGCAAACGGTATTCCATTAGGGAGTACCCTCTTTTCCGATCGGTGAGGAATCAGGTCGACTGATTCTTCGACCCTGATAAAAAGTCACAGCTAGCCAGAGAAGAAACTCGCCTGAGGGAATCCCGAAGGATCATCAGAAAAATGGTCGGGTTAAGATCCCTGTTTCTTCCCGAGGACATGCCTTTTCTCGAGGATATAGCTGAGGAGAATTCCCATCGATACAACAGAGAGACTTACGATGAAACTTGTTGCATCCAAGACAATCAATCCCCTTTTTTCGTCGTCGTTTTCTGGATTCTTCGACGGTAAAAGTCTGTTTATTCTTGCTTGTATATAACCTTCCGCCTCACAGTCGGAGAGCCTGGAGAAATCTCCTTTACATTTCCGCGGGGGAACCCGGCCTGTTCACGGAAATCCCATCACGCTACACCATGTCACGGATCTCCGTCGGGCCCGTCGTAACGGGAGTGCGGCAGGTCGGGAGGCCGGATCAGCGGTTATCCCACTCAGTCATTGCACCGAAGGGGAGCCTTTATGTACCCTGCGCCCCTCACCCATCACCGGTGATGGACATGGACAGGATACTCGCATGGGTCCTTAGTTTGCTCGTCGTGTTCTGCATCGTCGTGGTCGCCGTCGCTTTTGTGCTCCCCGGCCTTGGCCGGGGGGGAGGTCCCGTCGCGGTAAGCACGGCCGAGGCAGGCTGCCTCGCCTCCGGGGGTACTGTGGGCGCGGGCACCTGCTGCCTGTCGTCGGATGATTTCCCCGGCAGCTGCGCGATCGGCGCCTGCGGGTGTTCGGCGGAGAACAGCCATGCGGTGAAGACCTGCACCTGCCCTGCAGGGAAATGCTTCAACGGGACCGCCTGCGTCATGCAGATCGGAAACTTCGGGGAATGCGTGGCAGCGGGATACCCTGTGATGGAGAGCTACCCGCGGCAGTGCCGGGTCCCCGGCGGGCCGACCTTCGTGGAGGAGATCCCTCCGGCCCTCACCATGGAGAGCTGCCAGGCGGCGAGGGGCCACTGGACCGAGTGCGGGAGCCGGTGCCGGCTGGACAACACCGGGAAGCCTGACGTAATCTGCCCGGCCCTCTGCGAGGCGCTCTGCGAGTGTGGCGGGATCGCCGGGTTCGGGTGCCCGGCGGGATACAGCTGCAGGCTGGTTGCGGACATCGCGGACGCCCTCGGCTACTGCGTGGCCGGCAGCGTGTGAGTCGGAATGACCCTGTTCATACTCTTTCCTCCCCCCGACCGGTTACCGTCCGGGCACCCGGATACCGTGGATCACCGCCGGAGAGAGTGCACCCCTCCCCGACCCATCTTCACCCCTCCAGGTCTGTAAAGATGCTTTTTAGATAAAATATCGTTTTTTCTGTTTTTGATCTTGATATATAATATTGTATAATAATCAATATATATCGTAGTTATTTCTTCCCGCTGGCCGTGGCAGTCCGGGTGCCCGGGGGGTCCGGGCCTGACCCCTCTCACCCGCCAAAGTCCGGCAGCTGCTGCCCGGTCTTCGGGTCCTTTGCCCTCCGTATTAGGAGGCCGGCGAGCTCAAAGACGAGCACCTCCATGACGAGGTAGGTCCCGGACCTCCCCCGGAGGCACCCGGTGAGGACCTTTTCCCCCCGGCCGACCGATGCATGGAGGTGGATGGCCGGTCCCTCCCCGCCGGGGTACACCGTTGCCACCCCGAGGAGCTCCCACCCTCCCCCGAAGCCAACAAAGTGGGGAACCGGGGGGATCACCGCCTCCTCCGGGCCGGTCACGACGACACCCTCCTGCAGGGCCCCGAGGAGGAGCATGAACCCGTGGGAGACCCCCTCCTTCCTGAGAAGACCCTCCAGTTCCCCGAGGAGGTCCTCGCCATGGTCCACCCGTGCCACAAAGATCCTGCCCATCCGGGCCGATGCATACTCCATCCCTGCCACCAGCCGGGAGAAGCCCCGCCCAGCCGGAGGGAGGGGCAAAGGGCTCTCCGCATAAAGATCCGTACCTGATCTTAAAACCCTCCCACACCGGGAAACGGCCGAACCGGGCCCGGATGGCCGGCAGGGGAATACCCATAAATACGGGGAACTGGATACCTCGCCTTATGGCTCCCCCATGCTGGAGAAATTCCCGGAGGACCCCTGCATTCCGGATAGGGCCGGGGGCGGGGCTGGCCTTTCCTGCCCTTGCCCTCCTCCTTCTCGCCCTCGGACTCCTCACCTTACCGGTCTCCGGCCAGGGAACCGGGGGATCCGCGGGTTCCCTCCTCTTCACGAAGACCATGGGCGGACGGGTCATCGGCATCGCCATGAGTGAGGACGGGACTCGCATCGCAACCATCTCGGATGACTCCAAGCTCACGCTCCTTGACAGCTCGGGAAAAACCCTGTGGGCTTACCTCCCAGGGCCTCTCTCGGGCGCGGTGGCAGTGGCACCGGATGGGTCCCGGGTCGCGGTGGGGATTGCCGGCGGGTCCGTCTCCCTCCTCGGCGGGGACGGGTCCCTCCTCTGGACAAGGACCCCCGGCCTCGACGTGACCGGCCTCGGGGTCTCCGGTGGAGGGGACCGGATCGCCATCACCTCCACCGACCAGACGGTGAGGCTCCTCGGGTCCGACGGGGCGGTCCTCTGGAGCTATGTTTCGGGCATCGGGCTGACCGCCGCCGCCATCTCCGCGGATGGCAGGCGGGTCGCCTGCGGGTCCAGGGACAACCATATCACCCTCCTCGACGAAGGGGGCGGCCGGCTCTGGAGTTATGACACGAACGGGGCCGTCCGGCAGGTCGGCATCTCCTCGGACGGGAGCTTCATCGCCGCAGCCTGCCTGGACAACGGGATCTACCTCCTGGACGGGAAGGGAAACCTCGTCTGGAAGAAGTTCTTCTCCCTCCCGCCCCTCAGCGTGGCCATCTCCCCGGACGGGTCCGTGGTTGCCGTGGGGGGGCTGGACGACACCCTCACCCTCCTGGACGAGCGGGGGACCACCTCTTGGAGCAGGGTCCTCGGGGGTGCGGTGAACGGGGTCGCCCTGTCCTCCCATGGGGACTCCGTCGCGGCCGGGACCTCCAACAGCCAGGTCATCGCGTATACCTTCCTCCCCCCGACGACCCCCCCTACCACGCTCCCCACGACCACCATCCCCCAGCCGGTCTTTAACGCCACTCCCCTGCCCCCCATGCCGGCGACCACCCCGCCCACCCCCGTTCCAGGGGGAATCCTCGAGGTCCTCTCCGTCCCGCCGGGCGCCGGTGTTTCACTGGACGGGGTGGACCGTGGGACCACGCCTGCAACCCTCGCCGGCATCGAGGCCGGTTCCCATGCCCTGTCGCTTAGGCTGGGGGGCTATGACGAGCGGCAGCTCGAGGTGACCGTCGGGACCTCCGGGACCACCACCGTCACGGTGAACCTGACCCCATCGGCCCCCTTCATGGACCGGGGGTCACCGTACTTCCTCCTCGTCCTCGCCGGGATCCTCGGCGGCCTTGCGGCCCTGGTCGTGGCGGGGATCTACTTCTTCAGGAAGAGGTGAGCCGGGAGGGTTCATCAGAACCCTCCTCCCTAGGAGCCCGACGAAAACACCACTTTTCCGCTAAACAATGAGCTCGATTTCTTGACGATCAAAGTTCCGCCGTCGGCAGTAGGCAACCACCGGATCTTAATGTACAATGAGCCGGATGTGTTCCTCGCACCTTCCCGCGAGGGCTTCCTGCCCCCGGAGGCGTGCCACGTCCCGGAGGGCCTCGAGGCCGTGCACCGAGTCCTCGAGGAAGGAGAGGATGTCGGCCGGGTAGAGGGAGATGCCGTACTCCTCGAGGAGCTGCTCGGCGATCTGCCGGTGATCGAGGCCTGACTCCCGGAGCTCGATGACCCGGGCCGCGAAAAGCCGCTCGGGGCACCCGCAGGCCGGTGCATCCCAACACCCGCAGGAGACGAAGTCATGGAGGATGCTCCGGATCTGCTCCCTGAGGGCCCCTTCCAGGGACCGGAGGTTCACCCCGGAGGAGACGGCCTCGAGGAAGGCCCCGTGGAACACCTGGTCGGGTATCCGGAGGCCGGTCGCCCGCTCGAGCTTCCGGATCCCCGCGAACCGGGCCCGGCCCGCGATCAATCCTCCTCTCCCGTGGTCTCGTCAAAGTCCTTGAGGGACTTCATGGCCTCCTTCATGGTCTCGATCTCGACGAGCCAGTCATCGAGGAGGCCGCTCTTCGCCGGGTCGTCGGCCATGAACTTCTCGCAGCAGGGGCTCCCGCCGATGACCGCCGCCCCGATCTCCCCCGCGATCCCGAGGGCCCCCTCCATGTCCTCGCCGGGGAGTGCCCGGGCCCGCTTCACGAGGGCCTTCACGTCCCCGTCATGCTTCCCGTCCAGATACTTCCGGCAGGCCGCGAAGAGCACGAGGAGGGAAAGCTGGAGGGACTCGAGGACATCCCCAATATCCCCGTCCCTCACCTCGCCCATGACAATGGCCTCCACCTCCCGCATCCGCTGGAGGGCCTCATCCTTCGTGAACCGGCTGTTCTGGAAGAGCTTGAGGATCTTGAGCACCTCGATGGTGATGTCCTCGGCAAACCGGGAGAGGGCAAGGAGCCCCTCGGGAGGCTCCTCGGAGGAGGGGTCCCCCGTGAAGGACAGCTCCTCCAGGTTCCTGATCCAGTTCTCCATCCGCTCCTTGCTGTAAAAGATGTAGAAGAGCTTGAGGGGCGCTTCTTCCTGGGTGCCCTTCTTCCTCGGCATTCCATCTACACTGGGTCTCCCGAGAATTAAAGGATTCTGTCGTTTCTTCCCTCTATTTCCGGTATTTTCACCCCTCGGTTCATCTGAGATCATTGATACTTTTATATAGAACCACTTCTATATCATCCCCCTGATGGAACCCAAGAGATCCCTCATGAGGCTCCTGGTCGGGTCCGTCATAGCGGGGATCATCATCAAGTACGCGGCCCAGATGGCAGGGCCGGGGACCGACCCGGTCCCCCTCGTCGGGCAGTTCTTCAGGGAGATCGTCGTGAACCAGAGCCTGACCACCATCCAGTACCCCTTCTTCAATGTGAACACCCTCCTCTGGCTCATCATCCTCCTCCTCATCGCCCTCGTCCCCTTCATGTTCGCCCTCTTCTCGGGCGTCTGGGGCTTCCTTACCTACCTGAGCGGTTTCCTCGGCGGATACCTCATCGTCAGCGGGAACTTTTCCTTCGTCATCGGCATCATCTGCCTGGCCCTCGGGATCATGGCCGCCCTGTATGGCACGTACATCAAGCAATAAGCGGGAAGTTCCTGGCCAGCCATCCCTTTCATGCCTTCTCCCGCTTCCCGATCCGGAAGGACCTGCGGTGGGGGCCATGGGAAACCATCTGGAAATGCTTATGAACCCCCCCGGCAAAGTGTTGAAAACCCGACCACGGGGGGAGATCATGCCCATGCGTTTCTGGAGAAGGAGATCCATCATCTGGACGGTCTTTTCCACCATCCTCGGCATCCTCGTCTTCTCCTTCCTCCTCGCCGCCCTGAACGCCCTCGTCCCATCGGAGCACGAGGTCCTCCACGGATTTGTCGTCCTCCTGAACAACAACCTCCCCTTCTTCATCGTCATCGCCCTCCTCCTCATGACCGGGGAGATCTTCGCCCGGTTCACCTTCCCCCTCAACCTCCCGGCCCCCCTCTTCCATGGCCTCGCGAGCGTCTTCATCGTCCTCTTCATGTTCAACATCTTCGAGTACCTGGACAGGGTGACGGGCGCGGGCATCTACCGGAACCTCGAGATCCTCCGGATCCTCCTCTCCATCCTCATCTTCCTCATCGTCTTCACCGGCGGGTACTTCAGGATCTTCGGCGATCTCCTGACCACAGGGAGGCTGCGGGACCTCCAGGGGGAGCTCCCGGCGGCTGCCCCCGGGGTGAAGACCTGGGAGGACATCGGGGACGAGTTCCGGCAGCTCGTCTTCGATACCCTCCAGCGCATGCGGGAGGAGCTCCGGGGGGGCGAGGACTAGACAGAGCCCCAAAGTTCCCTTCACCGGATCTTTCCCCAGACGTAGAAGAACCGCTGGACGGCCGTCGCGTGGCCGAAGATCCCGAAGACCACGAGGAGCCACCCGAGGAAGGAGAGCCCCGCGTACCCCGCCGGGAGGGCGAGGGTGAGGAGCCCGGCGACGATGATGAGGAGGAGCCGGTCAGCCCGGCCGAGGGTGCCGCCATAGTACCGGCCTATCCCCACGGCCTGCGCCTGGGTGCCGAGGTACGAGGACATGAGGACGCCGGTGAGGGCAAAGACCCCGATGATCCAGGGGGCCTGCCCACCGGCGAAGATCCCCGTGATGATGAAGATGTCCGCGTACCTGTCCAGGACATGGTCGAGGAAGTCCCCCCTCGGGCTCGCGAGCTGGAGCTCCCGGGCGATGGACCCGTCGAGGGCGTCGAAGAGGGCGTTCACCGAGACGAGGGCGATGGCCGCGGCCATCTGGCCGAGGAAAAAGGCGATCCCGGCGGCGACGGAGGCGAGGAAGGCCATGACCGAGAAGCTGTTGGGGGTGAGGCCGGCCCGGATGGAGAGCCGGGTGAGGGGCCCGAGGATGAAGCCCAGGTGCGGCCGGAGCTGGTCGAGGGTCATGCCCCCTCCATGAGGTAGTCCGTCCAGTCGATCCCGCCATGGGACGGGGGGACCTGTCCGAGGAAAAACCCCTCGATGAGATCGGCGGCCCCGGCAGGGGGGAGGTCGGTCGCGTCGATCTCGAGGAGCCGGTCGGACCGAATCCCCTCGAGGGTCTCGATGAGGATCACGTCGAGGGCCTCGGCCTCGGCGTTCTCCCGGCACTTCTCCTCCCCGTACCCCCGGGACCGGAGCCGACCGAGGAGCCGGTCCGGCCGGCACCTGAGGATCACCACCCGGTCGCAGGGAAGGAGGTGGGCGAGGTGCCCTTCCACGAATCCCTCGACGGGGGTGAACTCCAGGGCCCAGCGTTCCTCGTCTATGATGAGGGTGTCCCGCCCCTCGTCCCTCCCGAGGGCGTAAGGCCGGACGGTATCGATGAGACGGACCACGGGGTAGCCCCGCCGGGCGAGCTCATCGGCCGCCGAAGACTTGCCGGTGCCGGGGGTTCCCGTGATACCGCACATCATGGCCGGTTGATCTCCGAAATAACGCGTTCGTTCTCCCAGTCCTCGCCAATGCTCACCCGGATGTAGTGGTCTGGGAGGTCGGGGAAGCTCCGGCAGGACCGGACCACGACCCCCCGGGAGGCGAGGGCCTCTGTCATCTCGTCGCTCCCCCGCGGGGACACATCCACAAGGACGAAGTTCGCCTCCGACGGGTGCACCGGCCACCGGATCTCCCGGGCGTACCGCTCCCGCCAGCGCCGGACATGGTCCCGGTAGGCCCTGGCCCATGCCTCCTCCCCGAGGGCCGCCTCCGCGGCGGCGGCGGCGACGGTGCTCACGGCAAAGGGGGTCTGGGCCCTCCGGTACGGCGCGGCGAGCCACCCCGGGAGGAAGGCGTACCCGATGCGGAGGCCGGCGAGAGCATAGATCTTGGACATGGTCCTGCCGATGACGAGGTTATCGTACTGCTTCATGAGGGGCC
The DNA here is from genome assembly GCA_035542115.1 of Methanomicrobiales archaeon. Taxonomy (GTDB): domain Archaea; phylum Halobacteriota; class Methanomicrobia; order Methanomicrobiales; family JACTUA01; genus JACTUA01. The sequence continues at coordinate 13,602 of DATKMC010000003.1, read as the reverse complement.
GGTAGTCATGGTCCGAAAAGTCCACGTACGCGTTGTCAAGGAAGAGGACCCCGTCCATCCGGTCCAGGAGGCCTGCGATGTCAGCAGGGGAGGTCGCGTTCCCCGTAGGGTTATTCGGGCTGCAGAGGAAGCCGAGCGGGGCGCCCTCCATGGCCCGGGCGAAGGCCTCGGGGTCCACCGAAAAATCCGCTCTTCTCTGCACCGGGACGACCTGAGCCCCCTGCCCCATGGCGGCGACCCCATAGAAGGAGAAGGTCGGGGTCGCCACCGCCACACGGTCACCCGGTTCAACGAGAGCCCGGAGGAGGGTCTCGATGACCCCGTCCATGCCCGCCCCGGCGGTAAAGTGATAGTCCCCGTGGTAACATCGGAGAGCCTCGAGGAGCCCCCCCGGCTCCTCTGGCGGGTACCGGTTCACCCCCCGGAGGGCGAGGATGGCGGCGTCGAGGACGGCCGGGGGCGGGGTGAAGGGGTTCTCGTTGCTTGCGAGCCGGGCGATGGGCTCCTTCCCCGACCTCCGGGCGATCTCCATCGCCCCCGTGGCATAGACGTAGCCGGATTCCTCGTAGCACGGCCTTGCCGAGCGCGGGCGCCGCCTCTCAGCTGAGCGCCTCATGGATGACCTCGATGGCCGCGTCGATCTCGTCCTCCCGGATGACGAGGGGCGGGACGAGCCGGATGTTCCCGTCCGCGGCGCAGTTAATGAGGACCCCCCTCGCGGCGCACCGCTTCTGGACCTCGGGGCACCGCTGGCCGATGGTGATCCCCATCATGAGACCCCGGACCCGGGGGCTGAAGTCCGAGAGGCCGTTCCGGAACCGCTCCCCCTTCGGGATCACGGTGGGGAGGATACCCTCGATGACCCGGATGGTGGCAAGGGCGGCGGCGGAGGCAACGGGGCCGCCGGCGAAGGTGGAGCCGTGCTCGCCCGCCCTGAACTCGAGCCCCTCCCTCGTCACGAGGGCCCCCATGGGAAAGCCGCTCCCGATCCCCTTTGCCAGGGTGACGATGTCGGGCTTCACTCCCTCGTGCTGGATGGCGAGCCATTTCCCGGTCCGGCCCATGCCGGTCTGGACCTCATCGTCGATGAGGAGGGCCCCCGCGTCATCGCAGATCTCGCGGACGCCGGCGAGGAAGCCCTCCGGCGGGATGATGACCCCGGCCTCCCCCTGGATGGGCTCGACGAAGACCCCCGCGGTGTCACCGTCCACGGCCCTCCGGAGGGCGTCGAGATCCCCGTACTCAACGAAGGTACACCCCGGTTCGAGGGGGTTGAAGGGCTCCCGGATGGCCGGCTTGTAGGTGACGGCGAGGGCGCCCGTGGACCGGCCATGGAACCCGTGGGTAAAGGCGACGAAGCGCTTCCTCCCGGTCCGTACCTTTGCGAGCTTGATGGCCGCTTCGGTGGACTCGGTCCCCGAGTTGGTGAGGAAAACCTTCCCGAGGCCCGTGATCTCCGAGAGCTTCTGGGCAAGCTCCAGCTGGTGGGGAACGTAGTAGAGGTTCGAGCAGTGGATGAGCTCCCCGGCCTGCCGGCAGATAGCCTCCACCACCGCCGGGTGGCAGTGGCCGGTGCTCGCCACGGCGATCCCGGCGACGCAATCGATGTACTCGTTCCCCTGGGCGTCCCAGACCTTTGCCCCTTTCCCCCGGACGATCTTCAGGTCCCGGGTGAAGACCGGCTGGTAATAGCGGGCCTCCAGCTCCTTCTCGGCTTGCATCTCGTCCATGTGATTCCTCTCTTGTTCCTCTCTTCTCCAGCTGCCTCACTCGTACTCGATGGTGGCCGGCGGCTTCGGGGTGATGTCGTACACCACCCGGGCCACCGAGGGTATCTCCGACGTTATCCTTGACCCGATGCGCACGAGGTCGGGGAAGGGGACCTCGAGGGGGTCGGCAGTCATGCCGTCCCTCGAGTTCACCGCCCGGACCGCGACGACCCAGCCATGGATCCGGACATCCCCCTTCACCCCGGTCGCCTTCCCGAGGAGGGCGGCGAAGCACTGCCAGGGCCGGTACCGCTCCACGAGCTCCTCCTCGGCGATGGCATTTGCCTCCCTCACCACCGACACCTTATCCCTCGTCACCTCCCCGAGGACCCTGACGGCGAGGCCGGGGCCCGGGAAGGGCATCCGGTGCTGGATCTCCGGTGGGAGGCCGAGGGCCCCTGCCACCTCCCGCACCTCGTCCTTGTACAGGTCCCGGAGGGGCTCGATGATCCTGGAGAAGGCAATGGAGAGGGGCATCCCCCCGACGTTATGGTGGCTCTTGATCCCTCCCTGGCTCTCGATCCGGTCGGGGTAGATGGTCCCCTGGAGGAGGTGCTTCGCGTTCACCGCCCGGGCCTCCTGCTCGAAGACCCGGATGAACTGCTCCCCGATCCGCCTCCGCTTCTCCTCGGGGTCGGTGACCCCCTCCAGGGCGGCGAAGAACCGGTCCTCTGCCCGGACGACGTGGAGGGAGAGGTTCCCGAAGAGGGAGCAGATACGCTCCGTCTCACCCTTCCGCATGAGCCCCGTGTCGACGTAGATGGGGATGAGCCGGTTCCCGATGGCCCGGCCCGCGAGGGCGGCGCAGACCGAGCTGTCAACGCCACCAGAGAGGGCCATGACCACCCGTTCGCCCCCGGCCTCGGCCCGGATCTCCCCTACGGCCCTCTCGATGAACTCCCCGGCCTTCATCCCTGCCGCTCCCGGGCGGGGGCGGCCCGCCGCCGTTCCCCGCAGGCGGTTACGAACCCGAGGAAGGGGGGCGAGGGATGGGCGGGGCGGGACCGGAACTCGGGGTGGAACTGGGTCCCGAGAAAGAAGGGGTTGCCTGGGATCTCGCAGACCTCCATCCGGACGCCGTTCGTCCCTGAGAAGACAAGCCCCGCCTTCTCGAGGGCAGGGATGTACTCCGGGTTCACCTCGTACCGGTGCCGGTGCCGTTCCATGACGTCGGTACGGCCGTAGAGCCGCTCCGCGAGGGTTCCCTCCTTCAGCATGACCGGGTAGTCGCCGAGGTGCATGGTGCCCCCCAGCTGGCCGATCCCCTTCTGCTCCGGGAGGAGGGCCACGACAAAGGTCCCGGAGCCGAACTCCTCGCTCGCCGCATCGGCGATCCCGAGGACGCTCCGGGCATACTCGATGACCGCGAGCTGGAAGCCGAAGCAGAGCCCGAGGAAGGGAACCTTCCGCTCCCTCGCATGGGTGATGGCATGGATCTTCCCCTCTATCCCCCGGCTCCCGAAGCCGCCGGGGACGACGATACCGTCCACCTCCTCGAGGTCGCGGGGGGTGTAGTGCTCGGCGTCGATCCACCGGATCTGCACCTCGGTGGAGAGGGCCCTCCCCGCATGCTTCAGCGCCTCCTTGATGCTGATGTACACGTCCTCGATGCCGTACTTGCTCACGAGCCCGATGGTCACCTTCCACGTGTACTCCCGCATGACGGTCCTGTACCAGGCCGGGTCCGCCTCCCGCCGCTCGAGGCCGAGGAAGTCGGTGAGGACGTCGGCGAGGCCCTCCCGCTCCAGCTCGAGGGGCACCTGGTAGATGTCGGGCATGGTCGCCGCCGAGATGACCGCCTTCTGTTTCACATCGCAGAAGGCCGAGATCTTCCTCTTCGTCCCCTCCCCCATGGGCCGCTCGCCCCGGGCGACGATGATGTCCGGCGCGAGGCCGAGCTCCCGGAGGGCCTTCACCGAGTGCTGGGTCGGCTTCGTCTTCATGTCCCCCATGGTGTCCATGGGGACGAGGGTGACATGGATGAGGGCCATGTCATGGGGGGGGAGCTCCCCCCGCATCTGTCGGACCGCCTCGAGAAAGGGCATGCTCTCGATGTCGCCCACGGTGCCCCCGACCTCCACGAGGCAGACCTCCGCGGGCCGGTGGTCCACGGGGATCCCCGCGGCCCGGGCAACGGAGGCCTTGATCTCGTCGGTGATGTGGGGGATGATCTGGACGGTGCTCCCGAGGAAGTCGCCCCTCCGCTCCTTCTCGATGACCGTCCGGTACACCTTCCCGGTGGTGATGTTGTGGTCCGACGTGAGCTCGATGTCCAGGAACCGCTCGTAGTTCCCAAGGTCGAGGTCCACCTCGCCCCCGTCGGAGAGGACGTAGACCTCGCCGTGCTGGGATGGGTTCATGGTCCCTGCGTCGATGTTTAAGTACGGATCGATCTTCACCGCCGTGACCGAGTACCCCCGGCTCTTCAGGATCCGGCCGATGGACGCGGTCGTGATCCCCTTCCCGAGGCCGCTCATCACCCCCCCCGTCACCACGATATACTTCACGGAGCACTCCACCCGCTGAGATCAGAATTGGTGTCGGACGTGATATAACTACATCATCCATCCACGATGAGAAATCCGAGTTCCCTGTACCTTTCCGGGCCTCGTACACCCTGGAGCGGGATGCCCGGTCGCGATGCAGTTCCACCTCCACCGAGCACTCCCCCGTTCACATCTATGCCACACCCGGGACCTACTCGGTGACCCTCACCGTGGCGAATGACGCCGGCCCGGATATGGCCGTCGAAGGAATTTATCAAGGTGAACGCAAAGAAGCAGGGACACCCGGCTCTGGTAACACAGGCGGGAATTCAGGCGGAGAGGGAGGAGAGAACGGGTCCCAGGGCAGCAACGACAAGCCAAAGATCAAGCTGAGCTAGGGGGAAGGTGATACCCCTGCCTCAGCCGGGGGGTAAGGACTCAGTTCCCCGCCGGACAGGAAATCCCGGATCAGAGGATCGCGAATGCGGCCGCACACCGGGCGAGGAGCTCCCCCTCCCCGGTCCCCTTCCTCACGTCGCCCTCGGTGAAGGCGACCCGGCGTCCCTTCCGGACAACACGGCCGGTCGCGACAACGAGGCCGTCCCGGGCGCCCTTAAGGAACGAGGTGGTCTCGGAGATGGTCGCGATCCCCTCGCCGGGCGGTACGACGGAGTACAGGGCGAGGGCCATGGCCTCGTCGGCCACCGCCGTGAAGATGCCCCCCTGCATCCAGCCGACGCCGTTCTGCATGTCGGGGCGGACCTTCATGGAGAGCTGCGCGATCCCCTCCCCGATGGAATCAACGTCGATCCCCATCAGGACAAAGAAAGGGTTCGCGTCCCGGCCACGCCTCTTCAGTTCCTCGAAATAACTCATGTACCTCTCACTCTCATCGGAACGCCATGAGAAAAGGGTTCCGGAGCCTCCCTTCCGCGCCCGCCTGCAGGTTTCCCCCCGGGCGGGAGGGGGAACGGGAGCAGGAAGGTTCTTGCCAGCCGGGGGAGAGGGGGTAGTATGAAACTCCTCGTGGTCGTCGCCCCGGAGCGGTTCAGGGACGAGGAGCTCCTCGAGCCCCTCGCCATCTTCCAGGAGGCAGGTATCGGCTTTGATATTGCCTCGGTGAGGCTGGGCACCTGCACCGGCATGCTCGGCGGGAGATGCGAGGCCGCCCTTGACCTCGCCCGCGTGGATGCCGGGGGCTATGACGGAATCGTGGTCATCGGGGGGGCCGGGTCACCCGAGTTCCTCTGGGGGCACAGCCGGCTCCTCGCCCTCGTGGCGGAGTTCGCGGCCTCGAAGAAACTCGTCGCCGCTATCTGCCTTTCCCCCGTGGTCCTCGCGAGGGCCGGGGTCCTTTCCGGGAAGAAGGCCACCGTCTTCCGGACGCCGGACTCGGTGGCCGAGATGCGGAAGGGGGGCGCCGACCTCAGGGGCGAGGGGGTCGTGGTGGACGGGAGGTTCATCACGGCGAACGGTCCTGCCGCGGCCCGGCCGTTTGGCAATGCCATTGTATCGGCCCTCGCGGTGCCCGGGCCATAACCTTCCCTCCGGGGAAATTCGGGAAAAAACGGGACACCGGAGCTGCTGGGCCCGCCAGCTGGGTCGGCTCTCAGGTCGCGTACTTGCCCGGATCAGCCTCGAACTTCTTCTTGCACCCCGGTGCGCAGAAGTAGTAGGTCTTTCCCTTGTAGTCGCTCTTCCACTTCGCGGTCTTTTCGTCCACAGTCATCTTGCAGATGGGGTCAATGGCCAGGATGGCCACCTCCGGATACAACTCTCCTCGAAGGCGGTATATATCCCTTGAGGAGGAGGGAGAGGGACACCACGGTCACCGAGGACATGGCCATGGCAAACCCCGCGTATTCCGGGCGGAAGGTGATCCCGAAGAAGGGGTAGAGGAGGCCGGCCGCCACGGGGATGAGGGCCGCGTTGTACGCAAAGGCCCAGAAGAGGTTCTCCCGGATCCGGGTCATGACCTTCCTCGAAAGCTCGATGGCCGCCACCACGTCCACGAGGTTGTCCCGGACGAGGACGATATCCCCGCTCTCGATGGCCACGTCCGTCCCGCTCCCGATGGCCATCCCGAGGTCGGCCTGGGCGAGGGCCGGGGCATCGTTGATCCCGTCACCGACGAAGGCGATGACCTCCCCGCCGGCCTGGAGCCGCTTCACCTCGTCCACCTTCCCGGCCGGGAGGACCCCGGCGAGGATCCGGTCGATCCCGATCTGCCGCGCGATGGCTGCCGCCGTCCGGGCATTGTCCCCGGTGATCATGATGACCCCGAGGCCCATGGCCTTCAGCCCCCGGATGGCCTCCGCGGCCGAGGGCTTCAGGGTATCGGCCACCGCGATGAGCCCGGCCGGCTGCCCGCCGGCCGAGACCATCATCACCGTTTTCCCCTCGCCCTCGAGGCCTGTAATCCTCCTCTCCACGTCCTTTCGGATGACGATTCCCCGTTCCTCCATGAGGGCGCGGTTCCCGACAAGGACCTCCTCCCCGAGGATCCGGGCGACAACACCTTTCCCCCCGATGGTGTCAAAGGAGCCGCTCTCCCCGTAAGGGATGGCCCGGGACTCCGCCTCCCGGACGATGGCGCGCGCGAGGGGATGCTGCGAGTTCCGCTCGACCCCCGCTGCGAGGGCGAGGAGTGTCCCCTCGGGAACCCCCAGGGGGACGAGATCGGTGACCGAGGGCTTCCCCACGGTGAGGGTGCCGGTCTTGTCGAAGACGACGGCGGTGATCTTCCCGGGGATCTCGAGAGCCTCGCCGCTCTTCACGAGGATCCCGAGCTCCGCCCCCCGCCCGATCCCCACGGTGACGGCCGTGGGGGTGGCGAGGCCGAGGGCGCAGGGGCAGGCGATGACGAGGACCGAGATGAGGGCCGTGAGGGAGAAGAGGAGGGTCTGCCCCGCGAGGAAGTACCAGCCGGTGAAGGCGAGGAGGGCGATGGCGAGGACCGCGGGGATGAAGTACGTGACCGCCCGGTCCGCTATCCGCTGGACCGGGGGCTTGGACCCCTGGGCATCCTCCACGAGCCGGATGATCTGGGCGAGGACCGTCTCCTTCCCGACCCTCGTCGCCCGGAACCGGAGGACCCCGTTCTGGTTGAGGGTCCCCCCGACAACGGGAACGCCGGCCCTCTTGGGGACCGGGATCGGCTCCCCCGTGATCATGGACTCGTCGACGTAACTCTCCCCCCCGTTCACCTCCCCGTCCACCGGGATCCGCTCACCGGGCTTCACGAGGACCGTGTCGCCGGGTACCACCCCGGCGGCCGGGATGACCACCTCGGTCCCGTCACGGACGACGGTGGCCATTCTCGGTGCAAGGTCCATGAGCTTCCGAATGGCATCACTCGTCCGGCCTTTGGCCCGGGCCTCGAGGTACCGGCCGAGCATGAGGAAGCCGGCGAGCATGAGGGCCGTCTCGTAGAACATGAAATCGGGGGTGAGGACGATCCCGAAGGTCCCGAGCACCGAGGCACCGTAGGCAACCCCGATGCCCATGGAGTACATGACGTCCATGTTCAGGACCCCGTTTTTCAGGGACCGGTAGGCAAAGAGGAAGATGGGCCAGGCAAGGTAGAAAAAGGCGGGTGTTGCCACGATGAACATGAAGAGACCCATGTCGATGGGCAGGGGCGGATTGAAGAACATGACCCCCATGAGGCCGAGGCCGAGAACAAGGCCGACGATGGCCCGCGTGAGCTTCCCGCGGAGGTCCTTCGCCCGGGCCTCGCGTTCCAGCTCCCCCGTCTCCTCGCCCTCGATACCGAGGTACTGGTACCCGGCGTCCTCGATGGCGCGGCGCATGTCCGCGATGGTCACCTTCGACGGGATATAGGTGACATAGGCCTTTTCGGCTCCCAGGTTCACCGTGGCCCCGAGCACCCCGGGGAGCGCCCGGAGGGCGGCCTCGTTCGTTTCCACGCAGGTGGCGCAGACCATCCCGCCGATCCGGATGATGACCCGTTCAGGTACCACCTCGTAGCCGGCCTCGGACACCGCCTTCTGGAGGTCGGTGAGCCTCGCCTTTCCCGGGTCGTACTCCACCACCACCCGCTCGAGGCCGAGATTCACGTCGGCCTTTGCCACACCCTCCACGCCCTGGAGGGCCTTTTCAATGGTCACCGCGCAGGTGGCGCAGGTCATGCCCGAGACCTTCAGCTCGGCCTTCTCTTTCGCACCGGACTGGCCTTTCTCTTCGGTCATTCCTGTTCCTCTCCCCCGGGCAGAGCCCCGGTGGGGCAGGCACCTCCGGGAACATCTCCATCCCGCCTGATAAATCCATTGCCCGCGGGCAGAGCCGGACCTGCGCGGGACATGCATGGCAGGCCGGGGACAGAGTGAAATCTTCTTCTCCCCATGGCCGCATGGTACTGGTGGAATAGGTGGAATGCCCCGGGGGCCCCTCCCCCGAGGACGGGTGGGGCCCCCCTGCGCTGTATGACCCCGAAGGAACCAGAGCTTCCTGCCGGAGAAGGTGAGATCCCCGGTTTCACCAATCTCCCCGCGAGAAGGCCCCGTGTGGCCGGCGAAGGTACCCCCGGGCAGGACGATGCGCCCTCCTCCATAAATCCCCCGGCACTCCCCCTCCAGGAAGCCCCGGGCAGCGAGGCCGTCTATGAGCGGGTCTCGGCCCTCCTCGAGGCCGGGAGGCTCGAGGAGGCGGGGTCGCTCCTCTGCCGGGGGCTGGAGATCTACCCCGAGAGCGTGGATCTCCTCAAGGAGCTGGGGGTCCTCTACCACCTCCAGGGGCGGTACGGGAAGGCAGCCCGGACCTTCACCCGGGTCATGAACATCACGGGCGGGGGGAAACAGTCCCTTTCCTGGAGGATCGCCTCCCTGTACCACAAGGCCCTGAGTGAGCTCGCAGGGCCGGACCCTGCAGGGTCCCTCCCCACCTTTGACCAGATCCTTGCCCTGGACCCGGGGGACCGGGAGGCCCTCGCAGGGAGAAGCGCGGCTCTCAGGATCCTGGGCCGGACCGATGAGGCCTGGCGCTGCGTGGAGGAGGGCCTCGCCCTCGACCCGCCGGGGGCCTCCATCCCTTACCAGGAGGGCTGGCTCGACATGGAGGGGGACCGGCCGGACCTTGCCGAGGATGCCTTCCGGCGGTCTGCTCTCGCCGATCCCGCCTGGCCCGATCCGGTCTTCTCGAGGGGGATCGCCCTCGCGAGGCTGGGGCGGGGCCGGGAGGCCGGCCAGCTCCTGAGCGGCTTCGTGGAGTCCGCCGGGAGCACCCCGGCCCTCAGGGCCATGCTCGGGTGGTTCTCCCTTGCCCTCCATGACCCTGGAAGCGCGAAGGAGATCTTCCTGAAACTCGCCGAAGAGGAGGACCCGGCCGGGTTCCACGGGCTCGCGGCCGCCCTCCTCGCCCTGGGGCAGCCCGGGGAGGCGCGGGAGATCATGGAGCGGCTCGCCGCCGCCTTCCCCCGGGACCCCCTTGTCCAGGCGAACCTCGGCATGGTCCTCGCCCGGGGGCAGGGCGGCCGGGACCTCGCCGATGCCGCCATTGCCGCGCGGCGGGTCTTCTCCCTCTCCCCCGGGTTCGGCCCCGCGCATGGCTGCCTTGGCATCATTTCCCTCAGGGAGGGCGACCCCGGGGCCGCGGAGGCCCACCTCTCGGAGGCATTGCGGCTCATGGACCCTGCGGGGGAGAGGAACCTCGGTCTCTTCCTCTGCATGGCCGGGCGCCGGGAGGAGGCCGAGGCGCGGCTCCTCCGCGCGACCCGGCTGGACCCCCTGGATCCCCGCGCATGGGCGGGCCTCGGAGTCATCGCCCTCCGCCGCGGGGAAACGGAGGATGGCCTCCGCCACCTCAGGCAGGCGAACCTCATCGACCCCCGGGACCCCGGGACGGTCCGGGGACTCGCCCTCGCCCTTGCCGGGAGCGGCGCGAGGGAGGAGGCCGAGGAGCTGGTCCGGAGCTCCCTCCCCCTCGTGCCGGAGGCGGCGAGGGGCCCGCTCCTCCTCGAGCTCGCCGCCATCCTCCTCTCGGGCGGGGGGCCGGGCGGGGACCCCGTCCTCGACGAGGAGGCCGGGGAGGCCCTCGCAGCGGCCGGGGACACCCGGCCGGGTGAGCCGGGGATACTCTTCTACCGAGGGGTCATCGAGGGAAGGCTGGGGCACCCGAAAGAGGCGGTGGAGCTGTTCACCTCCTGCCTGGAGAGCGCCGAGTACCATGCCCCGGCCCACGAGAACCTCCGGCGCATGAAGAAATACGCGGCGACCCTGGCTGAAAGGGGGTTCCCCCCAGGGTTCCCGCCCGCGAGAACCGTCCTCGCTCTCCTCGCCCTTATCCAGCTCGCCGCCGCGTGGTACCTCTTCGTCGCGCGGCTCGTCTCCGAGACCGGCTTCCTCCTCCTCCTCGCCCTCTTCTCGGCCCTCCTCGCCCTCGTGGCCCTCCTGCCCTGGAAGAACGGGGCGGAGCAGAGAGGGACACCCCCCAACCTCCTCCTCCCGGAAAGGACCTTCCTCCCGGTTCCCGAGGCAGACATGATCTCCCCCCTCCTCCGGCTCCGGACGGCGCTCAGGCCCCGGACTGGAGGGGGATTCCCTCCCTGATCCCGGCCCTGCCTGTCACGGCCTGATGGAGATGGGAATCCTGGACCGATCCGCGCGAGTTCGTTCATCCATGGAGATGCACCGGTCAGGTGGGGCGGGGGAGCCCCCGCGCCCGGAGCTCCCGGGAAACCCGGTGGGCCTCCCGCAGGGGTGCAGGGATTCGGAATCCTGCCGTGGCGGACAGGACGACCGCCATGGCGGTGTCCAGGTCGGTGGCATATCCTGGAGACACGTACACGGGCCGGGACCCCGCCCGGGTCCTGAGCGCCACACCGATGACCTCCCCCCTGTCAATGACGGGCACGGCCGACCCGGGGGCCGGTCCGGGTATGGCGGCATCCCCGGCGAGGGGCCGCTTCGCGACTCCCACCGAGGGAATCCCGAGGAGGAGGCCAAGGTGGACCGCGATCCCCGCCCGCCGCGGGTGGGCGAGGCCGTGCCCGTCCACGAGGAGGAGGTCGGGTTTCCGGGCGAGGGCGGCGACGGCCCCGAGAAGGGCCGGCCCCTCGCGGAAGGCAAAGTATCCCGGCCGGTAGGGAAAGCGCACCCCGCAGGAGGAGGTGCCCCGGTCCAGGATTTCCAGGGACGGCAGCGCGAGGACCACGGCCGCGCCGTGAATGGTCATCCCGTCAGGCGAGTACGAGGCATCGGCTCCCCCGACGGAGTGGACCCGGTCCAGGGGGATCCGCGGAGCCGCCTCCGCCTCTCTCGCCACGACCTCCTGGATGGCCCGCGCCTCTCCGAGGCTCGTTGGTATGTTCAGGACGGGCCGGGAGGCAACCCCACCCATCTCACCGGCCCTTCCCGCGCCGGACCCGGACCGAGGCCGCGTGGGCGGAAAGGCCCTCCGCCCGGGCGATGGTCTCGACGATGTCCCCGATGGCCTCGAGCCCGGTGGCATCGAGTATCTCCACCGAGGAGGTCTTGCAGAAGTGGTGGACGTCGAGGCCCGAGTAGAGCCTCGCGGAGCCAGCCGTCGGGAGGACATGGTTCGTTCCCACGGCATAGTCCCCGCAGGCTACCGCGGAGTACCTCCCGACGAAGATGGCGCCCGCGTGCCGCACCCGGGTGAGGACGGGCAGGGGATCGGCAACCTGGATGGAGAGATGCTCGGGGGCGATCTCGTCAGAGGCGGCCACCGCCTCGTCCATGTCCTTCACGATGACATACCCGCAGTTCTTGAGGGCCTCCTTCAGGATCTCCCGCCGCGGCTCCTTCCCGACGAGCTTCTCCACCTGCTTTCCGACCTTCTCCGCTAGGGCCCGGTCTGGGGTGATGAGGACGCAGGCGGCCTTCGGGTCATGCTCTGCCTGGGCGAGGATGTCCCAGGCGAGGACCCGGGGATCGGCGGTCCCGTCGGCGATGATCGCGATCTCGCTCGGCCCGGCCGGGAAGTCGATCTCCACCTCTTCCCTGAGGAGGACCTTTGCGAGGGTGACGAAGACGTTCCCGGGCCCGACGATCTTCTGGACCTTCGGGATGGTCTCCGTACCGATGGCCATGGCCGCGATGGCCTGGGCGCCGCCCGAGCGGTAGATCTCCGTGACCCCGGCGATGCCCAGGGCCACGAGGGTGAGGGGGCTGATCGGGGGCGGGGAGCAGGCGCAGATCTCCCGCACCCCGGCCACCTTCGCCGGGACGGCGCCCATGAGGGCAGAGGAGGGGTAGGCCGCCCGGCCGCCGGGGACGTAGATCCCGACCCGGCCGAGGGCCGTGGTCTTCATCCCGAGGACGATCCCCGGCTCCACCTCCTGGAGCCAGAGGTCCCGGGGACGCTGGAGCTCGTGGAACCGGGTGATCCGGGCCTCGGCTTCGACGAGGGCCTCGGTCACCTCCGGGTCCACCTCGGTGTAGGCGGCCTCCCGCTCCTCGTCGGAGACCGCGATCTCCTCCAGCTTCACGCGCCGGGAGAGAGCGCGGAGGGCCGTGTCACCCTCTGCCCGGACCCTGCCGATGATCTCCTGGACCTGCGCCCGCACGTCCTCCATGCTCTGCTTCCGGGAGGCAATCCAGGCCCCGACCTCGAGCTCCTGCCACATATGCCCGGAGCTTCCGCTCTGAAACAGTTTAAGACTTCTCGAATGGTGCGAAGGAACAGGAGGAGGAGAAGGGGGGTAAAGGCCTGACAGTGAGGAAGGTGGCATGAGATACCGGTTTTCACCCCGCCCGGATGACCGTCCCCACCTTTTCCCCGCGGATGGCCTTCCCGATGTTCCCCGGCACGTGGCAGTTCACGATACGAATCTCATGGATGTTCAGGGCGTTCTGCAGGAGCTCCACGGTCATCCGCTCCACGACCATGTCCTCCAGGTCCATCTCCATGAGCTCCCCGGCCGTGATCTCCGGGATGAACTCGGCCCGGGGGTACTTCACCGGGTCCTCGGTGTAGAGCCCGTCCACGTTCTTCCCGATGATGCATGCCCTCGCGCCGAGGGCCTCGGCCATAAGGAAGGCCCCCGTGTCCGTCCGGTGGGGAGGGATGGAGCCCACCCGGGGCGGGTGCTCGTAGAGGCCATAGGGTGGCGTCCCGTGGACGACGGGGAGGATGCCCATCGTGAAGAGGGAGGGGAGGTCGAGGAGGTCGCCCGTGTGGATCCGCATGCCGTTGTACTTCGAGAGGAGGATGGAGACCATGATGGCGTTCTGCTCGCTGATCTTCGAGGAGAGCTCGGCAAGGACCCCCGTGGGCATCCCGAGGTCGATACCGATCTCCATGAGGTGCCGCACCCGTCCTCCTCCGCCGGTCACGAGGAGGATCTGGTGCCTCTTCGAGAGCTCCCC
>DATKMC010000002.1:0-8338 GCA_035542115.1 Methanomicrobiales archaeon | reverse complement strand
CGACTGGTGCGGCCCCTGCCGGCTCCAGAGCCCCATCGTGGAGGAGCTCGCGAAGCGGATGGGTGACCAGATCGAGGTGAAGAAGATCAACGTGGACGACCACATGGACCTCGCGAACAAGTACCGGATCTACGTCGTCCCGACCCTGATCATCGAGAAGGACCAGAAGGAGATCCGGCGGATCGAGGGCCTCACGGACGCCTCCTCCCTCGAGGCCATGATCAGGCCCCTCGTGGAGAAGGCGTGAGGGTGGGCATCGTCGGCGGGACGGGGGATATCGGCGAGGGGATGGCCCTCCGGATCTCCCAGGTCCACGAGGTGATCCTCGGCTCCCGCGAGGTGGAGAAGGCCTGCACGGCGAGCACCACCTGCCATCTCACCCTCGATGAGAAGGGGCTCCCCTGCACCTGCTCGGGGGTTTCGAACCAGGACGCGGTGACCGGGGCCGACCTCGTGATCCTCGCCATCCCCTTCCAGCACGTGCAGGGGACCCTCGGCACCCTCACGGGCCTCGAGGGGAAGGTGGTCATCTCCCCGGTGAACCCCCTCGCCCGGAAGGAGGCCTTCCTCTTCACCCCGCCCCCCGAGGGCTCCGCCGCCCTCCTCATCCAGAAGCTCCTCCCCCGCTCGAAGGTCTGCGCCGCCTTCAACAACATCGCGGCCGGGTCATGGAAGGCCCTCGACGCGCCCTTCACCCACTCCGTGGCCGTCTGCGGGGACGACCCGGCGGCAAAGGAGCTCGTGAAGGGCTTCGTGGCGGGCATCCCCGGGCTCACCCCCTTCGACGCGGGCCCCCTCGCCGTCTCCCCCATGGTGGAGGCCATCACCCCCCTCCTCCTGAACATCGCGAGATTCCAGAAGATGCGGGATGTCGGGATCCGGTTCAGCTAGCGGCGACCTCGCCCGGATCGGAAGGCGGGCCTTCTCCGAGGGACTCGTCTCCGGGAACTTCGGGAACGCGAGCCTCCGGGCAGGCGACGTCTTCCTCGTGATGCAGAGCGGGGCGTACCTCGACGACCCGGGCCTCCTCGTCCCCGTCCCCTTCGAAGGGGATGTCCCACCCGGTGCCTCCCTCGAGTCCCTTGTCCACCGGGCGGTCTACAACCTCACCCCCCATAATGCGATCCTCCATACCCACCCCCCCTTCGCGGTCATCCTCTCCTTTGACCGCGAGGAGATCGTCCCCGCCGACATCGAGGGGGCTCTCCTCTGTCCCCGTATCCCCGTTGTCACCGGCGACCCCGGGTCCCTGCCTCTCGGTGACCGGGTGGCCCATGCCCTCATGCATGGGAAGATCGTTATCGCCCGTGGCCATGGAACCTTTGCCGCCGGGAAAACCCTCGAGGAGGCCTATCTCGTCACGAGCGCCGCCGAGCATACCTGCCGGATCCTCGTGTATCGCGAGCTCCTCGGGCGGCAGGCCGGACGGTAAGGAGAATAGCGGGCCGGGTTCATGGGATCCAAACACAAGCCTTAAATGTCGCATTTCAGAGGATATTCCCTGATTATCGTATGGCAGAACCAACCATGGAAGCTAGGGCTAAGGCTCACCGGGGGATCTCACTCCTCCTCCTGGGCCTGCTCGCGGTCGTCTTCGGGTTTCTTATCGTCCTGTTCCCCGGGCTCTCGTCCACTGTGATCATCGAGCTCATCGGCATCTTCATCATCACCCTCTCCTTCGGGGTCGTCCTCATGTCGGCGGTGGCGCCCGGGGGATACCGGGGATCGATCCTCCTCATCATCCTCGGGGTCATCGGCTTCTTCTTCGGGATAGCCACCGTCATCTCCCCGTACACGATGGCAGACATCATCTTCATCCTCGCGGGGATCGCCCTCTTCATCGGGGGGCTCCTCGGGATCGCCTTCGCGCTCCCCGAGAAGCACATGCCGCACAAGGGGATGTTCGCCCTCCAGGGGGTCCTCACCATCATCCTCGGTGTCATCCTGATCATCGCCCCGATGGTCGGCATCGCCCTCCTCGTCATCCTCCTCGCGGCCTACTTCATCGTCTGGGGGCTCATCGCCGTTATCGCCGGGGCCATGATCCTCATGCAGCCGGCCGCCTGAGCGGGGGCGGGATCTTCCCTTTTTTCCGGTAGGCCGGACCCATGGGACTGCACGCTCCCGAAGGCCGGAGGTGCCCTCTTCTCACCGGCGTTCCCGGGGCTGCTGGAGGAGCTGGATCTCGTGGAGGATCTCACGGTGGAAGGAGAGGAGGATGTCGCTGATCACCCCGAACATGAAGATCTCGAAGCCCACCATGATGAGGAGGACGGTGAGGATGGTCATGGGGATATGGTTTATCCCCTGGAACCATTCCCAGACAACGTAGACCCCAACCGCCATCCCCGCCAGGGCGAGAAGGATCCCCATGAGGCCGAAGTAGAAGATGGGGTTGTTCACCTTCGCGAGCCGGTAGATGGTGGTGATGATCTTCGTTCCATCATGGAAGGGGTTGAGCTTCGTCCTGGTCCCGATCCGCTTCCGGTAATGGACGGGCACCACCATGATCCGCTGCCCGTTCCGGACGGCCTCGACGGTCATCTCCGTCTCGATCCCGAAGCCCTTCTCCTTCAGGCGCATGGCCTTCACGGAGTCCATGGTGAAGGCCCGGTAGCCCGAGAGGATGTCATGGAGGTCGCTTCCGTGGGCGAACTTGAAGAGGAAGTTGATGAACACGTTCCCCGAGTGGTTCAGGACCGAGAAGGCGCCCTTGTCCGCGGTGTTCAGCCGGTCGCCGATGGCATGATCGAAACCGAGGTAGAGGGGCCTGAGGAGCTTCTCGGCGTCCTTCGCCGTGTAGGTGCCATCGCCGTCCACGAGGATGACGTACGGCTGCCTGATGTGCTCGAAGGCCTCCATGATGGCCTCCCCCTTCCCCCTCCCCGCCTGGGTCTTCACGGTGACCCCGAGCCCTCTCGCGATCTCGAGAGTCTTGTCCGTGGAATGGCCGTCCATGACGAGGATGTGCCTGTACCCCTGCTGCTGGAACTCCTTGATGACCGCCCCGATGGTGGGGGCCTCGTTCAGGGTGGGGATGAGGACGCAGACCTCGTCGGGGTTCACCTTCATCACTACGTTATTTAAAATCCCCCGTCATAAGACCTTCCATGCACCCCGAAAAAAGGGGCCTCCGGGCCCTCGGGATCGCCGAGTCCTTCTCGGGCCGGGCCTCCTCGACCATGGCGGGGGTGGTCATGCGGAAGGACCTCCGGGTGGACGGGGCGGCCCTCGCCTCCCTCACCGTCGGGGGGATGGACGCCACGGCGGCCGTCCTCGGGATCATCGGTTCCCTCGCCCGCCGGGACATCAACCTCGTCATGGTGGGCGGCTCGGTGGTCGCCTGGTACAACATCCTGGACCCCGGGGAGGTACGGGTGCGGTCAGGCCTCCCCGTCATCGTCGTGACCTACGAGGAATCGGAGGGGCTCGAGGAGGATATCAGGCACCATTTCCCGGGGGACGAGAACCGGCTCCGGGCCTACCGGAACCTCGGGGATCGGACCCCCGTGGAGCTCCCCACCGGCGAGCGGCTCTTCATGAGGGCCACGGGCATCGCGGAGGAGGACGCGGCGAGGGTCATCCGGGACTTCACCCGGGACGGGAAGGTCCCCGAGCCGGTCCGGGTCGCCCGGCTCGTCGCGAGGGCGGCGATGCGATGGCAGAGGGCTCCGGGAGACCGGAACACCGGAGGCTAGGCCCGGGCGGTGTCCTCGGAGATGACCAAGCCGGACTCCTTGTCAACGATCCGGACCGTCATGACGTCGCCGGCCTTCGTGGGACCTACTTTACTCTCGGTGAGATCCAGATAGATCTCCTCCCCGGGGTCCCAGGTGGATAGCCGGGGTCCCTCTGACCCGGGGCCTGTCACGTACTCGGCTCCATCATGTTTCGTGGTATAGAAGATCCCGGCGTTCAGGGTCGTGATGTTTGTCTTCAACATTACATTGTTCCGGAGTACAACGGCCGAGAGGTCGTTACTCCTGAGGGGGGCGTTCCCCTCGTGGATGAGCCGGATGCAGCTATCGTCGCATTGTGGAGTGAACGTGTCCCCGGCGTGTCGGATCTCCATGATACGGATATACTGGAACCGGGACGGATCGATCCCGACGGGAGGACCAGAGAGGACGAGGAGGTATACGAGGGCCGACAGGACGACGGTCAGCCCGACGAGGAGCATGGCGCCGATGACCGGGGAGATGGCAGGGGGGACACGACAGGGAGGCATGGGCAATCCGGAAGTGCCTCCCGACGGTGATAAAGGTTTCGAAAGGGGGGCGGAAGTGAGGGGGCCGGGGGAACAACCATGGGGACGACGGGGGGAGACCCGGCCCGGGTCCGGGAGAGAAGGGACTTTCAGCCCTCGGTGTGCTCCTCGATGGCCAGCTGGTACATCCAGTCGAGGAGGAGGTTGCAGGAGGTGACCACGCACTCCCGGTCGCAGCAGATACAGGGTATCAGCTCACCGCCGGCGAGGATGAGCGTCGGCTTCATGGACTTTTTGACCGCCCGGAGGGTATAGGTCTTGATACCGTCGCCCTTGAACTCGATCCGCTCGATCTGGCCACTGTCCATGAGCTTCTTCACGATCCGGGAGCACTTCCGGCTGTCCACCCCGAGCTGCTTCCAGAGCTCGCTCTGGAGGACGCCGTCGCGGCTCGACTGGATGATCCGGAGGGCCTGCTCTGCGAGGTCTGCCATGATGCTTCAGACGACCGGCGAGATGGTGAGGATATTGTTCCCGCGGATGACCACGGTCCCCAGGCTGCGTCCCCGCTCGTTCCCGATGAGCTCGATGGTCTCGTCCAGATGGATGTTTAAGTACTCATCCACGGAGATGAGCCGTCCCTGGAACTTCGTGTCCTCGTCCTTGATCTCCACGGTGATATGGGAGTCCACGAGGGAAAAAACCTTCTTGATGGGGAGGACCATGCTCGTTGGCATCTTCGGTAATTTGGTTGGTATGAGCATATGAATGTTTCTTCACGCTCTTTTCCAGCGGGCTCCGGTTCCCCGGCAGGAAACCCGGAGGGCATCAGCCCGAAGGGAGAACGCGAAGGGCATGGGCCCGAGCGAAAACCGCCAGGCGGGGAGCCTAGTGGTAAACCGACGGGGCGAAGCCCCGGTGGGGAACCCGGAGGGCATCAGCCCGAAGGGAGAACCGACGGGGCGAAGCCCCGGTGAGGAACCCGGAGGGCATCAGCCCGAAGGGAGAACCGACGGGGCGAAGCCCCGGTGGTGACCGGCGGCCCGCGCTCCCGGACAGCCGGTACTCCGGAACGCTGGCCCGGGATCGGCGAGACCCCCCTGACCAGGAAGTCCCTTTCCACCGCCGGCCGGGAGGCCTCCCGGGCAAGAATTGAAATATTGCTCCCTCCCAGATCTCTCCATCCGGAGGACCGGAAATTGGAGTTCGGGAAGAAGGTTTTGATCCTCGGGTATGGGGCAGTTGCGAAGTGCACCCTCCCCATCCTGCTCTCGCACGTGAAGATCCCCCTCGGGAACATCACCATCCTCGACTTCGAGGACAAGGAGGAGGGCCTCGCGGCCTGGACCGCGAAGGGGATCCGGTTTTTCCGGCGTCGGATCACCCCCGGGAACCTCGACCAGGTCCTGTCTGAGTACCTCGAGCCCGGCGGGCTCCTCATCGACCTCGCCTGGAACATCGACTGCTGCGAGATCGTGCAGTGGTGCCATGACCACGAGGTTCTCTATACAAACACCTCCGTCGAGGTCTGGGACTCGTACGGGGAGCGGTTCACCGCAACGCCCTACGAGAAGTCCCTCCATGCCCGGCAGATGAGGCTCCGCGAGCTCGTCAGGGACTGGGGAGAGGATGCCACGACCTTCATTGTGGACCACGGGGCGAACCCCGGCCTCATCTCCCACTTCGCGAAGCAGGGTGCGGCCGACATCGCCCGGCGTATGATCGCCGACGGGATCGCCCGGGACCCGGCCCTCCTGGAGCGGCTCATCCGGGAGGGTGACTTCGCCCGGCTCGCGAGGGAGATCGGCGTTCGGGTCATCCACTGCTCGGAGCGGGACACCCAGATCTCCTGCCGGCCGAAGGAGGTCGGGGAGTTTGTAGGGACCTGGTCCATCGAAGGGCTCCGGGAGGAGGGGACCGCGCCGGCCGAGATGGGGTGGGGCACCCACGAGAAGGAGCTCCCGGACCTCGCGTACCAGCCTCCCGTCGAGCCAAGGAACCAGATCATCCTCGCCCAGATGGGGATCAACACCTGGGTGCGGTCCTGGGTTCCGGGCGGGGAGATCGTGGGCATGGTGATCCGGCACGGGGAGGCCTTCGGGATCTCGGACCGGTGGACCGTGTGGGAGAACGGGAAGGCGGTCTACCGGCCCACGGTCCACTACGCCTACGTCCCCTGCGACGCGACCGTCGCCTCCCTCCAGGAGCTCCGGGGGCTGAACTACGAGCTCCAGCCGAGGGTCCGGATCATGAGCGACCGGGAGATCACCTCGGGGGCGGACATCCTCGGGGCCCTCCTCATGGGCCACCCGTACAACTCCTGGTGGACGGGGAGCATCCTCTCCATCGAGGAGGCAAGGCGGCTTGCCCCGGGCGAGAACGCCACCACCATCCAGGTGGCCCTCGGGGTGACCGCGGCCGTCATGTGGATGATTGAGAACCCGAGGGAGGGGTTCTGTCTCCCCGACGACATCCCCCATGACTTCGTCCTTTCCGTCGCAAAGCCCTGGCTCGGGGAGTTCTGGTCCGGGCCCTCAGACTGGACCCCCCTCTCGGAGAGGGCGGTCTACTTCCGGGAGAACCCCGCAAACAAGTACGACACCGGGGACCCCTGGCAATTCAAAAACTTCTTATTCGTGCAATGAGGGAGGATACGTAATGGCAAGAGGAGAAGGGGCCGGAAAGGTCACGAGGGACGGGGGGCACGAGAACGGGGTGCCCCACCTGGACGAGCCGAGGAAGCAGCTCCTCCAGGAGCTCGCCGCGAGGGAGGGGACCCCCATCTTTGTCATCGACCATGAAAAGATCCGGGAGAACTACCGGATCTTCCATGAGCTCCTCCCGAACATCCAGATCTACTATGCGGTGAAGGCGAACTCGAACCCCGAGATCGTAAAGACCCTCTACCGGCTGGGCTGCAGCTTCGACGTGGCTTCCATGCCGGAGTTCATGGTCGTCCATGAGAACATCCGGAACATGCCGGACAAGGAGCGGCAGGACTGGATCTGGGACAAGATCATCTACGCGAATACCATCAAGCCCATCGAGACCCTGGAGGCCCTGGACCAGTACAAGCCCCTCGTGACCTTCGACAACGTCGAGGAGCTCCGGAAGATCAGGAAGCATGCCCCCAACGCCGGCCTCGTGCTCAGGCTCCGGGTCCCGAACACGGGGTCCATGGTGGAGCTCTCCTCCAAGTTCGGGGCCCACCCCGGGGAGGCCGTGGATCTCATCGTCGAGGCCTTCAACGCGGGGGTGACCGTTGAGGGTATCAGCTTCCACGTCGGGAGCCAGTGCACGAACTTCGAGAACTATGTCCAGGCCCTGGAGCTCTCGGCAAACATTATCAAAGAGGCCGAGGAGAGGGCGGGACAGAGGATCAAGATCCTCGACATCGGCGGGGGCTTCCCGGTGAAGTACAACCCCGAGGTGAAGTCCCTGAAGCTCCTCACCCGGCAGCTGAACACCGAGATAAAGCGCCTCTTCACGCCGGACACCCAGATCCTCGCCGAGCCGGGCCGGTTCATGGTGGCGAATGCCTGCTCCCTCGTGGCGAAGGTCATCGGGAAGGCCGTCCGGGACGGGAAGAAGTGCTACTACATCAACGACGGCATCTACCACACCTACTCAGGGCAGATCTTCGACCACTGCACCTACCCAGTCCTCGCCTTCAAAGAGGGCGATAGGGAGATCTCCTCGGTCTTCGGGCCGACCTGCGATGCCTTCGACACCGTCACCCTCGGGGCCGAGCTCCCCGAGCTCGGGATCGGGGACCTCGTGTACTCGGAGAACATCGGTGCCTACTCCATCGCCTCCTCCACGTACTTCAACGGCTTCCCGCCGGCGAAGGTGGTGCACATCAACCGGTGATCCTCCACAGGGTAGCGTGTAAGTGGTTCAGGATCCTTTCTCAGATGGATTGGCACAAATGAGTTGCTTCAAACGAGAAACTACCTGATCCATCGTTCTCGTGGTCAGAGGAAAAAGGGTTTATTCCGGTATTTTCTCCCACCGGTCCCGGAGAGTCTTCTCAACTGACGGGAGGGTGGTGTACTCCATCTCCGAGAGGGAGAGCCGGTGGGGCTCGAAGGGGCCGTGGGCCCGGAGGATGTCGGCGAGCTCGTTGCACCG
>DATKMC010000001.1:0-11748 GCA_035542115.1 Methanomicrobiales archaeon | reverse complement strand
CGGCCTCGAACCGCTCCGGCATCCCTTCCTCCTGGTAGGGGTACTCTGAATTCGCCCCTGTTCCTCCCTGGCGCACCGGGTCCACCCGGGCCGGGTCCTGGATGAAGAACCCCCCGATCCCGGGGATACCGAAGAGGGCCTTATGGCCGGTGTAGGCGAAGAGATCGACGGGAAGGGACCCGAGGTCCACGGGGACCTGCCCGGCGGTCTGCCTCATCTCCATTGTCCTCCTGATCATCGCCATGTACCTGCTCGGAAAGATGGAGCAGGTGTGAGGACATCGCGGTTCGCGGCCGGGGGATAGGGGACCGCGGTGACCCGGTCGCCGCAAAGGTTTTTTTCAGAGGGAGCAGATCTCCTCCCATGGCCTTTAGGCATCTTGTTATCCTCGCCCTCCTCCTTGTCCTTGCAGGATGCCTCCAGCAGGCCGCACAGCCGGTCCTCGAGTTCTCTACCGGGGCATGCACGCAGGACATCGAACCCTATATACCTCCAGAGGCAGGGATTCTTGAAATGATCTGGGAGAACGAGACTACCCTCCGGATTGACGGGTTCGTCAAGACCTACTGCGGGGGCGCGGAGATCTCGGGAGATTATGCCTTTAGGGAAGATAACATCACCCTCTTCTATACCATCACCACACCAGGTCCTGTCACATCCTGCCTCTGCGCCCATGGGGTGCACTATCGGATCAAGGGGCTCCTGAAAGGGGAGTACCACGTCATGATGGAGAAACGATAGAGCCATGGAAGGCCCCTCCGGCACAGGAGGAAATCTGCACATTTATCATGTATAATCATGTAAAATAATGCTGGATTTTCATGAAGGAGTTGCGCATCCATGGTCGGGGCGGCCAGGGGTCTGTCACGGCGGCCGAGCTCATCGCGACAGCCGCCTTCGAGGGCGGGGTCTTTGCCCAGGCCTTCCCCATGTTCGGCGTCGAGCGGAGGGGGGCGCCGGTCCAGGCCTTTGTCCGGTTCGCGGACAGGAAGATCCGGCTCAGGAGCCAGATCTACGAGCCGGACTACATCATCGTCCAGGACAGCACCCTCATTAAAGACGTGAACGTCTTTTCCGGGATGAAGAAAGGCGGGATCGCCATTGTGAACACCAACGCCCAGGGGGGCTGGGCCGCCCCCGAGGGCGTGAAGGTTATCACCGTGGACGCCACGGGAATCGCCCTCGAGGTCCTCGGGGTTCCCATCACGAACACGAGCCTCATGGGTGCCTTTGCGGCGGCGAGCGGGGAGATCACCCTGGAGGCCATGGAACACGCCATCCGGCACCGGTTCAGGGAGGAAATCGCCGTGAAAAACATCGAGGCTGCCCGGCGGGCCTACAACCTCGTGAAGGGGGCGATCTAGGTGGCCCTCGGCGTCGGCTGCTCGGCGAGACCCGGGAAGTCCCGGGCGAACAAGACCGGGGCATGGCGGGTCTTCAAGCCGGTCTTCAAGCACAACAAGTGCACGAAGTGCGGGATCTGCTCCATGGTCTGCCCCGAGGGATGCATCGTCGAGCAGGAGGACGAGTTCTTCATCCCGGACTATGACTACTGCAAGGGCTGCGGGCTCTGCGCCGGGGAGTGCCCGGCCGAGGACATCGAGATGACGAAGGAGGAGAAGTAAATGATGCACTTTATCGAGGGGTCCATCGCCGTGGCCCAGGCGGTGCGGCTCTGCCGGCCCGACGTGGTCTCGGCCTACCCCATCACCCCCCAGACCCACATCGTCGAGGCCCTCGCAGAGATGGTGGCGGACTGCGCCCTGGACGCCGAGTACATGACCGTGGAGTCCGAGTTCTCGGCCCTTTCCGCCTGCCTCGGCGCCGTGGCGGCGGGCTCCCGGGCCTACTCGGCCACCACCTCCCAGGGGCTCTTCCTCATGTTCGAGGTCTGCTTCAACCTCGCCGGGATGCGCCTCCCCATGGTGATGACCGTGGCGAACCGGGCCATATCGGCCCCCATCTCCATCTGGAACGACCAGCAGGACTCCATCTCCCTCCGGGACTCCGGCTGGCTCCAGTTCTATGCCGAGGACAACCAGGAGGCCGCCGACCTCCACTACCTCGCGTACAAGGTGGCAGAGGACCACCGGGTCCTCCTCCCGGCCATGGTCTGCTTCGACGGGTTCATCCTCACCCACACGTACGAGCCCGTGGACATGCCCACCCAGGAAGAGGTGGACGCCTACCTCCCGAAGTTCATCCCCCTTGCGAGGCTCGATGCGCAGGATCCCATCTCCTTCGGGATGCTCGCGAACCCCGACTATTACATGGAGTTCCGGTACTCGAACGACCAGGCCATCCACAGGTCGAAGGAGAAGATCCGGGAATACGGGAAGGAGTTCGGGGCGAAGTTCGGCCGGGACTACAGCGCTTTTGTCGAGGGATATGCCCTCGAGGGCGCGGAAACGGTCCTCGTCGCCATGGGCTCCATCTGCGGCACGGTGAAGGAGGCCATCGACGAGATGCGGGCCGCCGGGAAGAAGGTCGGGCTCCTGAAGATCCGGGTCTACCGGCCATTCCCCGTGGAGGAGGTGGCCGCGGCCCTTAAGGGGGCAAAGCGGATCGCGGTCCTCGACAAGAACATCTCCCTCGGGTCGAAGGGCGCGGTCGCCCTCGAGGTGAAGGACGCCCTCTATGGCTCGGGGATACCGGTCCTCGATTACATCGTGGGCCTCGGCCAGCGGGACATCCGGAAGCGGGACGTCGCCCGGATCGTGGAGCTCGCCGAGAAGGGCGAAGGGGACCTCTTCTACGGTCTCCGCGAGGGGGTGGCGTAGATGGCCATCGACAAGACCCTCGAGCTCTTCGATTGCGGGCACCGGGCCTGTGGAGGGTGCGGTCCGGCGCTTGCCGCCCGGCTCATCCTGAAGGCCGCGGGGCCGAACACCATCGTCGTCTCTGCCACCGGCTGCCTCGAGGTCTTCTCGACCCCGTATCCCGAGACCGTCTGGAAGGTCCCCTGGATCCACTCCCTCTTCGAGAACCAGGCGGCGGTGGGATCGGGTATCGAGGCAGCCCTGAAGAAGCAGGGCAGGAAGGAGAAGGTCGTCGTCATTGGCGGCGACGGGGCGACCTTCGACATCGGGATGCTCTGCATCAGCGGGGCTTTCGAGCGCGGCCATGACTTCACGTACATCTGCCTCGACAACGAGGCGTACATGAACACCGGCATCCAGCGCTCGGGGGCGACGCCCCTTGACGCCCACACCACCACGAGCCCGGCGGGGAAGTGCTCGACAGGGAACCGGCGGCCGAAGAAGGATATGCCGGCCATCCTCGCCGCCCACGGCGCCCCGTACGTGGCCACCACCTCCCTCGCCTACCCGAACGACCTCATGCAGAAGGTCGAGCGGGCCATCGACGTGAAGGGGCCCAGCTACGTTCAGGTTCACTCCCCGTGCGCGACCGGCTGGGGCTTCGAGGGCGACCGGACCATGGTGGTCGGGAAGCTCGCAGTGGAGACCGGGCTCGTCGTCCTCTTCGAGCAGACCGACGGCGTGATCACGAAGGTGAAGAAGGTCGTCCGGAAGCCCGTCGAGGAGTACCTGAAGGTACAGAAGCGGTTCGCCCATCTCTTCAAGCCCCAGCGGAATGATACCGAGATCGCCCGGATCCAGGCCATCGCGGACGCGAATGCCGCAAAGTTCGGGATCGACATCAAGCTGAAGAAGCCGGCGGAGAAGCCCCAGGCATAGCCGGGGCTTTTCCTCGTTTTCCACCACGCACCCACCCACCACCCCATCCACCACCCTGATCCTTCTCGGGTGCGTTCTGGGAGGGGGGATGGAAGCTCTCCCCTCACCCAGGGATGCCATCGCGCATGGGGGCGTCCACAATTGCTGGGGTGAAGGCGGCAGCCCTAACCCGCGACTTCATCGCTCGAAGTCGGTTTCTTACGAAACCTCCGGGTCGCAACCCGCCTGATGGCGATTCGCTCCAGGTCGGGTTCTGCGCGACTTCGTCGCTCGAGGTCGGGTCCTTCGGACCCTCGCTCTGATGAACCCACCCTCAGCCCGCCAGGATCGAGCAGGCGAAGAAAACGCCGAAGGCCGCCATGGCGATCCCGCTCCCCTTCACCACCCATTGGTACTTCTCACCCAGGATCTTCGCGCCACGGGACGCCGCGAGGGCGAGAATGCCGAACCAGACGAGGTCGGCGGAAATATGCCCGATGAAGAACGCGGCATAGGCCGGCTGGAGGGCGAGGAATCCCGCCCCGAAGGTGAGCCACCAGATCCACCAGTACGGGTTCGAGAGGGTGAGGATGATCCCCGCGGCAAAGGGGGCCCTCGCGGTCGCACCCCACCTGATGGCGGGTCGCTCCTGGTCGGGTCCTCGCAACTTCGTCGCTCGAGGTCGGTTTCTTGCGAAACCTCCCTCTTCGGACCCTCGCTCTGATGAACCCTCCCTCCCCTCCCGGGCCGCCAGCTGCCCCGGTTCGGCCATGAACTGCTTCACCCCGAGGGTGACGATGGTGACACACCCAAGGAGCGCGATCTCTCTCTGGTAGGGGAGGGAGCTGAGGCCGAAGATGATCCCGATGATGATTGCAGCCTCCACGATGCCATGGCCGGCCACGAGCCCCGCGGTGGAGAGGAGGGGCCTTTTATGGGACATGCCGAGGATGGAGGCGCTCATGGGCCCCGGCGAAACGGCCCCCGTGAGCCCGACGAGGAAGGAGGCAAGGAGGACCTCGATCACGGCTTTCCTCCCTGCCCCCGCCGGGAAAGGAGGTGCGGGATAAGCACGAGGACGAGGCCGAAGAGCCACAGGGCCCCGAAGGCGAGGAGGAGCCGCTCCCGGTCGGGGGTGTAGTACCGGAGCTCGAACGACCTCGTGCTGTTCCACACGATGTCGAGGGAGGAGGCGTTCTCCACGACCACCGCGCCCGGGCTCCTCATGCCGAGGAAGGGGTCCCGGACGTCGAGCCCGGCGGGGATGGTGACCGAGACATGGTACGGGTTCTCGAAGGTCCCCTGGAGGTGGTTCTCCATGATAGTGCCCGTGTAGAGGATGGTATAGTTCCCCTCCGTGAAGTTCATGGTGTAGGGGTCCAGCCAGTCGAAGCTGCAATTCCCGCAGGGATCGCCGTGCAGGCTCACGTTCACGACCGTGCGGGGGATCCGTTCCCCGAGGGGGCCGGTGTCCCAGAAGCCGTACTCCGACACCCCCGCCACCTCGACGGAGGCGGAGTAGGCCGAGCCGCCCGGGGCGACCTGGAAGCTTGCGGAAAGCGCCCCGGCGGCCGCGGTGCAGATCACAACCGCAGCGCAGAGAGCAGCGAGGGCAGGTCGGGCTCGATCTCGAGGGGGGGCTCGCACTGTTTCACCACCGTCTCCGGGTCCTTGAGGAGGTGGCCGGTGACGACGCAGACCACCCGCTCGTCCCGGTCGATGATCCCGGCGGCGACGAGCTTCTTCACACCGGCCACCGAGGCCGCCGAGGCCGGCTCCACCCCGACTCCCTCCCGGGAGGCAAGGTCCCGCTGCATGGCGAGGATCTCTGCGTCGCTCACCGAGATGGCGGTCCCGCCGGTCGTCCGGATGGCACGGAGGGCCTTTTCGGCATTTACGGGCGCACCGATCCGGATGGCCGTCGCCACCGTCTCCGGGTGGGCCTCGGGGATGACCTCAGGGAGGTTCTGTTCGACGGCCCGCACCACCGGCGCCGATCCCTCGGCCTGGATGCCCGTCATCATGGGGAGCCGGTCGATGAGGCCAAGCTCCCCGAGCTCCCGGAGCCCCTTGTGGATGGCCGAGATGTTCCCCGCGTTCCCGACGGGGAGGACAATCCGGTCGGGGACCCCCCCGAGCTGGTCGAGGACCTCGAAGCCGATGGTCTTCTGCCCCTCGAGCCGGTAGGGGTTCATGGAGTTGAGGAGGTAGAGGCCGTGGGAGAGGCAGAGCTCCTGGACCATCTCGAGGGCCCGGTCGAAGTTCCCCCGGATGGTGATGGCCCGGGCCCCGTGGATGAGGGCCTGGGCCACCTTCCCGAGGGCCACCTTCCCTGACGGGAGGAGGACCACCGCGGGAATCCCCGCCTTCGCGGCGTACATCGCGAGGGAGGCCGAGGTATTCCCCGTGCTCGCGCAGGCCACCGACCGTTTCCCCAGCTGGAGGGCCATGGAGACCCCGACGGTCATCCCCCGGTCCTTGAAGGAACCCGAGGGGTTCATCCCCTCGTGCTTCGCGTAGAGGTGCGGGAGGCCGAGCTCCATCCCGAGGGCCTGGAGGTGATAGAGGGGTGTCCCCCCTTCCCTGAGGGTGACGGGCTGGCCCTGCACGGGGAGGATCTCGCGGTAGCGCCAGACCGAGAGGGGGCGACGGTTCCACTCCTTCCGGTCGATCCCGAGCTGGTCGAGGCGGTACCGCACCTCGAGTGGGTGCCCGCAGGCCCGGCAGGAGTAGATGATCTCGTCCGGGGGGTAGAGGGCACCGCAGTGGATGCAGGCCAGCTGGTGCATGGGGAGTACATTGGGTGCGGGGGCACGTATAACTATTCGGCTTGCCGTGCCGGGGGGGAACCCTTTCAGTGGCGCCGGCCCTCGAACAGCCGGTGGTACAGGTCCGGCCGGCGGTCCTTTTCCACCGGCATCCGTGCCCTGGCGGCCTCCACGTTCGCCTGGTCCACCTCGGTCATGACGAGCTCCTCCCCCTCGCCCCCACGGGCGATGACCGCACCGACGGGGTCAGCGGAGAGGGAGTGGCCGCAGTACCGGTCAACCGGGGTGGTCCCCGTGGGGTTGCAGCCGATGACATAGAACTGGTTGTCCAGGGCCCGGGCCTGGACGAGGACCTCCCAGGCGCGGGTCCGTGAGCAGGGCCACGCCGAGGGCACGAGGACGCCGTGGACCCCGGCGAGGGCATAGGCCCGGAAGAGGGGGGCGAACCGGAGGTCATAGCAGATGGCGATCCCGAACCGGACCCCCCCTGAAATGAAGACGGAGAGGTGATCGCCCCGGCCATAGTGGTTGTCCTCCCCGCCGGGGGAGAAGGGGTGGATCTTCGAGAAGCTCGCCACCACCTCTCCCCGGGGGTCGATGGCGATGGAGGTGTTCAGGGGCAGGGGCTCGTGGCGCTCCACGTAGGAGCCGACGAGGAAGACGCCATGGTCCCGGGCGAGCCCCCGGAGGGCCTTCACCGTGGAGTCGCCCGGGCCTTCGGCAAACCGGGTGGAGTTGGGTGACCAGCCGGTCACGAACTGCTCGGGGAAGAGGACCAGCTCCGCGCCCTGTTCCTTCGCCGAGGCAACGCACCGGGAAGCCTTCCGGAGGGTGGCCCTCGGATCCTCCCATGCACTCTCCAGCTGGGCGGTGCAGACCTTCATGGCGCCGGATCTACCAGCCCTGCTTCTCCTCGAGCTCGACGCCGAATACGACGATGAGCCCGGCGAGGATCACAATGAGGACGGCGATGGCAAGGAGGATATAGGGGCCGTAGGGTATCTCGAAGGTCCCGAACTGTCTTCCCAGCACCATGAGGGTAAAGATGATCCCCCCGATGATGAAGCAGAGGCTGATGCTTATGAGCAGCATCTCGCTCCTGTCAGGTTTCATGGCACATGCTCCCCCGGGAGAGATCCGGGCCGTTCCAGCCCGTTCCTACTCTGATCTTGGCGCGAAGAGTTAAAAAGCTGATGAAGGGAGGGAGGTTTCGTAGGAAACCGACCTCGAGCGACGAAGTCGCGAGGGGCCGGGGTGGCCCCTCCTCACCTGAAAAGAGTTGGGATAATGGTATGCAGACAAACCGTCATCAGGGTGACAGATAAGGCCGGGCCGTGCGGGGAGTGAAAGTGATGTGCGGGGAGGCCCCGTCCAGAGTGGCCCCTTCCCCCCTGGACGATCCCGGCTCCTCCCCGAGGGGCCCCTACCCCCCTGGGCCTCGGCTCCTTCGGAGCCGGGTCCCCCTGCGGGACCCGGGATCTTACCCGACCCACTCGTAGAGGACCGGTTCGTCGATCCTCCGGTAGCTCACGAGATCCTTCTCGGAGAAGTAGATGGCAGCCTCGCGGGCGGCGCTCGCCGGGGAGTCGGAGGCATGGATGACATTCCTCCCCGTGTCGAGGGCGAGGTCCCCCCGGATGGTCCCCGGGGCCGCCTCGGCGGGGTTTGTGGCCCCGACGAGCCGGCGCACTACGGACACCGCGTCCTTCCCCTCCCAGACCATGGCGAGGACCGGCCCGCTCAGGATGTAGGCCTTCAGGTGGGGAAAGAAGGGCTTCCCGATGTGCTCCTTATACTGCTCCGTCACCTGCGCCTCCGTGGCCTGGAAGAACCTCGCCGACACGAGCTTCAGGCCCTTCCCCTCGAACCGGGAGAAGATCTCCCCGACGAGACCCCGCTGGATCCCGTCCGGCTTGATGAGGACGAAGGTGCGGTCCACCCGGGCTCACTCCTTCCCGAGGGCCTTCCTTCCCGCGCGGGTCCAGCGCACCCGCCGGGGAACCCGTCCCAGGTCCGCGTTGTTCTGGCACTTGGAGCTGCAGAAGTAGAAAATGGTGCCGTCCCTCCGGATGAACATCTTCCCGGTGCCCGGCTCGATGTTCTCCCCGCAGAAACTGCAACTGCGCGTGTCCACCATATCGCATTCACCTCTTGGAGAGCTTCTTGGCCTCGCGCTCGGTCTCGAGGAGCATGAGGATGTCGCCCTCCCGGATGGGGCCGACAGTGTTACGGGTGATGATCCGCCCCTTGTTGGGGCCGTCGAGGATCCGGCACTTCACCTGCATCGCCTCGCCGTGCATGCCGGTGCTCCCGATGACCTCGATGACCTCGGCCGGGGTCGCGTCCTCAGGCATCGCGGATCAACCCTTGAGCTCGGCGACCTTCTTCGCGATGTCGTCGATGATCTCCTTCGCCTTGCCCGGCTTCACTATGGCCGCGGCGGCAGAGCCCACGTCGAGGCCGCTCGCCGCGCCGATGTCGTTCTGCCGCTTGACAAAGAGGTAGGGGACCTTCTTCTCGTCGCAGAGGGCCGGGAGGTGCATGACGACCTCCTCGGGCTGCACGTCGCTCCCGATGAGCACGAGGAGGGCGGTGCCCCGCTCGATGGCCTTCGTGGCCTCGTTCGATCCCTTCTTGATTTTCCCCGTGTCCCGGGCGAGCTCCAGGGCCTCGAGGGCCTTGTTCTGGATCTCGTCGGGAACCTCGAACTTGCCGAATCCCTTTGCCATTAACACACCTCATTCAGGAGGGAACTCTCTCCTTCATCACTCACAGGTAGTGACCCGCCGTGAACCATATCATGTCAACAGGGCGGAAGATAAAGGTTTGTCGCCCGTGGATTTGGGCCCCGTTCCCCCGTGGATCAACCCGTGAACCGGTAGATGGTGACCCCCTGCAGCTCGTAGACGGGAACGAGGTCCTCCAGGGGAAGGGACAGGTGGCTGTAGAGCTCCCGCTCGGTATCCCCGACGTAGACATAGGAGACATGGTACTTCCGGAGGATCCCCGGGGCCTTCACCGGGTCCTCGTACACGGCCCGCACCTCCGCGATCCGTCCCCCGGAGTCCCCCGCGGCCCCCCTCCACATGAACTCATGGCCCGGCCACCCGATGATGGTCTGGACGCCGGTGAATGCCGAGATCCGTGACGGGTAGGCATAGTCCCCCTTCACCCCCTCAACGATGACCGTGCCCTGCGGGAGCCCCCGGACAAAGGAAAGGGCCTGTGCATCCCCGGGATGGGTGGCCCCGATGTACTGGAGGCCGTCCAGGGTCGGGCCTCCGAAGCTGATCCCGGAGGACACGAAGGCGGGGACGGAGAGGACGAGGAGGACGCCGGCGAGGACCCCCGCGGCGGCCTTCGTCGCCCACGGGGGGATCCGGGGGATCTCCAGCCCGCCGAGGACCCGGGCGATGATGGTCATTGACGAGACCCCCATGAGGATCCAGGCGATGTTGTAGAACTTGAAGACCGTGTTCATCCGGTAGTAGATCCCGCCAAGGTTGTCCTTCAGGTAGAAGATCTCGGCGAAGGTGACGATGACGATCCCGGCGAGGGCGAAGAGGGTCTCGGGCCTCCGCTCCCTCCGTGCGGCGACGGCGGTCCCCGCGGCGATGGCAAGGGCCGCCGACAGGTACCCTGCCGTGGCGGCGATGACGGCAGGGAGGAGGAGGTACGGGCGTCGGGCGAGGGGCCGTGCCCCGTACGCGAGGAAGACCGCGAGGAAGAACCCGTGGACGAGGAGAAATTCCACGGGGTCCGAGGGGGCGGTGACGAGGAAGACCCCGAGATAGCCGGTGGTCGCCATCTGGAGGTAGTACGGGAGGTAGAGGAGGACGGAGAGAACGGGTACCCCGGCGAGGAACAGGAGGGGCGAGGGGTCCCGGTCCTTCTCGTGCCACCCCTCCCGCAGGAGGAGGAGGCCCGTGATGACGACGAGGGGGGCGTAGACGAGGACGTCCCAAGTGTTCACCACGGGCATCGAGCCGAGGGAGAGGGCCGCGAGGAGGGCGAGGGCCGCCTGCCCGCGCCTCCCGAGCCCGGACCAGCGGGTGAGGGCGATGGCGAGGAGGAGGAGGAGGAAGACCTGGTTCGCGATGTCGAGGACATGGGGGTGGACGTCCCCCCAGAGGAAGGAGAAGAGGGTGTACTCGTTGATGGTGTCCGTGATGACCCGGGTGCTGTTCCAGAGGATGCTCCCCCCGAGGATGATTTCCCGGATGATGTCGGGATTCACGAGCACGAGGGTGAGGAGGGGAAACCACCTGAACCGGGGGAGGAGCAGATCCCCGATGGCGTACAGGTTCACCGCCGCGAGGGCGAACACCGTCGGGAGGGCCAGGTTGAAGACAACGGGGGACGGGACGCCGGTCAGGACGCCGAGGACCGCCATCAACCAGTACCCCCCGTAATAGTAGATGTTCATGGTGCCGCCGGCGAACCAGGGATCGGGAGGAGGGACGACGGGGCTTCGCATGATGGAGGCGATGAAGGCATGGTCCATGAACTTCTCGGCGGTGAGGATGGCGGGGTTCCCGAGCCGGACGAGGAGCATCACCGCGAAGGCGGCGAGGAAGATGAGGTCCCACCGGGGTTCCCGCCGGAGATCCTCCCGCGTGTACCGTTTCCTGAGGACGCCCCAGGCGAGCAGCCCGAGGAAGGGGAGGACCGCGAGGGCGACGGGGAGCCGGAGAAGCCCGAGGTACCAGGAGAGGGCGGAAAAGGCGAGGACTCCCCCGGTCCAGGAGAGGGGGTACGCGAGCCTCCCGAGCGAGGGCTTCAGGGCAGGGTAGAGGGAGACCTGGAGGAACTTGAGGAGAACCAGCCAGCCGAGGACCGCGAGGAGCTGGAGCTCAGGCTCCATCGGCCCCCTCCTCCCCGCCCTTCCGGTGGAAGGCCTCCCGGATGGCATCCACGACCCAGCTCCCCAGGAGCCAGATGGAGAGGGCCCCGCCTACGGCGGTGATGATGTTCTTCACCAGGTGATCGGTAACGGCGATAAGGGTCGCGGTGGCCTGGGACATCGCTGAGAGAGAGGAGCCGAGGACCAGGATGACGGCCACCGCCGCCTCGTAGGTCCCGATACCGCCGGGGGTCACGGGGACCGCCTTTGCGAGGTTCCCCACCACGACGGCAAGGACCACCACGGCAAGGCTGACCTGCGCCCGGAACATGGAGGCCATGGAGACGGTGGTGGCGATGTCCGTCGCCCAGATGACGAGGGAGAGGGCGGAGAGGCCGGCGACGGACCCGGCGGTGAGGGAGGCCTTCTTCATCTCCCGGATCATGGAGAGGGCGATGGC